>NZ_JH417657.1 GCF_000239295.1 Flavonifractor plautii ATCC 29863
GCGCCGCCTGTCTCTCAGGCGGCGCGCGCAGTCATTTTTGGAAGGGAAGCTCAACCGAGGTATCTTTGGAGCATGACGGCGACCTCAGCCCGGGAGGCAGTGCCGCCGGGGTCCAGAAGGTTCCCCTTCTTGCCGGTGATGACGCCCTGCTCCACGGCCCAGCTCATGGCCTCCGCAGCCCAGGAGGAGACCGCCTTGCTGTCGGCAAAGGCGCTCAGCTCCGCAGAGCCGGCGTCAGCGCCGGACGCGCGGTAGAGCATGACGGCCAGCTGCTCGCGGGTGATGGAGCCGTTGGGGGCGCTTCCGTCGGAGATGCCGTTTTCCTTGGCCCAGGCCATGCCCTTTTCGTACCAGGTGCCGCCGCCGGAGGTGCTCACGCCGTCCTGGCGGGCCAGGATGGTCATCATCATACCCCGGGTGGTTGGGGCGGCGGGGGCAAATGTGGTGCGGGAGGTGCCGGTCATGAGGCCGTTCTCCACCGCATAGGCAATGCCGCCGGCGGCCCAATGGCTTGCGGGGACATCGGTGAACCCGGTGCCGCCGGTGCTCATTTTGGCGTAGATGGCATTGGTCACATAGCGGTAGTCGTCCTGCTGGTGGGCGCGGTTGTTGACGGAGTTGGCAAAGATGGTGAGATCCATGCCGTCCCGCTCCAGGGCGATGGCCTCCACAAAGCCGTCAATGGGAGTCCCGTTCTCGTTGAGGCAGCAACCGGCGATAAAGCTGTCCTGCTCCGCGGCCTGGATGAGCACCGTGGCCCCGGCGGGGACGGAGGTGAGCACGCCGCAGCTATAGGTATACAGCACATGGTCGCCGTCGGCGGCGTAGCTGGCGGTGATCAGGCTGTCGGTGGGATAGGTGACGGTATGGAGGGCCTCCATGCCCAGGGTGGTGTAGGTCAGGTCGGTGACCAGGTTTTTGGAGATGTACTCCAGCGGGTCGGAGCCGGTGGCGATGTAGGGGGTGCCGGCCTTGACAGCGGCCACGGCGGCCGCGCCCTTCTCCCCCTGATCCAGGGCTACGTTGCCCACGATGATGTCCGCCTTGGCGGGATCGTCGGTGACGGTGAAGCCCAGCTGGTCGATGTAGGTCTCTATGTCGTAGTTGGAGGTGCCGTTGCTGTAGACGTTGCGGTAGTTCCGGAAGCCGTAGCCGTCGCGGAACCACTGGGCGAAGTAGCCCTCCGTGAGCTTGGCACCGGAGAATGCGTCATAGCGGCCTGCGAGGAAGAGCGTGGGCTTCCGGATGGCGCTGGCCGCGGGGGACTCGGCCGTCCGGGTGGCGGAGAGCACAAAGTCGTCCGCAACCGTCTCGTAGCTGGCAAGGGAGAGAGCAAAGTCGCCCTTGTGGTCGCCGGAGGTGATGAGGCTTACGGTGCGGCCGGCATCCAGCAGGGCGTTGACCGCGCGGACCGCCTCGCTGCCGTTGTTGGAGAGGATGACCACGTCGCCCGCCGTGCCGGTGAGCTGGGATCTGCCGGTCACCGTGCTCACCTCGGTGAGCTTGCCGTCAAAGGCGCCCTCTGCGGCGATGGGGATGCAGTCAAAGCCGCGCATGGCGGGGAAGTTGGTAACCGACTCGGAGTACAGATCGGGGAAGCCGGAGGCGGAGGCGTCGGCGCCCTCCCACAGGACGGCGTTGGCGTAGTTCCGCTTGGCCTGATGCATGTCCACCACCAGGGAACCGGCCCTGTAGGTGACGCCGCCCACGGCGGTGTCCGTGTCCAGCGAGGATACCCTTACGCCGTTGCGCAGCAGGAACCGGCCCATCGCATAGGCGTCGGCGGGATCGCGCTGGGAGGCGGCGTCCACGGGGATGACATAGTACTCGGGGAAATAATTGTCGTTCTCCTCGTAGGGGACGCGCCAGGTATCGGACTGCAACTGCTTGTTGTTCACATCCACATACCACTTTTCCATGCTGTCCCGGTGATCTTCGTTCTCGATGCCCCGGCGGAAGAACTCCAGTTGGTTGTGGTAGATGTCGTCCTTGTGCTCCATGACGTAGTCGATCAGGCCGTAGACGCCATACTCGAACAGGTCGGTGGATGCCTCGTTGTTATAGGGGGTCTCAATGGTGTAGCCCAGGGAGCCGCAGTTGAGCATGGCGTAGCTGGGGCCGTAGTTGGTACACAGGTCGTCCCAAGCGGACCAGTGCATGGTGGAGGGGTCGTAGTCATCCCGCAGAGGCATGTAATAGGACCAGTACAGGGTGTCGGGATGCTCCTCCCGGGTGGCCGACATGGTGCCCAGGGCAGCCGTGCCGAAGGCCTCGGAGCCCAGCGCAAAGTTCTTCACCAGCAGGTCGTATTCCAGGTTGGGCTCGTGGGGCGGGGTACAGGGCTCCACCAGGAATTCGGTCATGTAGCCGTGCAGCTCGGCGAATACCACCGGGTTCCAGTCGTTGATCACCTGGACCAGATTGGTAGTCTCGTTCTGGGTCTGGTTGGAGGCGTCCCGGTTCAGATCAAAGCCGTTGTCGTTGCGGCGGGTATTGTAGGTGCGCCCGTCCGGGTTCTCATTGGGGCAGATGACAAAGATGATGTCGTCCAGAATGTCGTCCACCTTCAGCGTGATGTCGCCGCTGATGGTATAGAGCTCACTGGCATCGTTGACGCCGGTGTTGTCCTGAATGTTGCCCTCCGCATCCCTGGTAAACTTCTGGGAGCCCAGGCCGGTGATGCCCAGGTCCAGCACGTCGGGGGCGAACATCTCCGAGATGTCCACACTCTTGTCCTTGAAGCCGGTGAGGGTGTTGTAGGTAACGGTCTCCTGTGTAGCCAGGGCGCGCAGGACGTTGAGCTGGGCGTCCACGCCGGGGTCCTCGTCGGGGTGGACGTTGTTGAGGAAGAAGGGCACGCGGTAGTCGCCCATGGAGCCCTTCTCCAGCTTGTCCTGGAGGGAGGCGGGGTCGGCCTCGGCGATGGCGTTCATGGCCTGGAAGGCGTCCACTGACGCCTTGCTGTCGGACAGGGTGACGTAATACTGGTCCCGGCCGCCCTCGCTCTGGCCGAAGGTGGTGACGGTGATGTACCGGCCGGGGAGCGCCTCGTCGATGATGTCCTGGATGGACTCGTCAATGTCGTCGTAGCGGACGTAGCTGTCATAGGCATTCACCGTCATGTCCGTCTCCGCCACTACGGTATCACCGCTCCGGGCGGACAGGGTGTACGTGCCGATAAAGCTGGGCCAGGCGTTCCGGTTTTTGGAGGAGTCGCCGTTGATGCCGGTAAAGGAACCGGCGGTAAAGGGCAGGGTCACGGTGACCTTGCCGCCGCTGGACGACGCGGCTGCATCGCCCAGGGTGAACAGTGCGTCGCCTCCTTCGCCGTTGTTCCAGACCTGCCAGCGGTCCAGGCGGTCGCCTGGGTAGTAATAGGGATAGAGCGTCCCGTCCTGGAAGCCCTCCTCCCGGGTGAGGTACCAGGTAAGGCCGGCGGCCCAGGCATCGGGAGAGGCGTCCCCCAGTACCGAGGCGTCTACGGTGAGGGTGGCGGTAAAGGCTTGATCCCGGTCAACCAAAGCGAGCGTAGAATCCGAAACGGTGAGTACGGAAGGGGCGGGCGTTTCGGCCGCGGAGGAAATGGCGCTGACGGAAAGCAGCATGCTCAGAGCCAGGAGAAGGGAGAGGGTCCGGACTGCGCGGTGGATACGCATGGTCATGGTCGAGGCCTCCTTCATGAAATGTGGTTCTCAAGCTTCCTCCATGGAAGAAATCTTACTGCTGTTGCTGCACCGGAATCGATCCCCCTTCCTGTAACAGTACTATGACAATAGGATAGCATGGGGTGGAAAAAACGTCAATATAGGAAAGGTGTAGATGCAATTTCTTGTATATATTTTACAATGGCCTGCTGTCAAAAGCATGCGGAGAGAGAAACAGAGTGAAATCCAGATTTTGCTGGAAAGCAGTTTGAAAATACGGTAAAATATCCCCCAAAGGGCTGGCCGTGACACCCGCGGAGCCGGAGCACAACGGAAAGGACGGAAGGGACATGCTGTATGAGACAATCGCGTTTCCCGACAATGCGCCGCTGCAGTGCAGTATCGTGGAGGTGGAGGAATACCCCTTTCATATGCACGACGACGTTCTGGAGATCATGTTTGCCCTGGAGGGCTCCTTTGAGCTCACAGTGGTCAACAACGTGCTGGACATGAAGGCCGGGGATATTTACGTGAGCTGTCCGCGGGAGCTGCACCGGCTCTGCGCCTATCCCCACACCCGGGGGACGGTGATGCTGCTGCACATCAATGTGGAGGCATACCGGGCGGAGTTTCCGGACCTGCGGACCTACCAGTTTGCCAACAGTGCCCTGGAGAACAATACCGCGGGAATCCAAATGCTGGGCAGCTATCTGAAAAAGCAGCTCCCCAGGCTGCTGGACCGGACGGGGACGGAGACGGCTGCCTACAGGGAGGTGGGGGAGAAGATTCTCAACACTCTCATCAAGGAGTTCCAGTGCTATTATCTGGGCAGCGGCTTTCCCGAGTTCAACAACGCCTACAAGGGAAACGAGCTCCAGCTCCGGCGCATCCGCCGGATCACGGACTACATCTACCGCAACTACAACAAGCCTATCCGCATTGAGGATGTGGCGGCCATGGAGCACATCAGCGCCAACCACCTGACCAACATTCTCAAGAATGGCTGCGGCGTGGGCTTCCGGACCTTCCTGAACATGGCCCGTGTGGAGAAGTCGGCGGCCATGCTGCTGGAGGGGGGCAAGGGGCTCCAGACCATCGCCTACGAATGCGGCTTTTCCAAGTACAAATATTTCAGCGACAGCTTTGAAAAGAGCTTTCGCACCACGCCACAGCAGTACCGGCGCAGGTACCAGAGCCGCACCATTGCGGTGCAGGCATATAGCTGCAGGGCACTGGAGGGGCAGGAGCTGGAGCTCCTGCTGCAAAAATTCTGCCGGAAGTCGGAGGAGATCTCGCTGGACTGGGGCGGACGGTATGAGGAGAAGCCCCTCCGGAGGCCCCGGTGCGTCAGCCTGGCGGGTGCCGCCTACGACCACATCACCTGCTTTCCGGAGCTGCGGCGGCTGCGGGAGGAGCTGGGGCTGGACACCGTTGCGCTTGATCTGGACTTTCTGCGCCGTTACCGGAACAGCCCCAGAGTGCTGAACTATATCCTGAATGATCTGTGGTCGCTGAGAATGAGGCTGCGGGTCTGTGTGCCGCCGGGGGAGCCGCTCCGGGGGCTGAGGGAGGAGTTGGAGCCCCTGCGGGAGCGGTTTCTGCGGCCCGGCGGTGAACTGGAGGTGATCGTTCCGGCGGCTCCCGGGGAGGAGGAGCGGGCCAGGACTCTGGCGGAGGCCCTGTCCGCCTTCCGGCTTCCGGTGCGCGTCACCGGGGCAGAGCACCGGCCGGAAGCCAATGCGCTGTATGGCTCCGGCTATATGCCGGGCTACCTCCTCCACACCATGGCTTCAAGCCGGGGGAGCCGTATGCCCCGGCTCACGCTGCTGGACGGGGATTCGGGTGTGGCCCTGCTGACCCCGGAGGGGCTCAAGCGCCCGGTCTACCACCTGCTCTCCCTGCTGGAGCAGTTGGGCGACACGGTAATCGCCCAGGGCGATATGTACCTGGCCGCCAGGCAGTCCGGGAGGGAGGACATCCAGGTGCTGCTCTACCACTATGACGCGTGCTTCGACACGCTGTTCGAGGGTGGCTCCCGGGTCGAGGAACAGGCCCCCTTTGTGGAGTTGATGAAGGATCACGACTACAACCGGGAGGTCACACTGAGCGTCCGGGGCATGACGGGGCGGTTCGCCATCCGGAAGTACCGGCTTACCTCTGAGGAATACGCATCCAGGTACCGGGATTTCCCCCTGCCGCCGGCGGATAGACTTTCCGCAGAGACGCTGCGGGTACTCAACGGAACACTGGCCCCTGAAATGTCCCTGAATCTTCTGGAGCTGGACGGCGCCTACCATCTGACCCTCAAGCTGGCCCCCTTTGAGATCCTGCTGCTGTGCTTTGAAAAACTATAGGTTTTCAAACGAGGAAAATCACTGGAATTTTTCAATCAAATGTGATGAAAACCCACAATTTTTGCTATAAAAAGAATTCCACAGGATTAGGACGGGCAATCCGAAAACGTATACAATATAAACAGAAGTACAGCCAACTGGTCGTCAGTTGGCTGTACTTTTTGTTGTATTTTTCCGGGATGCAGCCGGTTTTATTTTAGCAAAACCCCCAAAATATCCGCAGGGAAGGGGCTATTTTTCTGTATCAAGTTTTCTATACTTAACATATGAAGATTGCAATCGGAATAAAAAACAGGTCGAGTCTGGTCTAGTTTAAAGGGAAAGGAGCCTTTTGCCGAGGGAGAAGGAAAACAGATGTAACCCATGGATTTCGAATATGCGCTTGAGGCTGCGGGGGCACTGCCGTCCTGCGGCTTGAACGAAAGGCCTGTGGCGTTTCCGGTCCCCGCAGGTCGGAGGAGGGACTCCGGTTTGTGTGCAGGCGGAGTCCCGGACAGGGAACGGTCGGCACAGGCCGACCAATAAGTAGAGGAGGATTGTCCATGGAAAACAAAGAAAAGAAAATGCTGACAACAGAGGATCTGAACCGGACGCTGGGGAAAAAGGAGCTGTACTCCATCGCCTTCGGCCATGTGATCGGCTCCGGCGTGTTTTCGCTGATCGGAATCGGCATCGGGTACACGGGCAAGTCGGCGTGGATCGGGATTCTGCTCTCCGCCGTCTTCATTCTGCTCCAGGCCCTGCCCTTCATCGTGATGGCGGGTACCGCCCGCTTCCGCGGCGGCTATTACTCCATGATGGGCACCCTGTGGGGTCCCAAGTTCGCCGGCTTCTACATCGTCATCTTCTTTGCCTCCAACGTCTCCCTGGCCATGTACGCCATCAGCTTCGCCCAGTATCTCCAGGGCGTGCTGCCGCAGGTGCCCATTGTCCCCGTGGCGGTGGCCTGCCTGACCGTATTCTTCATTACCAACCTGCTGGGCATTGAGGGCGCGGCCAAGCTGGAGATCGTCATGGATATCGTGCTGGCTCTGGCCATGACCTGCTTCATCGTGTTCGGACTGCCCAAGGTGGACTACAGCACCCTGTTTACAGTGGACTTTGCCCCCGCCGGCCCCATGGGCATCATCACCTGCGCTGTGCTGCTGACCTGGGCCACCGCCGGCGGCATTGACATGGTCAACCTGAGTGCAGAGGCCAAGAACCCCACCAAGGATCTGCCCCAGGTCATCCTGGTGGCTACCATTGCCATCGCAATCTTCTATGCCCTGATTGCCATGGTGGCCGGCGGCGTGCTCCCCGTCTCCGAGACGGCCAACCAGCCTCTGGACCTGGTGGCCAGGGCGATCATGCCAACTCCCGTGTTCCTGTTCTTCGTCATCGGCGGCGCCCTGTTGGCCCTGACTACGACTCTGAACGCCACCTTCGCATGGATCACCAAGCCCATCCTACAGGCCTGCAACGACGGCTGGCTGCCCCATAAGATCGGCTACATTCACCCCAAGTTCAAGACCCCCGTCATTATCCTGGTGGGCTTCTACATCGTGGGCCTCATTCCCATCCTGACCGGCCTGCAGATCAGCATGATCGCCGACACCGCCGTGGTGCTCAGCAACATTCTGTTCGCCTTCATCTGCTTCGGCACCGTATTTATCCCCCAGCGCATGCCGGAGCTTTGGGAGGTCTCCGCCTTCCGCTGCAGCAAGAGCAAGCTCTACCTGAAGTCCATTCTGGGCGGCGTATCCTGCGTGGTCATGGTGCTGGTGCTCTTCTTCCAGATGAGCATGCCCCAGGCGGTCATTCTGGTCATCATCACCATTGTGGGGATTCTCTTCGCCCAGCTCCGCTACAGAAGCGGCGCCGTCAAGCCCGTCAAGAGCTATGAAAAGCTGTAATGCAGGGATCGACTATTTTATTCAGAAGGAGTTCTTATTGTATGGACAGAACATATCAGCACATATTTACCCCTCTGACCATCCGGGGAATCACCCTGAAAAACCGCATTGAGATCGCGCCCATCTCCGTGTTCGACCTGGATACCACCCCGGAGCGCCACCCCTCCGAGCGGGATATGCAGTTCTTCCGCATGCGGGCCATGGGCGGCGCCGCCGTAGTCACCCTGGGCGACTGTATTGTCGACCCCAGCGGCGAGGACTCCGGCAAGCTGGCCTCCCCCAAGATCCTGGCGGGACATGAGGATAACCTGCCCTTCCTGACCCGCATTGCCGACGAGATCCACCGCTACGGCGCCGTTGCCAGCATTGAGCTCAACCACGCCGGCATGCTGCGGGCCAGCGCGGGCATCCAGGCCTGGGGCCCCGACTACATCAACTTTGACGAGACCAAGACCATCGCCCCCCTGTCCGACCAGTCCGCCTCCGATGAGCCGGTCTACCGCAAGGGCGAGGTGCTCTTCATGACCGAGGAGATGATCGAGACCGTGGTGGACGCCTTCGGCCGCGCCGCCGAGCAGGCCAAGACCTGCGGTTTCGAGATGGCCATGATCCACGCCGGCCACGGCTGGCTCATCCACCAGTTCCTCTCCCCGCTGACCAACCACCGCACCGACCGCTTCGGCGGCAGCCTGGAGAACCGGGCCCGCCTGCTGCTCATGATCATCGACCGCATCCGCCAGTACTGCGGCGAGGACTTCCTCATCGAGGTGCGCTTCAGCGGCACCGAGTACGTGGAGGGCGGCTACACCCTGAAGGAGGGCGTGGAGTTTGCCAAGCTGATGGACGGCAGGGCCGATCTGCTGCATGTCTCCGCCTGCAACTTCTACTTCCCGGAGACCGAGTGCCTGATGGTGCCCGGCATGTTCAAGGAGGAGGGCCACAACCTCTACCTGGCCGAGGAGATCAAGAAGCACGTGAAGCACTCCCATGTGGTGAGCGTGGGCGCCCACCGGGATCCCAAGAAGATCGAGGATATCCTGGCCGCCGGGAAGGTGGACATGATCGCCGTCTGCCGCGCGGTCAACGCCGACCCCCAGTTTGTCAACAAGCTCAAGAGGAACCAGGAGGAGGAGATCCGCCCCTGCCTGCGCTGCAACGCCTGCATCGCCAACTACCAGACCCGCATCACCAAGTGCGCCATCAACCCCACCCTGGACCGGCCGGAGGACGAGGTGTTCCCCTTCCTGCCCACCACGCCCAAGCGGGTGCTCATCGCCGGCGGAGGCCCCGCCGGACTGGAGGCGGCCATTGTCGCCAGGGATCGGGGGCATGAGGTCATCCTCTGCGAGAAAACCGGCACGCTGGGCGGCCTGCTCCGCTACGCCCGGAAGGTGCCCTTCAAGCGGGAGACCCAGCAGTATGTGGATTATATGATTGCCAAGGCCGTCCGCATGGGCGTGGATATCCGGCTGAACACCGAGGTCACCCCCGAGCTGGTAAAGGTCATCGCCCCCGACTTCTGTATCGCCGCCGTGGGCTCCAAGGCCCCGATTCCCCCCATCCCGGGCGTGGAAAAGGCCCATCCCATCATGGACATGTATGACGGCAAGGTACAGGTCGGGCAGAAGGTGGTCATCGTAGGCGGCGGCCTGGCCGGCACCGAGGCCGCTCTGGAGCTGGCCATGCAGGGCAAGCAGGTGACCCTGGTGGAGATGGGCATTGACGTGGCCCGCGACGCCAACTCCATCCACAAGCCCGCCCTGATGATGGAGCTCAAGGATCACGCCGAGCAGGTCACGATCCTGCGCAGGACCACCTGTACCGGGATCCATGACCACGGCATTGTGTGCAGAGACGCGGACGGCAAGGAGCTCACGCTTGACGCCGACACCGTCATCCTGGCCGCCGGTATGGCGCCCCTCCGGGCGGAGGCCCTGGCCCTGGAGCCGCTCTCCAGCGAGTTCCGCATGGTGGGCGACTGCAAGCGGCCCCGCCAGATCCTGGAGGCGGTCCGCGAGGGCTATGACGCGGCCATGGAGGTCTGAGACGGCATCCTGACGCCCCAATGAGAGAAGATCCCATTCCGGGGCCCGGCACATGTGCCGGGCCCCGGAACTTATTTCTGGAGGAGAACCGCGCAGGCAAACAAGACCGCCTCCGCTCATAGGCGGAGGCGGTCTTGCAGTGTATCCGGCGGAACGCCGCCGCTATCCGGTCCCGGGCAAAGCAAAGCCTGGCGCGGCGGACTCACCAGCACTCCAGCTCGGCCAGCACCGCCGGGGAGTCGGTGAGGATTTCTACCGGCTGGGAAAAGTCCAGGGCGAACAGGCCCATGGACGATTTGGCGTCGATAGCGATGGCGCCGTCCAGGGAGCGGACCTGAACCTCGTCAGGAACGGAGTAGGCCAGGCGGTGAAGGCGCTCCAGCGCCTCCACCGAAGGGACTTTCTTCTGCACAACCACGGCGTGTCCTCCTGTCGTCAGTTCATCAGTGAGCACACCAGCTCAGTGTAGCCGGCGGGGTCCTCCAGAGGCAGGCCGGCGATGAGCTGAGCCTGGGCGTAGAGGAGCTTCGCGTACCGGGCGGCCTTGTCCCGGTCGCTCTCCACCGCCCGGCTGAGGGCGGCGAAGGCCGCCGAGTCGGGGTTGAGCTCCAGCACCCGCTGGGCCTTCATGCTTTTGGCGTTCTCGGGGTCCACCCGCTGGAAATACTTCTCCATCTCCAGGGTGATGGGGCCGTCGGCGGTGAGGCACACCGCGCCGCTCTTCAGGATTTTGGACACCCGGGCCTCCTTGATGGCGTCGCCCAGGGTCTCCTTGAGGAAGTCCAGCACGGGCTTGCTCTCCTCGGCCTTCTGCTCCAGGGCGGCCTTCTCCTCGTCGGTCTCGGGGAGGGCGTCGGCGTCGTCCACCGACTTGAAGGCCACCTCGTCCACCGCGCCCAGGGCGTCGATGACGAACTGATCGGGCTCGTCGGTGAGGTAGAGGATCTCGTAGCCCTTGTCCCGGATGCGTTCGGCCTGGGGGAGCTTGGCAAGCTGCCCGGCGTCCTCGCCGCAGGCGTAGTAGATGTACTTCTGCTCCTCCGGCATGCGGGCCCTGTACTCGGCCAGGGAGGTGAGCTTGCCCTCCTTGGAGGAGAAGAAGAGCAGCAGATCCTTCAAAAGCTCCTTATGGGCGCCGTAGTCGCTCACCACGCCCACCTTGATCTGGGTGCCGAAGGCCTTCCAGAAGGTCTCGTACTTCTCCCGGTCATCCTTCTGGAGGCGGAGCAGATCGGCCTTGATCTTCTTCTCCAGGTTGCCCGCGATCACCTTGAGCTGGCGGGTGTGCTGGAGCATCTCACGGGAGATGTTGAGGGAGAAGTCCTGGGAGTCCACCACGCCCTTGACGAAGCGGAAGTGCTCGGGCAGCAGATCGGCGCACTTGTCCATGATGAGCACGCCGGAGGAGTAGAGCTGGAGGCCCTTCTGGTACTCCCGGGAGTGGAAGTCATAGGGGGCGTGGGCCGGGATATAGAGCATGGCCTTGTACTCCACCGCGCCCTCGGCGGACACGTGCACCACGCTCAGGGGATCCTCCCAGTCGCCGTACTTCTCCTTATAAAACTGGTTGTACTCCTCCGCCGTGACCTCGCTCTTGGGCCGCTGCCACAGGGGGACCATGGAGTTGAGGGTCTCCCACTCGTCGAAGTCCTCCCACTCGGGCTTGTAGTCGTCGCCGGCGTCCTCGGGGCGGGGCTTCTGGCGGGACTTGTGCATGAGCATGACGATGGGGTAGTGGATGTAGTCGGAGTATTTTTTGACCAGCTCGGCCAGGCGGTACTGCTCCAGGTACTCGTCGTAGTGGTCGTCCTCGGTGTTTTGCTTGATGTGGAGCACGATGTCGGTGCCGGCGCTCTCCTTCCCGCAGGGGGTGAGGGTGTACCCGTCCGCGCCGTCGGAGGCCCACTGCCACGCCTCGTCGGAGCCGTAGGCCCTGGAGGTGACGGTGACGTGGTCGGCCACCATGAAGGCGGAGTAGAAGCCCACGCCGAACTGGCCGATGATGTCGGTGGTGTGCTCCCCGCCGTTCTCCTGCTTGGCCAGCTCCTGCTTGAACTGGAGGGAGCCGCTGCGGGCGATGGTGCCCAGGTTCTGCTCCAGCTCCTCCTTCGTCATGCCGATGCCGTTGTCGGAGATGGTCAGGGTGCGGGCAATCTGGTCGGGGGTGAGGGTGATTTTGAAGTCGGAGCGGTTCAGCCCCACCTGGTCGTCGGTGAGGGCCTTGTAGGCCAGCTTGTCCACCGCGTCGCTGGCGTTGGAGATCAGCTCCCGCAGGAAAATCTCCTTGTGGGTGTAGATGGAGTTGATCATCAGATCCAGCAGCCGCTTGGACTCGGCCTTGAACTGTTTCTTTGCCATGACAATGCCTCCTGTATCTCAAACAGTTTTGTAAACAAAGAGCGTTAGCACTCAAACTCTATGAGTGCTAACGCTATCATAATCCTTCGCATGAAAAATTGCAAGAGGGTTCAAGGATTGTTTACAATTCGGTGGGAGCGGATGTGCCAGGACGCGCCGTCCCGTTGACCCGGCCGATCTCCTCCGGGGTGAATGCGTGCGGCTCCGCCGCCGGGGCGGAGGGCTGGGGAGCAGGGTCAGCCGGACAGAGCTCCGGGAAGGCGCTGCTGAGCAGCCCCCGGAGGCGATCCAGGGGGATGGGGCGCTCCAGGGTGGCGGTGGGGGAGGTAGCGCCGTCCGCATAGACCGGGAAGAGGAGCACAAGGTGGTCTTCCGTAAGGTAGAAGGCGTTGACATCCCAGTAGCTCTCAAAATATGCCCGGCCGTACGGGCCGTCCTCCAGACCGTCCAGAGCATCCAGAAGAGCGTCCATCCCCTTCTCGGCCGGAACCCGCAGTAAGGAGTCCAGGGTAAGGGCTTTGCCGGTGGACAGGTCAAAGAGGCTGCCGGAGACAGTGACCGCGGGCTCACCCGCCAGCGCCTCGGTGCGCTGGTAGCGGACGCTCAGGAAGCGGTCGCACCGCTGGATGGTGTAGACGCTCTCCACGGAATAGTCCCCGCCGGGCTCCAGGCCTGGAGTGCTCCAGTACTCCAGGCCCTTTTCCAGCCACCCCTCTCCCAGTATGGAGAAGTCTTCGTTTAGACTCTGCCAGACGGGGTTCTCCCCGGCGTTTTCGATGCAGGGCATGACAAAGCGCAGGGAGACCACCACCCCCTCCGGCGCGTCCGCGTTGGATTCCTCGCCGGCATAGTCCCGCTGAAAGACCTGCTCGCCCCACACCGGGGCGGGCGTCTCCGGCCGGATCGAACCGGCCTCCGGCGGCGGGGCGGTCTCCGCCGGGGCCTTCGGTGTGCAGGCGGCCAGACAGAGGGCCAGCAGCAGAACGAGCGCCAGGTATCGTTTCACATCAATCCCGCCCATCTAAGTCAAGATTCTTCTCCCGGAATACGATGCGGAAGGAGGGGATGTTGTCGAAGCCCAGGTTGGAGGTCTCCACTGTGAAGCGGTAGGCGCGCTCCGTCAGGACGGCGGTCACCACCACGTCCTCCCCGTCCTCGGCGATGGTGACATCCCGCAGGAAGTGGCTGTCCCGGCCCAGGGAGCCCGCCGGGAAGGAATAGGGATAGAGGTTCTTTGGATATGTCCCCTCACCGATCCATTCCTCTATCTCATCAGTTTCCGCGCCGCCGCTCTCCAGGCAGGTGTTGTGGAGGCGGAGGGTGAACACCCGGCGGTCTGGATCAAAGCTGGTCTCGAAGCTGGGGATGGTGGTGGCCGCCGGGAAGAACCCCCCAAACAGCTCCTTACTGTCCCCGTTGGGGATGAAGGAGAAGGAGAGGCCGTCGGCGTCGATGCGGGCGTCGTACACCTGCTCAAACCGGGTGCTTTCAGTATCGGGGCGGCCGTTCTCCCACCAGCCCATGTAGAAGGGCTCCGCCGGGTCCAGCCAGGTTTCCACAGTATCCAGCGTGGTCTGAACGGCGTCCTCCGGCACCCGGCCGTAGGCGTCCACCAGCACCCGCACGGTACCCGACTCGGGCAGCCCTTTCCAGGGGGTGGAGGAGCTGACACCGCCGGTGGTAAAGCGCACCTCGCCGGGGCCGGTGATCTGATAGGAAGCATCGGCGTCCAGACCCGTCAGGTACACCCGGCGGCCGGTTTCCCCGAACACCCAGTCCAGAAGGCGGGGTTCACTGCCGCCGTAGGTGTATTCCACCACAAAGTCGTCCAGATAGCCGCGCACCTCCGTCACCGTATAGCCCTCGGCCTCATAGAAGGCGGGCAGTTCCTCCTCCGTGACCGGGGTGGGCAGCTCGGCGGTGGGGGCGGGGCTGGCCGCGCCGGGAGAAGGGGCGGGCTCAGCGGGGGCGGCCGGGGCGCAGGCGGCCAGCAGCGCGGCCAGGGCCAGGGCGGCCAGGCCGGAAAAAAGGCGCAGTTTCATAAAAAAATCCTCCTTGGCGTCTCCTATCATACCATAGGGGACGGCAAAAAGGGTTACGGGGGCGGTTTCAATCCGGTTACAAGAAACTACGATTGCCCTTTTGCAAAAAATCACATATAATAGAGGCTGCTGATTATGAGAGGGAGGCAAGTTATGATTCTGAACGTGCTGGCCGTAGGCGACGTCGTGGGGGACAGCGGCGTGGAGTACCTGTCCCGCCATCTCCGGGGGCTGAAAAAGCTCAAGGGCGTGCATTTCACGGTGGTCAACGGGGAGAACGCGTCCGGCGTGGGGATTCTGCCCCGGCAGGCCCGGGAGATCTTTGACGCCGGTGCGGATGTGGTCACCCTGGGCAACCACACCTGGAACCGCATCCAGATCGCCGACTTTCTGGAGGACGACCGGTATACCCTCCGCCCCGCCAACTACACCAGCCGGGTGCCCGGCCGGGGCTGGGGCGTGTACGACGGCCCCGGCGGTCTGCGCATCGGCGTCATGAACCTGATTGGCCGGTGCGAGATGGACAGCAACTTCGACAACCCCTTCACCACCGCCGACCGGGTGCTCAGGCGGATGGAGGGGACCGATGTGGTGCTGGTGGACTTCCACGCCGAGGCCACCAGCGAGAAGGGGGCCATGGGGTATTACCTGGACGGCCGGGCCCAGGCCGTGTGGGGCACCCACACCCATGTCCCCACCGCCGACGGGCAAATTCTCCCCAAGGGGCTGGGCTTTGTCACCGACCTGGGTATGACCGGCCCGGCCGAGAGCGTGCTGGGCATCCGGCCGGAGCAGGCCGTCAACCGCTTCCTGGGCGGGCTGCCCCGCCGCTTTGAGCCCGCCCCGGGCCCCTGCAAGCTGGAGAGCGTACTCTTCTCCATCGACACCGACCAGCGGCGGTGTGTGAGCGTCGAGCGGGTGGACATCCGCGCGTAATATCCCCTGCGAGAAAGGAACCGAGACATCTATGCTGACAATCATCCACGGGGCGGATTTCCACCTGGACGCCCCGTTTGCCGCCCTGCCCCCGGACAAGGCCAGGGCCCGCCGGGCCGAGCAGCGGGAGCTGCTGGACCGGCTGGCCGGGCTGGCGGAGGAGCGGCGGGCGGACGTGGTGCTGCTCTCCGGCGACCTGCTGGACGGCGGCCAGACCTACCAGGAGACCGTACAGGCCCTGGCCCGGACCCTGGGGGGCATCCCCGCCCCGGTGTTCATCGCCCCGGGCAACCATGACTGCTACGGCCCCCGTTCGGTATACGCCGGCACGGCGTGGCCGGACAACGTACATATCTTTTCCACCGTGGCGGTGGAGGGGGTGGAGCTGCCCGGCCTCAACTGCGTGGTGCACGGCGCGGCCTTCACCACCCCCCAGGCCGACCGCTCTCCCCTGATGGGCTTTGCCGCCCCCCGGGACGGGCGCATCCACCTGATGGCCCTCCACGGGGACGTGGAGGGGAAGGGGCGCTACGGTCCCATCGCCCTGGAGGACATCGCCGCCAGCGGCCTGAC
This sequence comes from Flavonifractor plautii ATCC 29863, assembly GCF_000239295.1. Classification (GTDB taxonomy): domain Bacteria; phylum Bacillota; class Clostridia; order Oscillospirales; family Oscillospiraceae; genus Flavonifractor; species Flavonifractor plautii. The sequence continues at coordinate 15,848 of NZ_JH417657.1, forward strand.
CTACCTGGCCCTGGGACACATCCACGCCTGCTCCGGGCTGCAAAAGGCGGGGGACACGTACTGGGCCTACCCCGGCTGTCCCGAGGGCCGGGGCTTTGACGAGCTGGGCGACAAGGGCGTGCTGGTGGTGACGGTGGACGACGGCGGGGCCGTGTCCGCCGAGTTCGTCCCCCTGGCCCGGCGGCGCTATGAGATCCTGACCGTGGATGTGACCGGGGCGGAGAGCCCGGCCGCCGCCCTGGCGGCGGCCCTGCCCGCAGACGCCGGGGAGGACTGCTATCGCATCGTGCTCACCGGAGAGCGGGGGGAGGAGCCGCCGGAGCTGGCCGCCCTCGCCGCCCTGGCCGAGCCCCGTTTTTACAGCGTGACCCTCCGGGACCAGACCCGGGAGCGGCGGGCGCTGTGGGCCCGGTCGGGGGAGGACAGCCTCACCGGCCTCTTCCTGCGCACCCTGCGGAGCGGGGCGCTGGAGGGGGACGGGCTGGAGCTGGCCGCCCGCTTCGGGCTGGCGGCCCTGGAGAATGGGGAGGATCCCTGCCTATGAAGATTTTGAAGATGCGCGCCACCTTCGGCAAGCTCCAGAGCGCGGAGCTGGCGCTGGGGGAGGGGCTGAATGTCATTGAGGCCCCCAACGAGGGGGGCAAGTCCACCTGGTCGGCCTTCCTGCGGGCCATGCTCTACGGGATCAACACCAAGGAGCGGGACCGTCAGGGCTACCTTGCGGAGAAGAACCGCTACCAGCCCTGGAGCGGCGCGGCCATGGAGGGGAGCGTGGAGCTGCTCTGGCAGGGGCGGTCCGTCACCCTCCGCCGGGGGCCCAAGGGGAGCACCCCCTTTGGCCGCTTTGAGGCGGTGTATACCGGCACGGCGGAGCTGGTGCCCGGCCTCACCGGGGACAACGCGGGGGAGACCCTCACCGGCGTGCCCCGGGAGGTATTCGAGCGCTCCGCCTTCGTGGGCCAGGGGGGCGCGGCCATCGACGGCGCCCCCGCCCTGGAGGCCCGCATCGCCGCCCTGGCCTCCAGCGGGGAGGAGGATGTGTCCTACTCCCAGGTAGAGCGCCGCCTGCGGGACTGGCTCAACCGCCGGAAGCACAACAAGACCGGCCTGATCCCCCGGCTGGAGGAGGAGCTGGCCGACGTGGAGGAGACCCTGGCCCGCCAGTCCAAGGCCTTCCGTCTGGCCCAGGAGGCCAGGCGGGAGCTGGAGCGGCTCCAGGCCGAGCACAGACTTCTGGAGTCCGAGCGGGACGCCCACCTCAGCCGGGCCATGGCCCAGCGCAGGGCCCGGTGGGAGGCGGCCCAGGCCGCCCTTGCCGAGGCCCAGGCCCAGGTGGACGGCCTGGAGGCCGAGCGTACCCGCCACGGCGCGCCTCCCGACCGGGATACCCTGAAAAGGGCCCAGGAGGAGCTCAACGCCCTCAATACCCTCCACGCCAACCGCAAGCTGGCGGAGAGCCAGCTGGAGGAGGCCCGGGCGGCGGAGGCGGAGGCCCGGGCCTCCGCAGAGGATCCCCTGTTCCCCGGCCTGACCCCCGACGAGGCCTGGGAGCGGGCCGGCGCCGACGCGGAGGCGGCGGGCAGCCGGCCCAAAACAGCGGGGCTGTACGCGGGCGGCATCCTGCTGCTGGCAGTGGGCGCGGTGGGGCTCATAGCCACCCTCTGCGGGACGCTGCCCTTGCCCCTGGGGGGGAGCCTTCCGGCCGTTTTGACGACGGCCGGGGTGTCCGCTGCTCTGGCTATCGGGGGGGCAGCCCTGCTGATCGCCGCCGGGCTGTGGAAAAGACGATTTGCCGCCGGAGCGGCAGAGCTGCTGGCACGCTACGGGGCGGAGCGGCCCGAGGATATTCTGGGCCGGGCCAGCGCCTACCGGGAGGCGTGTGTGGTGGCGGCGGAGGCGGCCAAAAAGCGGGAGGCGGTGGAGCAGGCCCTGGCCGGGCACATCGCCCGGGACGAGGAGACCCGCCGGAGGCTGCTGGAGCTGGTGCACCCCTTCGCCCCCACGGTGACGGACACCTTCGGCGTATCCGCCGCCCTCTCCCGGGCGCTGAACCTGGACGAGCGCCTGTCCACCGCCCGGGTAAAGCTGGAGGGGGCCAGAACCCTGGCCGACAGCCTGCCCCGGCCCGAGGAGGTCTCCGGCGGGACGGACGTGGAGCCCCGCTTTGACCCTGCCGAGACCGCGGCCCGCCTGAGCGCGGCGGAGGGAGAGCTCTCCCGGCTGCGCAGCGGCCTGGCCATGGCCCAGGGGGAGCTGAATACCCTGGGCGACCGGGAGGCCCTTCAGACCCGGCGGGAGGCCATCCAGGAGGAGCTGGACCGCCGCCGGGCGGAGTACGACGCCCTGGGAGCGGCCCTGGCCGCCCTGGAGCAGGCCCACAGCGGGCTCCAGGCCCGGTTCTCCCCGGCCCTCAACCGCCGGGCGGGGGAGCTGCTGGCGGAGCTCACCGGCGGGAAATACGACAAGGTGGCCCTTACCCAGCAGTTTGAGGCCCTGGCGGAGGAGCACGACGGCCTCCAGCCCCGGCGGGCGCTGACCCTCTCCCAGGGCACCGCCGACCAGCTCTACCTGGCGGTGCGTCTGGCGGTGTGTGAGCTGGTGCTCCCTGCGGAGGAGCCCTGTCCCCTGGTGCTGGACGACGCCCTGGCCAACTTCGATGACGGCCGCTGCGCCCTGGCCCTGGAGGCCCTGGCCCGGCTGGGAGAGGAGCGGCAGATCCTCCTGTTCACCTGCCACAGCCGGGAGGCGCGGCTGGCGGAGGGCCGGGAGGGGGCCGCCGTTCTGCGCTTGCAATCGTGAGCAGGGCGGGGTATAATAGAACGATCTTTTTTCCCATTCGGATGGAGCTGATACCTTTGGCAAAGAAGCAAACACAAGACGGGGAGGAGCAGGAGGAGCTCTCCAGCGGCGACTCCCTCAAGCTGGATCTCTACTTCTGGCTCCAGGCCCTGGTGCTGGCTCTGGTGGCGCTGATCCTTCTCTTCACCTTCGTGGGGCGCATCATCGGCGTGGACGGCAGCTCCATGTATCCCACGCTGCACCACGGGGACATGCTGCTGCTCCAGAGCGTCGGCTATGAGCCCAAGCAGGGGGATGTGGTGGTGCTCACCAAGGCCTTCCGCGATGTGGACGGGCCCATCGTCAAGCGGGTCATCGCCGTGGGCGGACAGACGGTGGACATCGACTACGACGCGGGCACCGTCGCAGTGGACGGACAGGTGCTGGACGAGCCCTACATCCATGAGGCCATGCTGTGTCCCACCTATGAGAACCAGACCCATATTGAGGTGCCGGAGGGCTCCATCTTCGTCATGGGCGACAACCGCAACCACTCCAGTGACAGCCGGGACGTGACCCTGGGCACCGTGGACGAGCGGTATGTGCTGGGGCGGGCGGTGTGCGTCCTGCTGCCCTTCCAAAACTTCGGCATGATCCCCGAAGGGGAGCAGACCAGATAGCATGCAAAACGCGGGCCGCGTATCCAAGGGATACGCGGCCCGCGTTTTAATTCAGGACAGGCGGAAACGCTCCAGCTTCTGATAGAGGGCGGTGCGGGAGATGCCCAGCAACCGGGCGGCCAGCGCCCGGTTGCCCCCGGCATAGGCCAGGGCCTGCTCCAGGGCGGCGCGCTCCTGGTCGGCCAGGGTGGGGGGCGGCGCGGAGGCGGGGCCGGACGGCGACTCCGTCCCCGCCAGGGGGTCGGTGACGCCGAAGGCCTCGTTGTAGCTGCGCTGGCCGATGGTCAGCTCGTCCACCACGTGCCGTCCGGTGATCTGCACCCCGTCGTAGAACACCAGCCAGCGGCCCACCAGATTCTTGAGCTGGCGGACGTTACCCGGCCAGGTGTACCGCTGAAGGTACTCCATGGCCTGGTGGGTGAGGCGGAGCCGCCCGCCCTTTTGGGCGCAGAGGCGGTCGATGAGCAGGGGAATGTCCTCCGGCCGGGCCCGCAGGGGCGGCAGGTAGAGTTCGATGGTGGACAGGCGGTAGTAGAGATCCGCCCGGAAAGCCCGCCGCTCGCTCATGGCCAGCAGGTTTTGGTTGGTCGAGGCGATGATCCCCGCACGCAGGGGGATGATCTCACGACCGCCCACCCGCTCAAACTCCCGGGACTCCAGCACCCGCAGCAGCTTGGACTGCATCTGCAGATCCATGTCCCCGATCTCGTCCAGCAGGATATCCCCATCCCCCGCCAGTTGAAACTTGCCCATCCGGGCCTCGGTGGCGCCGGTGAAAGCCCCCTTCTCGTGGCCGAAGAGTTCGGATTCCAGGAGCTGCTCTGGGATGGCGGTACAGTTGATGGTCACATAGGGGAGGGGGCGGCCCCCGTGGCGCTCGGCATGGATGCCGCTGGCGATGATCTCCTTGCCGGTGCCGGTCTCCCCCAGAATGAGTACGCTCTCACCGCTGTGAGCGGCTTTCCGGGCCTTGTCCAGCAGGTCGGCCACCCGGGGGCTCTCCCCTACAAAATCCTCCAGGCGGTAGCCGCTGTCCACCCGGGCCAGATCCTGGTAGAGGCCCCGGAAGCCGGCGGCCTGGTCGCTGAGCTGGGAGAGCACCTTTTTCAACCGGCCCAGGTTGCGCACCGTGATGGTGCCCACCACGCCGATGACCCGCTCCCCGTCCAGGACGGGAAACAGGCTGGAGATACAGGGCCGGCCATGGAGCTCCAGAAAGAGATCGGGCCGGGGTTGGCCGGTGCGCAGCACCTCCTCGAAGGGGGAGAGCTGGTCCAGCACTGAGATATGCTGCCCCACCACCGCTGCCCGCTGAGACGGGTCGGGGAAGGAGCTGGCGCTGATGTAGAGGATGCGGCAGTCGGTGTCCACCAGAATGGCGGTGTCGAACAGGCTGTCCAGCATCCGGTCCAGGACGCCGCCCCGGGTGTGCAGCTCCTGGCGGCTGATGTGCAGAGTCTGCATGTCCTCACCACCTGTTCATAATCTGAACACTATTATACAATATGTGCGGGAAAAAGACAAGACAGCCGGGCGGAATGGGGGGAGAAGGAGGGCAGAAGTCCCCTGTGGGGCGGGGGTTCCGGGCCGTGCGGCGCATTTGGCACGGGGATTGCTTATGAAAATAGACGTGAATACAAAACACAGAAGGAGTGTTTATCATGAGCAAGAGACCCGAACTGACCGCTGCTGAGCGCGCCCTGCCCTACGCTAAGTTTTACGACCTGCCTATCACCCCCATTCCGGAGGAGAAGCTGGCCGTGCTGGCGGCTGGCCCCATCGATCCCAGCCTGGCGCTGAAGATCGAGGACCGCAACGACCTGTTCAAGCCCGGCTATCTGCCCTGCGAGATCGGCTACTGCGTCATGCCCAACGGCACCGGCTTCCTGGCCAACCGCACCGAGATGCCCGGCGTGACTCCTGAGATGTTCGAGTGGTGGTTCGCCTGGCACAGCCTGGAGGATCTCCGCTACCGCATCTGGGACCCGGAGGATCACTACTATGCCCGCCAGCAGATGCGGGAGAAGACCCTGGACCAGAGCCTGCCCATGCGGGAGCGCACCTGGGGCACCGTCCACCATGTGCTGGAGGATATCGGCCCCGGCCCCGACGAGCTGGTTTTGGAGTTCCGCTATCCCCACGAGCTGGGCTATGAGGAGGAGAAGGTGGGCACCGACGCCTGCGCCGCCCTCATCTGCGCCAACGGCCACGGCCCCGTCCCCGGCCAGGGCGTGGCGGCCATCATGACCCACTTCGTCCGCGAGATCCCCGGCGGCATCGAGCTGCGCTCCCGCTTCTGGATCGGTTACGGCCTGGTGGACGGCAGGCTGGTCAAGCTGGTGCCCGACGGCGTGTCCGTCCCGGAGGAGGTACCCATGGGCCTGTTCGCCCACAACCTGAAGGAGTTCGGCCACCTGGCCGCCATCTTGCCTCAGGTCTACGCCGAGAACAAGGACAACTGGTAAGGAGGAGCCGTCATGTGCAAGAAGAGCAAATTCCCTCTGGTATTTAACATTTTCCTGGCCTTCTTCATCACTTTGGTGGTGACCATCTTCGTCAAGGCCGGCGAGGGCGCGCTCACCCCGGAGAGCTTTATCATCGGTATGATTCAGGGCTTCTGCCTCAACATGACCCTGGAGACCATCATCGATCTGCCCGCCATGGGCAACAAGTTCGTCCGCGCCCTGGGCGTCAAGAAGATGGAAGGCCCCGCCGCCTACTTCCTGCGCCTGCTGGCCATCGTGTTCGTGATTGTGCTGCTCATGAGCTTCCTGCTGATGTTCTGCGAGATCGGCTTCGCCATGGGCGCGGGCTTCTTCGGCTTCTGGATCACCAAGGTGCCCGCCATCTTTGTGGTGGCCTACATCACCGCCGCCATCGTCTTCATCCCCTCCATGAAGGCGACTGCGGTCATCTGTTCCAGGGAGGACTGAATCGGATGACACAGGAGGATGTCTATAAACCCTCCTGCCGTCGAAAGGACCTTTTCGATAGGCGGTAAAACATACCCCCGCGTGCTATGGCACGCGGGGGTATGTTTTACCCGGTGACGGCATCCCGGCGGGAGAGCCGCCGTACGGCCAGCAGAGAGAAGAGCAGAAGGTAGAACCCGCAGCCCGCCAGAAAGGAGGGGAGGGGCAGGGCCATCTGGGGGTTGTTGGCCCGCATACCCAGGCAGAGCAGGGAGTAGGGAAAGGCGGCGCCGAAGCCCTGGCTGGTAAGGAGCAGGCCGAAGATTCCACCCACCAGGGCGATGGCTACCGGCGGGGCGAAGGCGCGGATGGCCAGACTGAGGTAGAGCTGTACGGCGCACACCGCCGTACAGCCCAGGGCGCCGAAGGCCAGCCAGCCGGGCAGCTCCGGGGGCAGAGGGGCGGAGATACCTGCCAGCCTGCCGCTGAGGAGAAAGAGCAGGCCGATGAGGGCCATGGCCAGGGCGGACACCCCCAGGTCCAGCAGCAGCTTGCCCAGGTAGAGCGCACGCACTGGCACCGGGGCGGTGAGGGCGGCGTTCCAGTTGTGGTCGGCGTGCTCCAGCCGCCACTGCCAGGCGCAGAACACGCCGAACTGGGCGGGGAGGAAGAACATGGAGGCAAACAGGGTGTGCTGGGTCCACAGGCTGTACCAGCCGGCGTCCAGCACCTCCAGGTTGCCCAGGTAGTTGAAGGTGCCCAGCACCGCGGGAAAGAGGGGGAGCACCAGGAAGGCCAGCCACACCGGGGCGCGGCGGCACTTCATCAGCTCCGCCCGGAGACAGCGCAGTACCATGCCTCACACCTCCTTTCGGACGAACAGAGTCCGTCCCACAGTGAGAAAGAGGGCCGCCCACAGGCACAGGAGGGCCAGATCCAGGGGCTCCGGCCGCCGCCAAAAGAAAGCGGTCCAGCGGGTGGCCTCATCCCATTCCATCCGCACCAGAGAGAGCAGGCCGTAATACCCCCAGGGGACGCACCGCTGTACCCACACGGGGAAGAGCAGGGCCATGAGTCCCACGAAGCTGCCGAAGATGCCGCATACCAGAGCCACGGCCTGGTTGGCGAAGCGGAGGGACAGCCCCTGCTGGAGGGCGTAGAGGGTCATGGACACCGCCCAGGACAGGGCGGTAAAAACCGCGAACCGCCCCCAGGGCGTCCCGCCGGGGAAGCCCATGGCAAGGCCCAGGGCCAGAAAGAGGGCGCCGCGCGCCAGGAGCAGGCCGGCCAGCACCAGGGCGCCCCAGGCCAGCTTGGCGGCGTAGAGACGACCGGGGGTGACGGCAGTCTCCAGCAGCTTGAGGGTATGCCCCCTGTGCTCCAGCTCACAGCTCCGGCTGGCAATCACCGCCACGCCGATAGGGAGCATAATGGCGTCCACCATTGCCAGGTTGTAGAGCAGAAGCATCCACCCCTGAGCCAGCGCCTCCGCATCCTGCCGGGTCAGGTAGGCCCCAAACCACAGGAGCTGGGCGGCCAGCAGGCCGGCGCAGACCAGGGTGAGCTTGCGCCGGCGGCACTTGCAGAACTCCAGGGCCAGCAGCTTCACAGGCTCTCCTCCCTTCCGGTGAGCTCCAGAAAGAGGTCTTCCAGGCTCTTCTGCCGCTCCTCCATGCGCAGAAGATCCACCCGGTGGGAGGCCAGAAAGCGGGAGAGACTGGCTGCATCGGCATCGGAGAGCAGGGGAAGGGTGAGCCAGCCGTCCTCCAGGGTGCAGGGGACACGGTTCTCTCCCAGCAGGCGGGCTGCCCCGGCGTTGTCGGTGGTGCGCAGGGCCAGGCGGGGGCAACTGCGGGCGTGGAGCGCGGACAGGGTGTCCTGAAACACCAGCCTCCCCTCCCGGATGATGCCCACGTGGTCGGCCATCTGGTCGATCTCGCTGAGCAGGTGGCTGGACACCACCACCGTCATGCCGAACCGGCCGGGCAGGGAGCGGATGAGCTCCCGCATCTCCTGGATGCCCGCCGGATCCAGGCCGTTGGTGGGCTCGTCCAGGATCAGCAGCCTGGGGAAGCCCAGCAGGGCGGCGGCCAGGCCCAGCCGCTGCTTCATGCCCAGGGAGTAGTGGGCCGTCCGCTTGCCCTTCTGGCCGTCCAGCCGGACGATGCGCAGCACCTCCCCGATGTCCCGCTCCGGCGCCCCGCGCAGGGTTTGGACGATGTGCAGGTTCTCCGCGCCGGTCAGGTGGCCGTAGTAGCTGGGGCTCTCGATCAGGCTGCCCACCTGCCTGAGAGTCTCCATGCGGGTGCGGGGACCCATGGGCCGCCCAAAGACGGCGATTTCCCCTGCCGTGGGCCTGGCCAGCCCCAGAAGCAGCTTGAGGGTGGTGGATTTGCCCGCCCCGTTGGGGCCCAGAAATCCATAGACCGCCCCCTCCGGCACGGTGAGATCCAGATGGTTGACCCGCAGAGCCGGGCCGTACTGTTTGCACAGCCCGCGGGTTTCCACAACAGCGTTCATGTGAGGACACCTCCTTGTTACACCGCAAGGATAGCGCCCCTCCCTTACATCCCGATGAAGCCATCCTTACGCTTACCTTACGTTTTCCGGCCGGGGCGTGCAAAGGGGAAGCCAGTTGTTGTATAATAGAAAAACAGCGGGAACAGGGCGCGGGGCCATGTGCTTTCTGCCCTGCGCAAGTCGGCAGGGGCGGCCCTTCTGGCCGCCCGCGGGCGACCACGAGGGTCGTCCCTACGGGGCATTTGCTCCGATCAGAAAGGACTGGGAAGCAAGGATGGCCTATCACATTTTACTGGTGGACGACGCGCCGGAGCTGCGGCGCATGGTGGGAGAGCTGCTGGAGGGGGCGGGCTATGCCGTCACCCTGGCAGCCGACTGCGCCCAGGCCCGCCGGGCGTGGACAGAGTCGCAGCCCGACGCGGCGCTGCTGGACGTGATGCTCCCCGATGGGGACGGGTTTTCCCTGCTGGAGGAGCTGCGGCGGGTGGGGAACGGCGTGCCGGTGCTGTTCCTCTCCGCACGGGACGAGGATGAGGCTCGCCTGCGGGGGCTGGGCCTGGGGGCGGACGACTACATCACCAAGCCCTTCCTGCCTCAGGAGCTGCTGCTGCGCCTGGCGGCGGTGCTCCGCCGGGTGTACGGCGCTGGGGCGGGGGAGGTGCTGCGCCTCGGGGCAGCGGAGGTGCACTGGGGCACCGGCACGGTGCGCCGCCCCGGCGGCGGTGAGGCTGCCCTCACCGCCAAGGAGTACGCCCTGCTCAAAAAGCTGGCGGCCAACCGGGGAAACATCGTCACCATCGACGCCCTGTGCCAGGCCCTGTGGGAGGGGCCCATGGTGGGCTATGAGAACACCCTCATGGTTCATATACGCCGCCTGCGGGAGAAGCTGGAGACCGACCCCTCCCACCCGCAGTACCTGCTCACCGTCCGGGGGCTGGGCTACCGCCTGGCCCAGGAGGAGCGGCCGTGAGGGGGCGCAATCTCCGCCGTACCCTGGTGGCGGCCGGCCTGGTGGCGGCCTCGGCGGTGCTGGTGCTGGTTCTGGCGGTGGCGGGGCTGCTGGCCTTTATTGTCACCTCTGCCGGGGCGGGCAGCTCGTGGAACGCCTCCATGGACGAGCTCTCCGCCGCCCTGGTGCGGACGGAGGGGGGCTATGCCTTTACCGGCGGGGAGTACCTGGCGGAGAAGGAGCTGTGGGCCATGCTGGTGGACGAGGGCGGCGCCGTGGTGTGGCAGCAGGGCAAACCCGCCGATGTGCCCGACCGCTACTCCCTTACCGATGTGGCCGCCTTTACCCGCTGGTATCTGAGCGACTACCCGGTACAGGTACGGGTACGGGAGGACGGTCTGCTGGTGGCGGGCGGCCCGAAGGGGAGCACCTGGAAGCACCCCTTCGTCTTGGATATGGATGTGCTGAAGACCATCCCTTTCTGGTTCGCGGGGCTGTTTCTGCTGGCCCTGCTGGGGGTGCTGGGCCTCACCGCCCTGGTGCTGGGCCGCCAGTTCCGGCGGGAACAGCAGGAGCGGGACTTTGCCCGCTCCGACTGGATCAACGGCATCTCCCATGACATCCGCACCCCTCTGTCCATGGTCATGGGCTACGCCGGGCAGTTGGAGGCGGACCCGGTCCTCCCGCCCCGGCGGAGGGCCCAGGCCGCCATCATCCGCCGCCAGAGCCAGACCATCCGGGATCTGATCAATGACCTCAACCTGACCATGCGCCTGGACTACGCCATGCAGCCCCTGCGGCGGGGGAGCCTCCACCCCGCCGCCCTGGTGCGGCAGGTGGCGGCCGACGTGCTCAACGGCGGGCTGGAGGAGCGGTACGCCCTGGCGGTGGAGGTGCCGCCGGAGGCCGAAGCCCTTACGTTGGAGGGGGACGCGTCCCTGCTGCGGCGGGCCCTGCTTAACCTGGTGAACAACTGCGTGCGCCACAACCCGGAGGGCTGCTCCATCACCCTGACTGCGGCAGCCGAGGGGGAAGTATGCACTCTGAGGGTGGAGGACGACGGGGGCGGTGGTCTGCCGGTCGGACTGGCGGAGGGCGGACTGGCCCCGGACGGCGGGGCCGCCCACGGCACCGGCCTCAGGCTGGTGGAGCAGATCGCCAGGGCCCATGGCGGCGCACTGGAGCTGCACCGGGCGGCGCGGGGCGTCCTGGCCGTCCTCCGCCTGCCCCTGTGAGCGCGCAGAGCCCCCGGACGCCAACGGCATCCGGGGGCTCTGCATGAGAAAGGGGAGGTATGGGAAGAAAACGCTACTGTTGGGGCGGCATGACCGTGGCCATGCCCTGTAAAACCACCTCGCCCGCCTGGTTGGTGCACACCGTATCCAGCTTGACGATGTTCTTCTCCGCGCGGATTTCGCTCACTGTGCAGGTGGCGGTGACGGTGTCCCCGAAGCGGACGGGCCTGGTGAACTTCAGCTCCTGGCCCAGGTAGATGGTGCCGGGGCCGGGCAGCTGCATGGCCAGGACGGCGGAAATGAGGCCGGCGCTGAGGATGCCGTGGGCAATCCGTCCGCCGAACCGGGAGGCACTGGCCACGGACTCGTTGACATGGGCGGGGTTCAGATCGCCGGTGATACCGGCGAAGAGGTACACGTCGGTCTCGCTGATGGTCTTGGAGTGGCTGGCGCTGTCGCCCAGCTTCAATTGCTGAATGGTCATGATGCGGCCTCCTTCTTGTATGCGCTGACGGGGATCAGAGGAACAGGCCCCAGATCAGGGCCAGCCCCAGAGAGGATACCAGCGGAATGATACAGGTCGTGATACAGATGTCGATGTAGGACTCCTTGTGGGTACAGTTGGACACGGCCAGCAGGGTGAGCACCGCGCCGTTGTGGGGCAGGGTGTCCAGGCCGCCGGAGGAGATGGAGGCGATGCGGTGCAGGGCCTCCAGAACGCCGGTGTTGCCCGCAGCCATTTCGGCGTACTTGGGGCCCAGGGCGGACAGGGCGATGGACATGCCGCCGGAGGCCGAGCCAGTGGCGCCGGCCAGCAGATTGACGGCCACCGCCTCGGAGAAGAGGATGGAGCCGGGCATGTTCAGGGCGATGCTGGTGAGGGAGGCAAAGCCGGGGACCACCTTGACCACGGAGCCGAAGCCAACGGCGCAGGCGGTGTTCATGATGGCGCCCATGGAGCCGTTGGCGCCCTCGTTGATGGCGGGCAGCAGGGTCTTGGCCTGGTTCAGGTTCAGCAGGCAGGCCACCAGAATGCCGCACACCAGGGCGATGACGATGGCGTAGTTGGAGGCCAGCTCAATGCCGGCAAAGCGATTGAGCAGCCAGGGGAACAGGTTGAGCATGAGCACAACCACCACCAGGGGGACGATGCCGGTGACCCAGTGCCAGGAGGGCAGAGCCTTGGAGTCGTGATCCACTTCCTTGTGCTTGGGGTCGGGGACAAAGTGCAGGCCCTTGCGGCGGGACTGGCGCACCCGCCACTCCAGGTAGATATAGGCGGGCAGCAGCATAACGGCGCAGGCCACAAGGGACAGGAGCGGAGCCGCCATGGTGGTGGTGCCGTAGTAGTCGGTGGGGATCAGGTTCTGAATCTGGGGGGTGCCGGGCACGGCGGTCATGGTGATGCCGAAGGCGCCGGTGGCAATGGCGCCGGGCAGCAGGGTGCGGGGCAGGTCGGCGGCCCGGTAGATGGAATAGCCCATGGGATAGATGACGAACACCACGACGAACAGGGAGATGCCGCCATAGGTCATCAGCAGGCAGGGGATAACCACTGCTGCCACCGCGAAGCGGGGGCCGATCAGCTTGACCAGGGCGTTGCCCAGGCTGCGGGCGGAGCCGGTCAGATCCATGACCTTGCCGTACACCGCCCCCAGGAAGAAGGCGGGGAACCATTGGAGCACGTAGTCGGCCATGCCCTTCATATAGTCGCCAATGTAGGCGTCCAGGATGGCATAGCCGCTGAGCACGGCCACCACCACGGCGCAGACAGGGGCGACCCAGATGATGGAATAGCCCTTGTAGGCCAGGAACATCAGCAGGACCAGGCCCAAAATGATGCCGAACAGGGATAGTGACATTTGGATTCCTCCTCTACAGATACAGAATAAACGTCCCCTCTCAGATCAGGGCAGGGTGAGCCCCATAGGTTCCGGGCGGAAGATGCGGGGATCCATCGCCCGGACCTTGCGGATGATGGGCTGGAAGTCCATCTGGTCCAGAATATCCCGCTGTAGGTCCACGCCGGGGGCGATCTCTTTCAGCTCCACCCCCTCCGGAGTGAGGGCGAAGACGGCCCGCTCCGTGACGTAGAGCACGTGCTGGCCCCGTTTGGCCGCATAGGCGCCGGAGAAGGTGATCTGCTCCACCTGGCGCAGCAGCTTGCGCACGGACCCCTCGCGGCGGATGGCCAGCCTGCCGTCCTCCACCGCCACGTCCAGCCCGCCGGCGGTGAAGGTGCCGCAGTACACCACTCGTTTGGCGTTCTGGGTGATGTTGATGAAGCCGCCGCAGCCGGCGATCTTGGGGCCGAATTTGGAGACATTGATGTTTCCTGCGGCGTCCATCTGGGCCAGGCCCAGGAAGGCCACGTCCAGCCCGCCGCCGTCATAGAAATCGAACTGGGCGGGCTGGTCCAGAATGCAGTCGGCGTTGATGGCTGCGCCGAAGTCCTTGCCGCCGGCGGGGATGCCGCCGATGGCCCCTACCTCGGTGGTCAGCACAAGCCCCTCCAGGCCCTCCTCCGCCGCCACGGCGGCCACCCCCTCCGGCATGCCGATGCCCAGGTTGGTGACTGCGTGGGGGAGCAGCTCCATGGCGGCCCGGCGGGCGATGATTTTCCGCTCTCCCATGGGCAGCGGGGGCAGGGAGTGCAGAGGGACGCGCACCTCGCCGGAGAAGGCCGGGTTATAACGGGTGCCGAAGGTCTGCATGTGCTCCTCCGGCGGGGCCTCCACCAGCACGTCCACGTAGATGCCGGGCAGGCGCACCAGGCGGGTGTCCAGGGAGCCGTATTCCACAATGCGCTCCACCTGGACGATGACCGTTCCGCCGGAATTCCGGGCGGCCTGTGCCTGGGCCAGGGCCTCGGCGTATACGCCCTCCCGCTGGAAGGTGCAGTTGCCCCTGGTATCGGCATAGCTGGCCCGGAGAATGGCCACCTGAATGGGAATGGCAGGGTAGAACAGCTTTTCCTCCCCCTCCAGCTCAATGAGCTTTACCACGTCCCCGGCCGCCCGGGCGGCGTCGTTGAGCTTGCCCCCCTCCAGGCGGGGGTCTACAAAGGTGCCCAGGCCCACATGGGTAATTACGCCGGGCTTTCCCGCGGCAATGTCCCGGAAAAGCTGGGCGATCACCCCCTGGGGCAGGTTGTAGCCGGCCAGCTTGTTTTCCGCGCACAGCCGGCCCAGCTTGGGGGAGAGCCCCCAGTGGCCGCCGATCACCCTGCGGCAAAGGCCCTCCACCCCCAGGTGGTTCAGGCCGCGGCTGTCGCTGTCGCCCTGACCGGCGGCGTACAAGGCGGTCAGGCCGTGGGGCCCCTCGCCGTCTCGCGCCCGTTCCTCCAGCGCTCTGAGAATAGACTCCGGATGCATCAGGCCGCTGGCGAAGCCGCCGAAGGTGACGGTGTCTCCGTCGTGGATGTACTGGCGCACGGCATCGTGCGCCGACAGGATTTTGGGCATATCTGCACTCCCTTTCCGCTCACCATTCCTCCCCGGAAGGAGGCGGCACGGGTTCGGCTGGTCTGCGGCCCGCGCCGTTGCAGAAAGTATACGGCATAGGAAGTACATCTGTAAAATGAACAATTTGATAGGCTGCATTCTAAAATTAGAATAGATTGCACATTATTGTAGAACTTTTATTGCTATATTTGTGGCATATCCACAGTATCATGCCTTTTGCGTATGGACGAATGCGCGGGGGGAATGCTGTGCTTCATTTTTAACAATTTCACAGTAGAAACTTTGTGCGGCTTTTTCTGGAAATTTTTTTATTCTTCGATTATGATAGGGACAGCATCACCGAGGACGTGGAGGTAGCTATGGATATTCAGCACTTGAAATATTTTGTCGAAGTGGTCCGGCAGGAGAGCTTTACCCGCGCAGCCGCCCAGCTTTTTGTGACACAGCCCATGCTGACCCGTTCCATCAAGCAACTGGAGGAATCGCTGAATGTTCTGCTCATTGAACGCACCAGCAAGAGCTTTCGCCTGACCGATGCGGGACGGATCCTGTACGAGCGGGCCCAGGAGTTTCTCATGCAGTATGAGGCGATCTTCCAGACCATGGCGGACGTGCGCTCGGTCAAGACCGGAGAGGTACGGCTGAGTATTCCCGGGGTGCTGCTGGACATGTATTTTCCCGAGCTGTTTGCCAGCTTTCACCGGCAATACCCCGGCATCGACATCAGCCTGGTGGAGGAGGGCTCCAAGCTCACCGCCGCCTCGGTGGGATTGGGAAAGGCGGATCTGGGACTGGTCATGCTCCCGGTGGAGGAGCCGTCCCGCTTTGAAAGCCACCTTCTGGTCAGCGATGTGTGTCAGCTTGTGGTGAGCCGGGAGCATCCCTTTGCCCAGATGCCCGGCGTACATATCCGCGAGCTGAGAGGGGAGACCATTCTGACCTTCAGTGAAACGGCCACCCTGCACGACACCTTTATTCAGATGTGCGGCGAGCAGGGCTTTGCCCCCCGCATTGCCTATAAAAGCCTGATGCCTGGCTTCAGTTTCAAGATGGTGGCCATGCAGCAGTGCATCGCCTTGCTGCCCCTGCCGCTGATCCTCCACGGGATGTGCGACAAGCTTGTCACCGTGCCCCTGGAGCCGCGCATCGTGTGGGATATTGCCATCATCCGCAGGAGACAGGGCTATCACTCCTTTGCCGCCGCACAGTTGTTCGACCATATTCGCGCCCACTTTGCAGAGCGGAAGCCCTTAATGGAAAAGGCCGGCCCGTCGTGAGACGGGCCG
>NZ_JH417658.1 GCF_000239295.1 Flavonifractor plautii ATCC 29863
CAAACTAAAGTGCGAAAAAATCTTGACACGACCAACCGACAGCCCTCCCCTAGGGCAACTGAGGCGGGGGCCGAAACTGAAGAGAGTTGGGCT
The DNA here is from genome assembly GCF_000239295.1 of Flavonifractor plautii ATCC 29863. Taxonomy (GTDB): domain Bacteria; phylum Bacillota; class Clostridia; order Oscillospirales; family Oscillospiraceae; genus Flavonifractor; species Flavonifractor plautii. The sequence goes on from NZ_JH417658.1 coordinate 94, forward strand.
ATTAAATGTCCGAGAGGGCGCGCTTTTACCAATCATGGCAGAAGTGCGCCCTCTTACTTTAAGGAGGAAAATTGATTGAGTTTACTGGAACGATACCAGACTATGTCTGCAAAATTAGATGCTGCTATTGACAGCGCACTTGAACATGAAGTGGCCGAGGTTGTCAAGGACATTATTTTGGAACAGGCAGTGAGCGCAGTTTATAGCTATCCCGCAACCGCACCAGCCATGTCCAGCAGACGCAAATCTGACGGGGGTCTTGGAGACCGAGGGAATCTAAGTGCGCGCGTCGAAGCAGGGCATGTTCTGATTGTGGAAGATGTTGCCCCCCTTCAAGGAACGGATTATGGCATAGCCCTTTCTGATGTAGTGGAACATGGCCTGGGGAATTACCGCCAACCGGGTCCACGACCTTTTTTAAATCGCTCTGAAACTGAGGCGGTTAGTTCTGGCCGGGCCGCCGCCGCACTCCTTTCTGGCCTTGCAAGGCAAGGCGTTACCAGCAGCGGCTTCGGAGTGCAGAAAAAGTGAGGCGGCCCATGCATTTCAGTACTGATGCGCCTCATACTACAGATTCATAAATAGTCGGATTTCTGGACAGGAGGGGGCGGCATGTTCAGGTATTTCTCCAGACCAATTGCTTTTTTTAAGAGGGGCACAATAACGTCTAGATTCGATTGGTTAAGCCCTTTATACCGACACTCGATCTTCGAGAGGGAGCCCGACTTAGTGCGATAGTTAATCTCGAAGTATTTTCGATACATAATAGTTCCCTCTTTTGCCGCCATTGCACCAACAATAGCACCCGTATCGCCGCCAATGGCACCTCCGATCGCAGCCCCGGTTAGTACACTCCCTTTTACGTATTCTTCTCGTGTCACAACCCCATAAGAGACGATTTGGGAAAACGGGAGGAATCGCTCTATTTCTTTCTCTTGAAAAATCAATTGCACCCTTTTTTGATCTAAAAGAAGATTGATACATTCGCCTGATATTCCAGGAACTCCCTGCAATCCAAACAGAAGTGTCTGCGGTAAAGACTCCCGGTATAACCTTTCTTCATTTACGCGGTCCAACAATAGTCCGGCATTATGGATGGCGCGGTCAATCCGTTCATATTTCACTATTGCAAAGCCTGCGCATACCACAGTAATTAAGATCCCCAGTGACACTTCACAATATATGGCAAATAGAACCCCTAAAACCGCCGCGCAAATCCAAATAGCTGTACCAGCGATATCCCGTTTTTGTATTTTCAATACTGTACGCATACTTTTCCCGCAGTTTTTGCATAGTTCAATCGAACGGCTTTGAATATGCCCGCAATGGGGACAGCAGATTTCCCCGTCTTTCATATTTTTTACAGGATTTTGTGTGCCAATTAAATTGTTCAGTGGTGTTCCGCAGTTGATACACTCTACATTTTCCTCAGACTGTCTTTGCCCGCAGGATGGGCAGTTGATAAGCCCCATTTTCTTTCCCTTCCTTCCCCCGAACAAATTACATTTTTTGTTGACACTCCCCACGGCTAAAGCCGGGGGATTCTCGGTTCGCTGACCGTTACCCGCAAGCAGGTCTTACATGGTCTCCCCGAGCGTTAGGTTCGGGCGTGTCCCGCCCTACCATGTATGCAAGTCTACGCCAACAGGCGCAGACCTTCGTTCAGTATGTTCTTTGCGGCGTTGATGTCCCGGTCGTGGATAGCTCCACAGACAGGGCATACCCAATCCCTCACAGAGAGGTCTTTCGTCCCCGGCCACT
>NZ_JH417659.1 GCF_000239295.1 Flavonifractor plautii ATCC 29863
CCGGACCGCGCACAGCGCGGCCCGGGGCCGTCTTTCAGTATGAGAGCTCCCGTGCATTTCTTTCAGCAAACTGCTGCGCAGGCTGGGGCGGCCGTTTACCGGGCGTCCCCGCCCATCAGGAGACAGAGGACGGCCTTCTGGGCGTGGAGGCGGTTCTCCGCCTCGTCGAAGATCTCGCCGGCGTGGGCCTCAAAGACCTCGGCGGTGATCTCCTCCCCCCGGTGGGCGGGCAGGCAGTGCTGCACCATGCAGCCGGGATCGGTGACGGCCATCAGGGCCTCGTTGACCTGGTAGCCCCGGAAGGCGGCCCGCCGCTGGGCGGCCTCCTCCTCCTGGCCCATGGAGGCCCACACGTCGGTGAACACCACGTCGACCCCCGCCGCGGCCTCCAGGGGATCCCGCACCAGGGAGAACCCGTGGCCCGCCTCCCGGGCGAAGGCCAGCACATCGGGGTGGGGGTCATAGCCCTCGGGGCAGGCCACGGACACCTCCATGCCCACCTTCAGGCAGCCCACAATGAGGGAGTTGACCATGTTGTTGCCGTCGCCGATGAAGCACATCTTCAGCCCCTCCAGCCTAGCCTTGCGCTCCCGGATGGTCATGAGGTCGGCCAGCACCTGGCAGGGGTGGGCGAAGTCGGTGAGGCCGTTGATGACGGGGATGTCGGCATACCGGGCCAGCTTCTCCACCTCCTCCTGGGAGTAGGTGCGGATCATGATGCCGTCGCAGTAGCGGGAGAGCACCCGGGCGGTGTCCTCCACCGGCTCGCCCCGGCCGATCTGGCTCTCCCTGCTGGAGAGGAAGAGGGCGTGGCCCCCCAGCTGGAACATGCCGGTCTCAAAGGAGACCCGGGTGCGGGTGGAGTTCTTCTCGAAGATCATGGCCAGGGTCTTGCCCTGGAGGCGGGGGTGGGGCAGGCGGTGCTTCTGGTCGTACTTCATCTGGTCAGCCACGTCCAGGATGCGGACGATCTCCTCTCTGGAGAGATCCAGCAGCTTCAGCAGGTCTTTCATCTCGTTCACCTCATACAAAAATGGCGGGCGCAACCCGGGGTCACTCCAGGCCCCGGTCCAGGATGGCCAGGCCCTGGTCCATCTCGCCCTTCGTGATGGTCAGGGGGGGCAACAGCCGCAGGGCGGGGCCGGCGGTGAGCACCAGCAGGCCGTGTCCGGCCAACCGGGCGGCCAGCTCCCTGCTGCTCCAGCCGGGGCGGACCTCCACCCCGATCATGAGGCCCAGGCCCCGGGTGGCACCCAGGCATTGCTTGCCCATTGCCTCGATGTGTTCCCGAAGATAGATCCCCTTCTCCCTGACCCGGTTCAGGGCCGCCTCGTCCAGGATGTCCAGCACCGCCAGGGCGGCCGCGGAGCAGACAGGGTTGCCCCCAAAGGTGGAGGCGTGGCTGCCGGGGCCCAGCACCGGCCGACACTTCTCGTTCACAAGGAAGCCGCCCATGGGCAGGCCGCCGGCGATGCCCTTGGCAAAGGAGACGGCATCGGGCCGGATGCCGTACTGCTGGAAGGCGAAGAGGGTGCCGGTGCGGCCGATGCCGGTCTGCACCTCGTCCACCAGCAGCAGCCAGTCCCGCTGCTCGCACAGGCCGGCCAGGGCGCGGACGAAGTCCCGGTCCATAGGGAGCACGCCGCCCTCGCCCTGGACCAGCTCCAGCAGCACGGCGCACACGTCCTCCCCGGCCTGGGCCTCCACGTCGGCCAGATCGTTGGCGCCGGTGTGGCGGAAGCCCTCCGGGAAGGGGAAGAAGTGTTGGTGGAACACGTCCTGGCCGGTGGCGGCAAGGGTGGCGAGGGTGCGGCCGTGAAAGGAGTTGCGCAGGGTCAGGATGGTGCCGCGGCCGGCGCCGTACTTGTCGTGGCTGTATTTGCGGGCCAGCTTGAGAAGCCCCTCGTTGGCCTCCGCGCCCGAGTTGCCGAAGAAGGCCGCCGCCATGCCCGACCGGGCGCAGAGGGCGCCGGCCAGCCGGGCGTAGGGCTGGGAGTAGAACAGGTTGGAGATGTGGCCCAGGGTGAGGGCCTGGTCGTAGATGGCCCGGGCCCACTTCTCGTTCCCGTAGCCCACCGAGCACACCCCGATGCCCGAGGTGAAGTCGATGTATGTCCTGCCGGCCAGGTCCCAGAGGGTGGCCCCCTGTCCGTGGTCCACGTCCACGTCGAAGCGGCCGTAGGTCTGGAGGGTGTGGGCGTGGTCCAGCGCCTTGAGTTCGTCAAAGGTCATGTCTGCGCCTCCTTACAGGATCATGGTGCCGATGCCCTCGTCGGAGAGCAGCTCGATGAGAATGGAGTGGGGGATGCGGCCGTCCAGGATGTGGGTGCGCTCCACGCCGGAGCGCACCGCCTCCACGCAGCACTCCACCTTGGGAATCATGCCTCCCTGGATGACCCCCTCCCGCACCAGCAGGGGCACCTCGGACAGGCCCACCTTCTGGAGAAGGGTGCTCTCGTCCGCCGGATCCCGCAGCAGGCCGCGCACGTCGGTGAGGAGGATGAGCTTCTCTGCCCCCAGAGCCACCGCCAGCCTGGCGGCAGCCGTGTCGGCGTTGATGTTGTAGGCGTTTTCGCCGTCCACCCCCTGAGCCACGGTGGACACCACGGGGATGTAGCCAGCCGTCAGGCAGTCCCGGACCGGGGCGGGGTCCACCCTGGCGAGCTCGCCCACCAGACCGTACTTCGCGTCCAGCAGTCTGGCCTGGAACAGACCGGCGTCCAAGCCGCACAGGCCGATGGCCCGCCCGCCCCGGCGGTTGAGGGTGGCCGCCAGGTTCTTGTTCACCTTGCCGCAGAGCACCTGCTGCACCACGTCCATGGTCTCGGTGTCGGTACAGCGCAGGCCGTCCACGAAGCGGGACTCCTTGCCCAGCTTCTTCAACATGGCGGAGATCTCCGGCCCGCCGCCGTGGACCACCACCACATGGATGCCCACTAGGCTGAGGAGAATGACGTCGCCGATGACGGCTTCCCGCAGCTCCCGGGAGATCATGGCGCTGCCGCCATATTTGATGACGATGGTCTTTCCGTAATACTTCTGGATGTAGGGCAGGGCCTCGGCCAGCACCTGGGCCCGCAGGGTCACGTCGGACATGGGGTTCGCCTCCTTGGGGAGAGGGGCGCGGGCTGCGCCTCTCATGTTCTGTAATCGCCGTTGATCTTCACATATTCGTACGTCAGGTCGCAGCCCCAGCAGGTGGCCTCGTGCTCTCCCTCGTGGAGGTGGACGTCGATGACCACCTCGTCCTGGGAGAGGATGCTCCGGGCGGCCTCCTCGTCGAAGTCCAGACCCATGCCGCCCCGGCAGACGGCCACAGCACCCACGGCGGAGGAGAAGGAAATGTCCACATACTCGGGGCGGAAGGGGGCCTTGGAGTAGCCCATGGCACACAGCACCCGGCCCCAGTTTGCGTCGGCGCCGAACATGGCGGCCTTCACCAGGGGGGAGCCCACCACCGCCTTGGCCAGGCGCTCGGCGCTCTCCTCGCTGCGGGCCTCCCGCACGGCGCAGGTGATGAGGCGGCTGGCCCCCTCGCCGTCCCCGGCGATGGCCCGGGCCAGCTCCTGGCAGAGCTGGCGGAGGGCCTTCAGAAAGACGGTGTAGCCGTCATCCTTCCACTCGATGAGGGGATTGCCCGCCATACCGTTGGCCAGCACCGCGCACATGTCGTTGGTGGAGGTGTCCCCGTCCACCGTCACCCGGTTGAAGGTGCGGGGGACCACCTCGTGGAGGGCCTCGGAGAGCATCTCCCGGGTGATGGCGCAGTCGGTGGTGACGAAGCACAGCATGGTGCCCATGTTGGGGTGGATCATGCCGGAGCCCTTGGCGATGGCGCCGAGTGTCACGGTCCTGCCGCCGATAGAGCAGGCGAGGGCAAGCTCCTTCTTCACCGTGTCGGTGGTCATGATGGCGCGGGCCGCCGCGTCGGAGCCTTCCGGCCCGGCGGTGAGGCCCGCCGCCGCCTCCGGCATCCCCGCCCGAATGGCGGCGATGTTGAGGGTCTGGCCGATGACGCCGGTGGAGGCCACCACGAAGTCGGCGGGTGCGCGGCCGGTGGCCCGGGCGGCCAGCCGGGCCATCTCCTCGGCGTACTCGTGGCTCATGGGGCAGCAGGCGTTGGCGTTGCCGCTGTTGGCCGCCACGCCCCAGGCGGTGCCGTCCTCCAGGTGTTCCATGGTGACATAGAGGGGGGCGGCCTTGACCCGGTTCATGGTGTACACGGCCGCCGCCGCGCACTCCTGGTCGGAGAGGATGAGGGTCAGGTCCTTCTTGTCTGCCTTTTTGCTCTTGACGCCGCAGTGGACCCCCCAGGCCCGGAAGCCCTTGGGGGCGGTGACGCCGCCGGGTATCTGCTTCATGTTCGCTCACTCCTTGCTGAGGCGGGACTGCCCGCCGGTGGGGTTTCCAGGGCCAGGCCCGCCGTCATCTCAAAGCCCAGCATCAGGTTCATGTTCTGCACCGCCGCGCCAGAGGCGCCTTTGCCCAGGTTATCGAAGAGGGCGGTGACGATGGTCTGCTCCTCGTGGCCGCACACCACCAGCTCCAGCCGGTCGGTGCCCGCCAGAGCGTTGGCGGGGAGGGTGGGGGCATCCCCGCCCCAGCGCACCGAGACCAGGGGCTGGCCGGCGTAGTAGGCCGCCAGGATGTGGCAGACCTCCCGGGCGGTGGGCTGGCCCCGCAGATAGCGGTTGTGGAGTTGGATGGTGGTAGCCATGCCCTTGTAGTAGTCGTCCACCACGGGGCAGAACACCGGGGGCTGCTCCAGCCCAGCCACCTTCTGCATCTCGGTCAGGTGCTTGTGGCGCAGGCCGGTGCCGTAGAGCCGGGGACTGAACAGCTCGGCCGGCTTGTCGGGGGCCTCATACTGGGCGATCATCTTTCTGCCTCCGCCGGAGTAGCCAGTGAGGGAGAAGCAGGTGAGGGGGCAGTCCCGGAGCAGAATATGGAGGGCGGACAGGGGGGCTGCCGAGGCCAGGAAGCCGGTGGCGTGGCAGCCGGGATTAGCCACCCGACGGGCCTGTCCGATGATGCGCTCTGGGTCCTTGTACAGCTCCGGGAAGCCATAGACCCAGCCGGAGGCGGTACGGTGGGCGGTGGAGGCATCAATGATCCGGGTGTGTCCGTTCTCAATGAGCTCCACCGCCTCCCAGGCGGCGGCATCGGGCAGGCAGAGAAACACCAGGTCGGCCGCGTTGAGGTATTTTTTCCGCTCCGCCGGGTCCTTGCGCCTGGCCTCGCCGATGCGCAGCAGTTCGAGATCGGTCCGCCGGGAGAGCCGCTCCCAGAGCTGAAGGCCAGTGGTGCCCTCCCGGCCGTCGATAAAGACCTTCGGCTTATCCATGTCTGCGTGTCTCCACGAATTCCCTGATATGTCCGATCTGCACCCGGACGCTGTCCGCCGCCGGGCCGCCGCAGACCTTGCGGCCGTTGACGCAGGTCCTGAGCTCCAGGGCCTGGTACACATCCTCGTCAAAGACCTTGGATACGGCCTTGAAGTCCTTGAGGGACAGGGTGTCCAGGGTCTCACCGGCTCTGATGCACTGGCTGACCAGTCGGCCCACGATCAGGTAGGCCTCCCGGAAGGGCATCCCCTTCTTCACCAGGTAGTCAGCGCAGTCGGTGGCGTTGATGAAGCCGCCGGCGGCCGCCCGGCGCATGTTCTCCTTCCGCACGGTGAGGGTGTCCAGCATGGCGGTGAACACAGGCAGGCAGAGCTCCACCGTGTCGATGGCGTCAAAGACGCACTCCTTGTCCTCCTGCATGTCCTTGTTGTAGGCCAGGGGGAGCCCCTTCATGACGGTGAGCAGGGTGATGAGGGAGCCGTACACCCGCCCCGTCTTGCCCCGCAGCAGCTCGGCCACATCGGGGTTCTTCTTCTGGGGCATGATGGACGAGCCGGTGGAGTAGGCGTCGTCCAGCTCCACGAACTTGAATTCCCAGGAGCACCATAGAATGATCTCCTCGGAGAACCGGGACAGGTGCATCATCAGAATGGAGCAGGCCGAGAGAAACTCCAGGGCGAAATCCCGATCGGACACCGAGTCCAGCGAGTTGTCGGTGGGCTTGGAAAAGCCCAGAGCCTGTGCGGTCTGGAACCGGTCTACCGGGTAGGTGGAGGTAGCCAGGGCCCCCGCCCCCAGGGGGCACTCGTCCATCCGCGCCAGACAGTCCTCCAGCCTTGTCACGTCCCGCTTGAACATGTTGGCGTAGGCCATCATGGCGTGGGCGAAGGTGGTGGGCTGGGCCCGCTGGAGGTGGGTGTAGCCGGGCATGACCGTGTCCAGATTGGCCTCGGCCTTCCTGACCAGCACCTTCTCCAGGTCCAGGATCAGGCCGATGATGGCCTGGATCTCCTTGCGGACATACATCCGGAAGTCCACCGCCACCTGATCGTTCCGGCTGCGGGCGGTGTGCAGCCGCTTGCCCGTGTCCCCGATGCGTTGGGTGAGGATGGTCTCGATATTCATGTGGATATCCTCGTTCTCCAGGGAGAACTCCACCTGTCCGGCCTCAATGTCGGCCAGGATGGCCTTGAGGCCGTCGATGATCTTCTCGGCCTCGTGCTCCTTGATGATCCCCTGCCTGCCCAGCATGGCCGCGTGGGCGATGGACCCGGTGATGTCCTCCCGGTACATCCGGGCGTCAAAGGAAATGGAGGAGTTGAAGTCGTTGACCAGGGCATCCGTCTCCTTTTGGAACCGTCCGGCCCACAGTTTCATAGTATCGCTCCTTTTGCCTCGCGGAGTTTTGCCGTCCGCAGGCGGAAAAAGATATCAGACAGGGTCTCCGCTCAGAGCTTTCCCTGCTCCCGCAGGGCCTGGACCTTGTCGGGCAGGCCCCACAGGTTGATAAAGCCCTGGGAGTCCGTCTGGTCGTAGTCGCTCTCCCCGAAGGTGACCAGATTCTCGGAGTACAGGGTGCAGGGGGAGGAGACGGAGGCGGTGATAAGGTTGCCCTTGTAGAGCTTGAGCTTCACGGTGCCGGTGACGTACTTCTGAGTGTCCGTGGCGAAGGCGGTGAGGGCCTCCCGCAGGGGGGTGAACCACTTGCCGTTGTAGACCAGGTCGGCGAAGTCTACCGCCAGCTTCTGCTTCATGTGCTTGGTGTCCTTGTCCAGGGTGATCTGCTCCAGCACCTCGTGGGCCCGGTAGAGGATGGTGCCGCCGGGGGTCTCGTACACGCCCCGGTCCTTCATGCCTACCAGCCGGTTCTCCACGATGTCCAGCAGGCCGATGCCGTTGGCACCGCCCAGCTCGTTGAGCCTGCGGATGAGGTCGCTGGCCTTCATCTTCACTCCGTCCACGGCCGCGGGCCAGCCCTTCTCAAAGTCGATGGTGACATAGGCGGGGGCGTCGGGGGCCATGGCGGGGGAGACCCCCATCTCCAGGAAGCCGGGCTTGTCGTACTGGGGCTCGTTGGCGGGGTCCTCCAGGTCCAGGCCCTCGTGGGACAGGTGCCACAGGTTCTTGTCCTTGGAGTAGCTGGTCTCCCGGCTGATCTTCAGGGGGACGTTGTGGGCCTCGGCGTAGTCGACCTCCTCGTCCCGGCTCTTGATGTCCCACTCCCGCCAGGGGGCAATGATCTTCATTTCGGGGGCAAAGCGCTTGATGGCCAGTTCGAAGCGGACCTGATCGTTACCCTTTCCGGTGCAGCCGTGGCAGATGGCGTCGGCGCCCTCCTGCTTGGCGATCTCCACCAGCCGCTTGGCGATGATGGGCCGGGCAAAGGCGGTGCCCAGCAGATAGTCCTCGTACTTGGCCCCCATCATCATGGAGGGGATGATGACCTCGTCCACCATCTGGTCGGTCAGGTCCTCGACGTACAGCTTGGACGCACCGGTCTTGATGGCCTTCTCCTCCAGGCCGTCCAGCTCGGCCCCCTGTCCCACGTCGCCGGAGACGGCGATGATCTCGGGGTCGTTGTAGTTCTCCTTCAGCCAGGGGATGATAATGGACGTATCCAGACCGCCGGAGTAGGCCAGGACGACTTTCTTGATCTCAGACATGTTGATGACCTCCTGTGGGGCGGCGAGGCCGGCCGCCCAGCTGATGTGTTCCCAGTATAATCCAACCCGTATAAAAACGCAATAGTCATTCTGTATAAATATTCATAATATTGGAGCTATAACAGTTAATAATTTTTATATATTCGTTATAATAATAGTATAGCGAATAAATAGCCAATTCAAACAGACGGAACAGGAGCCGGAAGCATTCCGCAGGCGGAACGGCAGCGGACCGGGATGA
>NZ_JH417660.1 GCF_000239295.1 Flavonifractor plautii ATCC 29863
CGGCGCATCCATTCGGATGCGCCGCCGTTTTTTACCAAGGAAAAGCTCCGTAACCGAAAGGTTACGGAGCTTTGGCAGCGGGTGAAGGATTCGAACCCTCACATACAGAGTCAGAGTCTGCTGTGCTACCCTTACACAAACCCGCTATTTTTACTGCTCTCTCGTGAGCACGCATGTTATTATACCAAAATGGCGCAGAATGTCAATAGAAAAATGAAAAAAATTTGGAAAGAAAAATTGGGCCGGGGCGGAGCCCCGGCCCATGGCTCAAAGTCAGAACTGGTTGGGCTGGTTGTTCTTGTTCTGAGCCTGCTCCTTCTTCTTGTTCTGAGCATTCTGGCCATTGGTCTTGTTCTGACCATTCTGGCTGCGGGCCTTCATCTGGTCCGGATTCTGATTCTGCATCAAGCTCACCTCGCTTTCGCTGATTGTAGTGTACCCGGAAAAAACAAAATCATACGGAAATTTTTTTCTCAAATGGGGATACCACAGGCTGCACTTTTATGCTATAATGAACCATCATAGCTTAAAATGAAGCAAAGGGGGCAAGACACCATGAAATGTCCGTACTGCGCCCATCCGGAGAGCAAGGTGGTGGATTCCCGGCCCTCCGATGAGGGGGCCAGTATCCGCCGCCGCAGGGAGTGCCTGGCGTGCCATAAGCGGTTTACAACCTATGAGACCATGGAGAGTCTGCCTCTGGTGGTCATCAAGAAGGATGGCAGCCGCCAGACATTTGACAAAAGCAAGCTGCTCAACGGCATGATCCGGGCCTGTGAGAAGCGCCCGGTGCCCTTTGGAAAGCTGGAGGAGATTGCCAACGAAATTGAGCAGGTTCTCCAGAACGACATGGACCGGGAGATCCCCTCGGCGAAGATTGGGGAGTTGGTGATGGACCGGCTGAGAGAGGTGGACGAGGTGGCCTATGTCCGCTTCGCGTCGGTGTACCGGCAGTTTAAGGACATCGGCACCTTTATGACGGAACTCAATAAGCTGCTGGCGGAGAAATAGAAACAAAAAACAGCCTGTCGAAGCATGTATTCGACAGGCTGTTTTTTTAAGTGTCATTGTCATCTTCTCCCAACTGCTGGCGGATGTAGGGGGCGAAGATGCGCTCCAGAAGGAGGGAGTGGAGCAGGGCCAGAAGGGCGGGGGTGACTGCGATGGCCAGGAAGAAGTTGAGACACACCGTCAGGGCGGCATACAGCAGCAGCGCCAGGGCGATCGTAGAGGGCAGGTGGGCGATGGCCAGCTTGGCGCAGTTGGAGAGGAGGCCGCCCACACCGAATTCAAACTGGGAGAGGACGGGAAAGAGGTAGCACAGCAGGCCCAGCGGCAACAAAAGAAACACATAGTAGGCCATAAACAGGATGTAGCCGGCGCGGTTGAGCGATGCAGTCTGATAGAGCAGGGTATAGAGAACGAACAAAACCGCACCGACAGCCACCACCACGAGGGTGGTCAGGGCGCCAACCTTGAAATTTTCCCGGAAGGTACGAAAAAACAGGCTCCAGCTCTTGCGCTCGCTGCCGCGGATACAGCGCGCCACTGTGCGGTAGAGGGCGGCGGTGGCGGGCCCCAGGGTGAACACGGGCAGAGAGCAGACCAGCCAGAACACACTGAGGAGAAAGAGATCCACCAGCTTTTCGATCAGACGCCAGAAGTCGTTTTCCGGATTAAAAATGCCTGCGGCCATGAAGGGGCCTCCTTTTTGTCACAGGCCCGGCGACAGTTCGCCGGGCCTGTGGGTTCAGAACAGTGTGGGAATCCGCTCGGCCAGCGCGGCGGCCAGCCGGGCGTGGCTCTCCCGTGTGAGGTGCATGAAGTCAATGGGGTTGTGCGCCAAGCCAAGGGCATTGGCGTCCAGAAAGTGGCAGCGGGTTTCCGCGGCGACCGCCCGGAACTGGCCGGGCAGGCGCAGGGATTTTTCCACGCAGCCCAGTCCCATCTCCTGGGCCACGGGAGATCGCTCCACTCCCTTTCCGATGGCGGGCGGGGCGACAATCAGAAGGTTGGGCTGCCCGCCCGCCCAGCAGTCGATGGACTGTGCCTTCCGCACCAGGCGGCGCAGGCCCTTGCCGATGGCGCAGGCGTTGGCGCCCAGCCGCTCCTTGGTATCGTTGGTGCCCAGCATGACCACCAGCAGGGACACCGGCGCGTGGCTCATGAGGCATGGATAGAGGTAGGGCAGGGCGCTCAAACTCTCCTCCACCGGGTCGTCAAAGACGGTGGTGCGTCCGGGTAGCCCCTCCTCGAGAACCAGAAAGTCCTCTCCCAGGGCAGCCTGGAGGCGGCAGGTCCACCGCTCTGATTCATTAAAGCGGCGGAGGGAGCCGTCGGCGCAGTCGGCGGGATCGGCGCAGTATCCATGGGTGTTGGAGTCTCCCAGGCAGACGATGTGGCGCTTCACCGCTTACCTCAACTCGGGCAGGGAGGCGGCGGCCACGGACTGGCCTACACGGCGGGCCTTCTCGTCGGGCAGGGTGGGGTTCATGAGGCCGGCCACCTCCGGGTACTCGTCGGCCAGCACCTTCTTACAGGTGTCCAGGATGATGTCGCCGCCCCGGCCGGACATGACGCGACCCAGCAGCAGCACGTGCTTGAAGCCGTAGAAGTGGTGGTACAGGGCCAGGGAGTGGCCCAGGTACACGCCGATGGAGCGGTAGATGGCCTCGGCGGGGGAACCGCCCTGGTCCATCAGCTTCTGGACCTCCTTGAGCTTCTCAGCGGGGGAGAGGTCGGCGGACAGGCTGATGCCGGCGGCGGGAGCCAGCTTGATGACGGAGTCCTGGGAGAAGTATTTGACCCCGCAGCCGATGTCGCCGGACCACTCGTCCTCCATGGCGTTGGGGGACACGTCCACCGGGGCGAAGGCCAGCTCGTTGAGCCAACCGGTGATACAGCCGTCCGAATCCACATAGCCAACCGCTTCACTGGTGCCCATGGCAATGCCGAGAATGCTGTTTTCGCCCAGGTTCATGGCGCCGGCCAGGGCGGACACATCGCCGTCGTTGGCCACCACATAGGGCACGTCGCCGAAGGTGTCGCGGATGGCGCGGATATAGATGTCCTTCACCTTGGCGTCAAAGTCCTCCTTGGACACCTTGAGGAACAGGGAGGCATTCATGGTGCGGTTCTCGATATAGATGCCGGCGGAGGAGACGCCCACCGCGTCCACCCGGGGCATGTGCTCGGCGGCGGCCTTGAGGGCGGAGACGATGCCCTCATAGTGGTAGTCGGGGTCGGAGGTGGTCTTGGGGAACCAGACGACCTCCTCGGAGAAGACCGGCTCGCCGTCGATGACGGCGGACACCTTGCGGTCGGAACCGCCGGCATCGAAGCCGATGCGGCAGCCGCCCAAGTGGCGGCCCACAGCCTGGGGATTGCTCTTCTCGGCAGGCACCTGGTCGCAGTACACCACCTCAAAGGGCTTCTCATAGACGTTGGACATGAAGTCGGCGTCAAAGGCGCGGGCGCCGCCCACGCGGTAGGTGGCCTTCATGGCCTCATATACGGCCTGATCGCCGCTGAGGTACACCTTGAAGCCGCCCTTCATCCAGAGCAGCATCTTGATGATGCGGTCCACATAGTAGATGTCGGCCTCGGCCATGTCCGGAGTGCCGTGGATAAAGGTTTTGTATACCGCTACCTCACCTCCGGCCCGCTCCACCGCGATGTCCAGCGGCTTTTTGGCGTCCTTCAGAAAGGCGGTGCAGAACTTTCCCAGGGGGAGAAAACCGGAGTCCAGTTCCGGCACGTTTTTTACTGGGACTTCAATTCCAAGATGCTTCATTGCATAAGCCCTCCTTTTTTGTGGGAAACAGACAGGTTCCTTCCCCTATAGGCTATCAGTTTTTTTGAATCTGTCAAGCATATTTTCAGGGTTTTGAAAATAATTTTCGAAATTCTCTTGACGGGAGGGGGGAGGGCGGTTATGATGGAGGCAAATGGGGGACCTCTCCCAATCAGCGAAAGGTGGGATCTGACATTATGGATCATAAGGCTCGTTTACAGAGTCACCAGAAGTGGATTCAGGAGGAACTGGAGCGCAGCATCCGGTTTTGGATGAAAAACGGCATGGACCCGGTGCACGGCGGCGTCTATACCTGTCTGGATCGGGAGGGAAAGGTGTTCTCCACGGACAAGAGTGTGTGGATGCAGGGCCGCTGCGCTTGGATCTTCGCCTATCTGTGCCACGTGTATGGAGTGAAGGAGGAGTGGCTGGCCGCCAGCAAGAGCTGCCTGGACTTCATGGAGCGGTACTGCATCAACCGGGCGGCGGGCAACCGGATGTACTTCACCGTCACCGGCGACGGCAAGCCGCTGCGTCAGCGCCGCTATTGCTTCTCCGAGGGCTTCTATGCCATCGCCAACGCCGAGTATTACGGTGTTACCGGCGACAAGGCCTGCCTGGAGCGGGCCCGCGCGGCCTACGACCTGATCTGGAACCTGAACCAGGGGCTGATCGCCGACCCCACGGGGATGGGCCCCAAGACCATCCCAGAGACCCGCTCCGGCCGCGCCCTGGCCAACCCTATGATCTATCTGAACATCACCTCGGTCCTGCGCCGGGTGGACCCCGAGCAGGACGCGCTTTACAGCGAGCGGGCCGCCCAGTGCGTGGATGAGATTTTCCGCTACCACTACAAGCCGGAGCTGGGCTGCACCTTGGAGAGCGTCGGTCCCAACGGCGAGTTCCGGGGCGACGTGACCGAGGGCCGGGTGGTCAACCCCGGCCACGACATCGAGTGCTCCTGGTTCCTGATGGAAGACGCCAACCGGAAGGGCGACAAGAAGCAGCACGAGGTGGCGGTCAAAATCTTTGACCAGGCCATCGAGGCCGGCTGGGACTACGAGTACGGCGGCCTGCTCTACTTCATCGACTGCCTGGGGCGTCCCCCTGAGGCCTATGAGCACGACATGAAGCTCTGGTGGCCCCACGACGAGATCCTCATCGCCAGCCTGATGATCTACCGCGACACCGGCGACGAGAAGTACCTGACCTGGTTTGAGCGCACCCTGGACTACTGCAAGGAGCACTTCTCCGATCCCGAATACGGCGACTGGTACGGCTACCTGCGCCGGGACGGCAAGCCCACCATGCCCGCCTGTAAGGGCAGTACGTTCAAGGGGCCCTTCCACCTGCCGCGGATGCTGGTGATGTGTGACCAGATGCTGGGACAGCTCCTGGCCGGACAGTGAGGGGGCAGTTATGCCCTTTGGAAATGTATTTGAAAAGATCAACAGTGAATACTACCAGCTGACCAGCGCGGAAAAGAAGGTGGCCGACTATGCGGTGATTCACCAGCAGAAGACCCAGTTCATGTCCATCTCCGAGCTGGCGGAGGAGGCCGGCGTGGCGGAGGCCACTATCTCCCGCTTCTGCAAGCGGCTGGGCTACAAGGGGTACAGCGCCTTCAAGCTTGCCGTAGCCAACTCCACGGCACGGCGGGTGGAAGCCCCTACCGTACCAGGGGAGATCCGACCGGAAGACAGCATTGAGGAGCTGTGTCAGAAGCTCTACGCCGCTGACCGGGATGCCATGGCCCAGACGGTGGAACTGATCCGCCCGGACAGCGTCCGGAAGGCGGCGGACCTGCTCTTTTCCGCGGAAAAGGTGCTGTGCATGGGGCAGGGGGGGTCCATGATCCTGGCCCAGGAGTGCGCCCATCTGTTCAGCACCGCCCGGCCCAACTTCTACGCGGTGCTGGATTCCCACATGCAGGCCATCGCCGCCTCCCACCTGACGGCCCGGGACGTGGTACTGTATTTTTCCTACTCCGGCTCCACGGAGGAGCTGCTGAAAAACCTGAAAATCATCCGGGACCGGAGAGCGGTGGCCATCCTGGTCACCCGGTTCCCCAAATCCCCCGGTGCGGCCTATGCCGACGTAGTGCTTCAGTGCGGCTCTCTGGAGGGGCCCCTCCAGGGCGGCTCGGTGGCGGCCCGTGTAGCACAGCTCTACCTGATGGACGTGCTGTTCCATGAGGTGTGCCGCAGGGATGTGCAGGGCAGTGCGGAGACAAGGGAGGCCGTGGCGGAGGTGCTTTCAGACAAGCACATTTGACCGCGTATTGCAAAACGTGAAAGAAATTTGCAGAATTTTATGAGAAATAAAATTTTCTTCGAAAAGCATATTGACAAAACACCCTCGGAATTATACAATCTACACAACGGACGAGATGTCCTGGAAAGAAAAATTTATCGAAAATGAGGAGGAAGAACAATGAACATGAAGAAACCTCTTGCGCTCCTGCTCGCCGCCGGTATGACTCTGGGGCTGGCCGCCTGCGGCAACGGCTCCCAGGGTAACAGTGAGTCCCCCGCGCCCGGCGGCGAGACCGGCGGCAGCTCCACCGGCGCTGTTGAGTTGAATCTGTGGGCGTTCAACATCGGTGGCTTCACCGACGCTTCCAACTGGGATTCCATCATCGCCGCATTCAATGAGCAGAATCCCGACGTCAAGATCACTGTCACTCCCATCAACTATCAGGACGGCGACCAGAAGCTGACCAACGCCATCACCTCTGGCACCGGCCCCGACATCATCTTTGAGGGCCCCGAGCGTATCGTGGGCAACTACGCCCGTGAGGGCCTGATGGTGGACCTGTCCGACCTGTGGGAGAATGGCGGCTCCGACATTCCCGAGGGCATTTCCTCTGTGTCTCAGTTGGACGGCACCTACTACATGTACCCCCTGAGCGTAGCCGCCCACTGCATGGCTATCAACTATGATGTCTTTGAGGCGGCTGGTGCCCTCCAGTATATCGACGAGGAAACCCGCACCTGGACCACCGACAACTTCGTAAAAGCCATGGAGGCCGTTCGTGACGCCGCGGCGGCGGGCACCGTCAACGTTGCCACCCCCGGCATCATCTACTGCGGAGCCCAAGGCGGGGACCAGGGTACCCGCGCCCTCGTCAACAACCTGTACTCCGACTACTATGTCAATGAGGACGGCACCTCCTACCTCGCTAACAGCGAGAACAACGTCAAGGCTCTCAAGCTGCTGCAGGATATGGTGAACAACGGTTCCATGTCCGCCAATGCCAGCTTCGCCGCGGCCGACGAGCTGCAGGCCTTTGCCAACCAGACCTGCGCCGTGTCCTTCTGCTGGAACTACTCCAATTACACCCAGTATGCTGAGCAGACCCAGTTCACTCCCTTTGCCATGGCCTTCCCCTCCGACGACGGCAAGCCCGAGCTGGAGATGGCCGGCCCCTATGGCTTCGGCGTGTTCAACAACAAGGATGAGGCCAAGATTGAGGCCGCCAAGAAGTTTGTGCAGTTTGTCTGCGACGACCAGACCACCGGCATCGAGGCGGTGAAGACCACTGGATTCTTCCCTGTCCACGCTGACTGGGGTGACGTCTATGCCGGCGACGCTGACGCCGAGACCCGCGCGCCCTTTGCCCTGATGAGCGACTACCTGGGCCGCTACTACAACCTGACCGGCGGCTGGACCGAGCAGCGCGGTTACTGGTGGCCCATGCTGGCTGAGATTATGACCACCGGCGCTGACGTGCAGGCTGCGGCCGACAACTTTGTGCAGCAGGCCAACGCAAACATTGGCTGAGAGCCCGATCAACGCATTTGAATTGCGCACACCTGTGCCCGCTCCCTGCTGAGAGGGGGCGGGCACAGCTTCTTTTTACCACACCGGTGAAAGGAAAGGCAAATACCACTTGAAAGAGAGGAGACACTCATGGCGCAAAATACCGTGACGGCCCAGGCCGGACGGAAGCCCAAAAAGCAAAAGCAGTCCCAATTCTCCGGCATGAGCCGCGCCCTGGTGCGGAGAGAGACCATCTCCGCCTATCTGTTCCTGCTGCCCAGCCTGATCTTTTTCGTGACCTTCGTGGTCGTGCCCATGTTCATCTGCCTGTTCTACAGCTTTACGAAGTATGGCTTGGGCGGTATCAAGGGGTTCGCAGGACTGGAGAACTATATCAAGCTCTTTCAGGACCCTATTTTTCACAAGGGCTTCCTGAATACACTGATTATCGTGGTGGTGGCGGTGCCCTGTGTCACCGCTTTCTCCCTGTGGGTGAGTTCCGCCATCTATAAGATGCACTCCATTCCCCGCTCCTTCTTCCGCTGTGTGTTCTACCTGCCGGTGGTCACCGGATCGGTGGCCATCACGGTAGTGTGGAAGTGGATTCTGAATCCCTACAACGGCATCCTTAACCAAGTGGCGGGCACGACCGGCTTTGACTGGTTGGGCACCCAGAGCACGGCCCTCTGGTTCATCATCCTGATCCTGTTTACCACCTCCATCGGCCAACCCATCGTGCTGTATGTGGCGGCACTGGGCAACGTAGACCAGTCCCTTATCGAGGCCGCCCAAGTGGACGGCGCCACCAAGCTTCAGGTCTTTTGGAAGATCAAGTGGCCCCAGATCATGCCTACCACCCTCTACGTGCTGGTTATCACGACCATCAACTCCTTCCAGTGCTTTGCGCTGATCCAGTTGCTGACCAAGGGCGGGCCGCTGAACTCCACCATGACCATCATGTATCAGGTCTACGATACCGCTTACCGGCTGAACGATCTGGGTTATGCCTGCGCGATCGGTGTTGTTCTGGCCATTATCATCGCCATTTTCTCCGCCATCCAGTTCAAAGTGGCGAAGACGGACTAAGGAAGGAGTGAGAAAATGAGTGCACATACGACCACAGTCAAAGTGAAAAAAACTGATCTGAGCGGCACTTCTACGGCTTATAAGGCCGTCGCCGTGGTAATTCTGATCCTGCTGGTGATCTTCTTCCTGTTCCCCCTGTACTGGATTGTCACCGGTTCATTCAAAGATGTCATCGAGATCAATTCCCGCGTACCCATCTGGTTTCCCCAGAACCCCACTGTGGACAACTATGCCCGCCTGTTTGAGAACCCTGCTTTTCTGTGGCTGTTTAATATTGTGTTCATCTCTGCCATGGCCATGCTCCTGACCTGTATTACTGCTGCTCTGGCCGGCTATGCCTTGGGTAAGAAGCGGTTCTACGGCCGGGCCATCCTGTTCACCATTATCATCTGCGCCATGGCTCTGCCCAAGCAGGTCATTGTTATCCCTCTGGCTCAGGAGATGAAGCTGTTGCACCTGAGTGACACCTTGTGGGCGGTCATCCTGCCCACCGTGGGCTGGCCCTTCGGTGTCTTCCTGATGAAGCAGTTCTCTGAGACGATCCCTAATGAAATTCTGGAGGCTGCCCGGGTGGACGGCGCCGGGGAGCTGAAGACCTTCTTCAGCGTGGTGTTCCCCATGATCAAGCCCGGCATCGGCGCTCTGGCCATTTTTACCTTTGTCAATACCTGGAATGACTATTTCCTTCAGTTGGTTATGCTGACCAGTAAGGAGAAGTGGACCCTGCCCCTGGCGATTGCCAACCTACAGGGCGAGATGTCCTCCGACTTCGGCCTCATCATGGCCGGTGCTGCCCTGGCGGCCATCCCCATCATCGTGGTGTTCATCGCGTTCCAGAAGTACTTTACCCAGGGAATAGCCATGGGAGCAGTCAAGGGCTGACGCGCCGCTCGTGCTGCCCCTCCGCTGGCACAGCCAGCGGAGCCTGCGCTACAAATGTGCCGCCAAAAGAACGGAGCCTCTATAAAATGAGATTCTGATTGAGAAGAGAGAAGGATACTATCATGAGCGATTTGAAGAAATACCACGGTGTTATCCCCGCGTTTTACGCCTGCTATGACGAGGAAGGGAATATCTCACCGGAGCGGGTGCGGGGCCTGACCCGCCACCTGATTGGCAAGGGCGTAAACGGCCTGTATGTGGGCGGTTCCTCCGGCGAGTGCATCTATCAGGGCGTGGAGGAGCGCAAGGTGGTGCTGGAGAACGTGATGGCCGAGGCTAAGGGCAAGGTGGTTGTCATCGCCCACGTGGCGTGCAACAACACCGCCGACAGCCAGGTGCTGGCCGCCCACGCGGAGAGCCTGGGGGTGGACGCCATTGCCTCCATTCCTCCCATCTACTTCCACCTGCCCGAGTACGGCATCGCCCAGTACTGGAATGATATCTCCGCCGCCGCCCCCAACACCGACTTTGTCATCTACAACATCCCCCAACTGGCGGGGGTGGCCCTGACCACCTCTCTGCTGCGGGAGATGAAGAAAAACCCCCGTGTGATCGGCGTGAAGAACTCCTCCATGCCAACCCAGGATATCCAGATGTGGCATGACGAGGATCTGCTCGTTTTTAACGGGCCCGATGAGCAGTTCATCTCCGGTCTGGCCATGGGCGCCTGCGCCGGCATCGGAGGTACCTATGCCGTTATGCCCGAGCTCTTCCTGAAGGTGTATGAGCACTTCCAGAAGGGTGAGATGGAGGCGGCCCGCCAGATCCAGAATGAGATTGACCACATCATCTACAAGATGTGCTCCGCCCACGGCAACCTGTACGCCGTACAGAAAGCAATTTTGGCCAAGGACGGCGTGCCCTGCGGCTCGGTCCGCAAGCCCATGCCCGCCCTGATCGACAGCGATGCGGCTGTAGTGGACGAGGCCCACGCTATGATCGCCGCCGCCGTGGCTAAGTTCTGCTGATCCATTGGAACGCCCCAGGGGCGGGCGTAGGCTGCGCCCGTCCCACTCTGTAAAGATAGGAGATGGTTGCAATGCGCATTTATCAAGCCGAAAACTACAAGGCCATGAGCCGCCGGGCGGCCAACATTATCTCTGCGCAGGTGATCTACAAGCCCAACTGCGTGCTGGGTCTGGCCACCGGCGGTACCCCCGTAGGGCTCTATCAGCAACTTGTGGAGTGGTATAAGAAGGGCGACTTGTCCTTCGCGGAGACCCGCTCCGTCAACCTGGACGAGTACCTCGGGCTGTCCCCCCACCATGAGCAGAGCTACCGCTATTTCATGCAGGACAATCTCTTCGACCATATTGACATCCATCCGGAGAACACCCACGTGCTCAACGGCCTGGCCAAGGACCCCAATGCCGAGTGTGCGGCCTATAATAAACTCATTGCGGAGCTGGGCGGCATTGACCTCCAGTTGCTGGGCATGGGCCATAACGGCCACATCGCCTTCAACGAGCCCGGCGACGACTTCGGCCTGGAGACCCACGTGGTGGATCTGACCGAGAGTACCATTGAGGCCAACAAGCGTTTCTTTGAGAGCCGTGATGAGGTGCCCCGCCACGCCCTGAGCATGGGTATCAAGAACATCATGAACGCCCGCCGCATCCTGATGGTGGTCAGCGGCGAGGAAAAGGCGGACATTGTCTGCAAGGCGTTTACGGGCCCCGTGACCAAGGAGGTTCCCGCCTCTGTGCTCCAGCTCCATCCTGACGTAACTCTGGTGGGCGACAAGGCCGCCCTTCACAAGCTGGTGGAAGCAGGTGTGACCGTATGCGGATAACCGGCGCTCAAGTGTTCGACCTGCAGGAGGGCTTTGTCCAGCGGGACATCTGCTTTGACGGCCGCCTGCTCTCTGGCTCCAGCGCGGACGGGAAGACCTATGACGCCTCCGGCTGCTATGTGATCCCCGGTCTCACCGACGTCCACTTCCACGGCTGCATGGGCCGGGACTTCTCCGACGCCGAACCAGAGGGCCTGGAGATTATGGCACAATATGAGCTCTCCCGGGGGGTCACCCAGATCTGCCCTGCCGGTATGACCCTGACGGAGGAGCAGCTCACCAAGATCTGTCAGGTGGCCGCCGCCCATCGGGCCGCCGATAAGCCCGGCGCCGCCCTCTGCGGCATCAATCTGGAGGGACCCTTCCTCTCCATGGCCAAAAAGGGCGCACAGAACGGCGCGTGGCTCCACGCCCCCGACGTGGCTATGTTCCGCCGCCTGATGGCCGCCTCCCAGGGACTGGTCAAGCTCGTTTCCATTGCCCCGGAGGAGCCGGGTGCCATGGAGTTTATTGAGGCGGTGGAGGGAGAAGTCACCGTGTCCATCGCCCATACCACGGCGGACTATGACACCTCTATGGAGGCTTTCCGTCTGGGGGCCCGGCAGGTGACCCATCTGTTCAACGCCATGCCGGCCTTCAGCCACCGGGCCCCCGGTGTGGTGGGAGCCGCCCTGGACACCCCCCTGTGCAATGTGGAGCTCATCTGTGACGGCGTGCACATCCACCCCTCGGTGGTGCGGGCTGTGTTCAAGATGTTCGGCTCCAAGCGGGTCATCCTGATTTCCGATACCATGCGGGCCGCCGGCATGCCTGACGGCGACTATACCCTGGGCGGTCAGGCCGTTCAGGTCAAGGGCAACCGGGCTACCCTGAGCGACGGCACCTTGGCAGGCTCCGTCACCGACCTGATGAAGTGCATGAAGACCGCTGTATCCTTCGGCATCCCCCTGGCGGATGCCGTGCGGGCCGCCGCCGTCAACCCGGCTATGGCCATCGGTATCTTCAGCCGGGTGGGCAGTCTGGAGCCCGGCAAGCGGGCCAATGTGGTGGTTCTGGATCAAAATCTCGACGTCAAGGACGTCTTCTTCCGCGGCGAGCTGGTCAGCCGGTAAACGTGTGCCCCAAAATTCAAGCCTTCCGACCCTACTCCAT
>NZ_JH417661.1 GCF_000239295.1 Flavonifractor plautii ATCC 29863
TGCCCGGCCCGGCCAGCTCCTTCAGCGGGGGCATCCCGATGGGGTTGCGGATGGACTCCAGGGTGGCGTTGTACAGGCTGTCCCAGTCCTGGGGCAGGCAGGGGGGATCGGCCACCGTCTCCCCGGGGATGAAGATATCGGTGCTGTCGGGCAGCTCCGCGCCCAGCAGGCCCTGCCCGTATTCAAATTCCAGTTTCATGGGCTTCTCCTCTTTTCGTTTGCAGTTTCCCGGCGCTGTCCCGCAGGCCGTGGAACAAAACATCGCTCTCCCCACGCAGGCGCTGGAGTTCTTTCGGCGTCTCCACCGGCATGCGTTCCGCCAGGAAGGCGAAAATCCGGGCGGCCTCCTCCGAAGTCTCCTTCAGGCCCAGCTCCTCCAGACAGGTGGGCATACCCAGCGCCCGCAGCACCCGGTTCAGCGCCTCCTGTGCTTCCTTTTGGGCCCCGTTTACCGCCAGTTGGTAGACCAGTGTACTGCCCACCAGCTCCCCGTGGAGGAATCCGGCGGCCAGTTCCGGGTGCACACAGCAGAAGTAGCTGTAGAGGGTGTGGCTCACGGCGGCCTGCTTGCCGCCGCAGGCCATGGCGGAAATCACCCCTGTCACCTGGAGGGCCGCGCAGACACAGTCCTCCAGCGCCGGTGTGATCTTTCCGGCCCGAAGCTGCTCAATTGTCTCACACCCATGCTCCAGCAAGAGCCGGTAGGTGTTTTCAGACAGGAGCTGGGCGCTCTGGGAGAAGAGGTTCTTTTCCCACTGATTGGAGAATTGAATGTTGTAGCTGATCTCCGGGTATTTCGCCATGGCATCCACTATGCCTGCCGCGTAGAGACGGGCCGGACAGTCCCTGACGATAAAGTCCAGCTCGGCTATCACGGCAAAGGGCGGGTACCGGGTCCAGTTGTTCCCCACGAACGCGCCATCGTCGGTGTACTCTACCGCCAGCCACGCTGAGGCGGCGCAGGTAGCCGCAGAGGTGGGGACGGTGATCGCCCGCACCCCCATATGGTCAGCCGCTATTTTAGCCGTATCCAGCGCGCGGCCGCCGCCCACGCCCACCACCAGCTCCGCCCCGTATGCCTGTCCGGCCTGGGCCGCACTTCGAACATTGCCGGGGCAGCAGTGGCCGGAAAAGAGCCAGATCTTTGTATCCACACCGCTTTGCTCCAGGCTGCGGAGCACACGTGCCTCCACCTTGGGCCACACGGCGGCATCCGCCACCACCAGCGCGCGCCGCCCCAGCAGTACGGCGTCCCCTCCCAGATGAGAGAGGACGCCGCTGCCTTGATAGTATCTTCCTGAACAGAGCTGAATCAAATTCCCATTTCTCATATGTACGCCTCTGATCAAGCCGCAGCCCTGCGGGCCGCCAGCTTCTTCTTAATATAGGGGAAGAACAACATAAACAGCGACAGAAGAATAAAGAACAGGCTGATGGGGGAGGTAAAGAACGTCGCCCAGCTTCCCTTGGACACGATGAGCGCACGGCGCAGGTTGGATTCGCACAGCTTGCCCAGCACCAGGCCGATGACCATGGGCGTCATGGGCATGTCCAGCTTGGTCATGAAGTAGCCGAAGATACCCACGCCCACCATAAAGATGGCGTTGAACACGGAGTAGTCGATGGCATAGGCACCGATCACGCACAGCATGACCAGAATGGGGACCAGGGTGCTGGTGGGGACGCGGGTGATGTTGACGAAGCCCCGGATGAATACCCGGCCCTGGAGGTACATAAAGATATTGACGGCGATCAGGCCCAGCATAATGGTGTAGACCCACTCCCCGTGCTGGGTGAACAGTTGGGGGCCGGCGGCGATACCCTGCATGGTAAGAGCGCCCAGAAGCACGGCCGTGTTGGTGTCGCCGGGAATGCCCAGGGTCAGCAGGGGGATCAGGGTGGCGCCTGTAACGGCGTTGTTGGCCGACTCGGAGGCCACAACCGCCTCCTCGGAACCGTGCCCGTATTCCTCGGGATGCTTGGAGGTCCGCTTGGCCTCATTGTACGCCAAGAAAGAGGAGATGGCCGCGCCGGTGCCGGGCACCGCGCCGATAAACACGCCCAGAATGCTGGACTTGAGCAGCACCATCTTGTATTTCAGTACGTCGCGGAAGCGGGTCTTCTCCTTTTCCACCTTGACCGCCGTTCCGGTGGCCTTGTTCATGTCCCGGGCCTTGGCCATGATCTCCGTGATGGCGAACAGGCCGATGAGCACGGGAATGGTATCAATACCGCCCTCCATGCGATTGATACCGAAGGTGAAGCGGCTGACGCCATCCATGGGATCGATGCCGATGCAGGAGATCAGCAGCCCTACAAAGCCCATCAGCAGCCCCTTGATCTGGGACTTTCCGCCCACGCTGGCAATAATCGTCAGTCCAAAGAGAGCCAGGGCGAAATACTCGGCCGGGCCGAACTTCAGCGCAAAGCTGGCAATGGGCGGCGCGGCAAACAGCAGAACCGCACAGCTGAACAGGCCGCCGATGGTGGAGGCAGACAGCGCCACATGGAGCGCTTTCAGCCCGTGCCCCTTCTGAGCCATCGGGTAGCCGTCCAGCGAGGTGGCAGCCGAGGCCGGCGTGCCCGGCGTGTTGATCAGGATGGCGGTAATGGAACCGCCGTAGATACTGCCGCAGTAGACGCCCAGCAGCAGCATAACCCCCGGGATGGACGCCAGGCCGTATGTAAGCGGCAGCAGCAGCGCCATGGCCATGGTGCCAGTCAGGCCGGGCAGCGCGCCAACCATAATTCCGCCGGCCAGGCCGACGTTGATCCAGAGCAGGTTCTCCAGGGTAAAAAGGCTGCTCAAAACGGATTCAATCATGCTCCTCTCCTCCTCTTAAGGCAGTCTCACGGAGAGCAGGAAGGTAAATCCCGCCCAGATGGCTACCGCCGCGGCATAGACCACCGGGTAGGCCCAGATCTTTTTCACGCGGAAAATAAGCAGAATAACGGTGGCTGCCAGAAGCGTGGAGATAAAATACCCCAGAATCTGAAACAGTGCCGCATAGACCAGAATCACAGCGGCCAGCAGAAGCGCCCGCAGCTCGTCCCGCAGGGCCCGCTTTCTCTCCTCCTCGGAGGCAAAGGTTCCCGTGCTGTCGGCGCCGCCCGCCTTGCGGTGCTTCACAATGGTGGTGAGCATCAGCGCCAGGCTGAGAATCACCATGCAGGCCCCGATAAAATAGGGGAATACGCGCGGGCCCATGACGGACACGCCCGGATCTTGAATGGTCAGCGGAACCGAGATCAATACCAGCGCTCCCAGTATCAGAAAGAAAAAGGAAGCAATCATATCCTTTTTGTATTGACTCATAAGCTCCCTCCTTTGTTAAGGTATTGTTCTCCGGGCCGCGGGCCGCCGAGGGTCCATGGCCCGGAGAGCGCTTGCTATGTGTTTGGCAGAGGGATCAGCCGGCCAGCAGCTCCTGGTTCACGGCCGCCTCCTCGTTAATACGTTCCACCATCTCCTCGGTAGTCATGGTCAGGGGCAGGAGCTGGTTGGCGTCGCAGAACTCCTTGTACTCGTCGGTTCCGGTGATGGCAGTCAGGGTCTCGGTCACCTTGGTTACCACGTCCTCGGGGGTACCGGCGGGCAGCATCAGGAACTTCCAGACGCTCATCGTCACGTCATAGCCCATTTCCTTGAAGGTGGGGATATCCTTCAGGTTCTCACGTGGGTCCCGCTCGTCGTTGAAGATGCCGATGGCCACGGCGTCACCGGACTCCACATACTGCATGACCTCGCCGGGATGTCCGGTGCAGACGTCAATGTGGCCGCCCAGCAGGGCCGCAATGGTGGGAGAGCTGCCGTCATAGGAGATGCCGGTTGCCTCCACGCCGGCCATGCCGAAGAACTGCTTCTGGGACAGCTCCATCAGGCTGCCGCTGCCGGAGAAGCCGTAGGTCACGGAGTCCATCTCCAGCAAATCGTCAACGCTGGTGATACCGGAGTCCTTGCCCGCAATCATAATGATGGGCTCATTGGACAGGGCCGCCACAGGGATAAAGTCGTCAATGGTGTAACTGACCTCGCGGACGAAGGGCTGAAGGGTAAACACGCCGATGGCCTCCTGACAGAGGGTGTAGCCGTCGGGGGCTGCGTTCTTGAACTCCGTGGTAGCCACGGTGCCGCCCGCGCCGCCGCTGTTCTGCACCACCATATTGACGCCGAAGTACTCGTCGCGGGCGCCGATCTCGGAGACAATGCGGCACAGGCCGTCGGAGGTTCCGCCAGCATCCCAGGGGCATACCACCGTGATAGTGCTGCTTGGATAGCTGCCGGTGCTGCCGCCTCCCTTTCCGGTTTCGCCCTGATCTCCGCAGGCCGCCAGAGGCAGCGCCAGCGACAGGGACAGGGACAGTGCAAGGACTTTCTTCAGGTTTTTCATAGGAATACCTCTTTTCTTCTTATGATTTTTGCCGCACAGGCGGCGGGTTAACAGGAATAACAGAGCGCTTCCCACAGGCCGGCCAGATAGCATACACCCATCGCCCGGTCGTAGAGGCCGTAACCAGGGCGGCCCCGCTCGCCCCACACCATCCGGCCGTGGTCGGCGCGTATCACGCCGTCAAAGCCCCTCCGGTGCAGGGCCGCCAGAATGGCCGCCATATTCAGGCTTCCCGAGGCGGTCAGATGTCCGCTCTCACAGAAGTCCTCCTCCCCCTCCCAGCGGATATTCCGCCCGTGGACAAAGGGAATCTTGCCCTCCGCACAGAGGCGGTCTGCAATCTTGACCACATCGTTGGCCCTGCTGCTGCCCAGGGAGCCGGTGCACAGCGTCACACCGTTGGATGGCAGATCCACCGCGCCGGTCAGGCGGAGCAGATCCTCCAGCGTGGATACCACCCGGGGCAGGCCAAATACCGGAAGAGGCGGGTCGTCCGGGTGGATGGCCAGGCGTATTCCCAGCCGCTCCGCCTCTGGGGCCACAGCCTGTAGGAAATAGCACAGGTTGTTCCACAGCCCCGCCTCTCCCAAGGCCCGGTACTGGCCCAGCAGCGTCCGGATTTCCCCCTGCCGGGTGGAAAAGTTCCAGCCGGGCAGCGTCCAGACATCCCGCTCCGGGTTCATGCGCTCCAGCGCAGCCTGGTGAAAGGCCAGGGTGGCGGAGCCGTCCGGCAGGGGCTGCTCCAGCTCTGTACGAATCCAGCCGAACAGGGGCATGAAGTTATAGCAGACGGTATGCACCCCATGGCGAGCCAGCCGCTCCAGGTTTTCCACGAACTGTCCGATGTACCGCTCCCGCTCCGGGCCGCCCAGTTTGATGGACTCATGAACCGGCAATCCCTCCGCCACCGAGAAGTGCAGGCCTGCCGCCGCGGCCCGGGCGGCCCGGGCCGCGATGTCCTCCTCCGGCCACAGCGCTCCGGCCGGGATGTGATAGAGCGAGGTGACAAGCTCCGTCACCGGCGGGATCTGGCGGATATGTTCCAGCGTGACTGCGTCCTCGGGCCCGTACCAGCGGAAGCCGAAGGCCGTCATCCCACTTGGCCCAGAAGCTTTTCCAGGCCCTCCTCAATTGTCCGGCTCTCCTCCCCGCTCAGATCACGGAAGGGGAACCGGGCCGGCCCCATGTGGAAGCCCTGCAGCTCCAGCATCTTTTTGTGGGCCATGACGGGCATAACGCTCCGCACCAGCCCGCGCAGCTTCAGAAGCATCCGCTGTATCCGACGGGCCTGCTCCAGCTCACCGGCATAGTAGCAATCCCAGAGCTGCTGGCACTGCTTTGGAAACACGCTGGCCATGGCGATAATCGCGCCGTCTCCTCCGGACTGAAGGACGGGGAGCACCTGGGCGTCGTTTCCGGTAATCAGCTCGAAGCCCTCCGGAAGTTCCAGGCACTGGAACTCCTGAAACGTCAGGAAATCCATGCTGCTGTCCTTCAGGCCCGCCACGTTGGGGCAGGTGTCGCACACCTCCTGTACCACCTTGGGCGTGATGGGGTTATGGGTCATCCCCGGCATGTTATACAGATACAGGGGCATCCCCTCCGCCAGCTCCGCGGCCTTGCGGAAGTAAGCGGTCAGAGTCTCGGCGTCATAGCTGTGGTAATAGGGCGCGGTGACCGACGCCGCGTGGGCGCCCTCATGCCTGGCCCAGTCAAACAGCTCCTTCATGTCCGCCAGATTCATGGCCGTGGTGTTGAACAGAATACAGCTCTCCGGCCCCGCTCCCTCCACCGCCGCCGTCAGGAGCCTTTTCCGCTCCTCCAACGTCAGATTGACAAACTCTCCGGTGGTGCCGCAGACGAAGACGCCGTGTACTCCTGCATCCGTAATAAATTGGGTCAGCCGCGTGTATTCCCCGTAGTTGATGCTCCCGTCCTCCCGAAAGGGGGTCAATTGGGGGGCGGAAATACCGCGCAGACTGCATATTTTGGACATGGAGTCCCTCTCCTTTCCTGACTGACGCTTTGTCAGTCCAAAATAGCGCCTCTGGCCGCCGGCTCCACATTGCGGGCGTAGCGGGCCAGATAGCCCTCAGTAACCTTGGGCTGGTAGGGCGGCAGCTCGGCCAGCCGCCGGGCGATCTCCCCGTCGGAGAGGTCCACGTGCAGGGTCCCGGCATCGATGTCGATGTCAATGCGGTCGCCGTCTTGCACAATGGCGATGGGGCCGCGGCGGGAGGTCTCCGGGGAGACGTGGCCGATGCAGGGGCCGCGGGTCGCGCCGGAGAAGCGGCCGTCGGTCACCAGCGCCACCGACTCAGAAAAGCCCATGCCCACCAGTGCCGCGGTGGCGGTCAGCATCTCCCGCATGCCGGGGCCGCCCTGGGGGCCTTCGTTCCGGATCACCAGCACTTCGCCATGCTGTACCACGCCGCCGTAGATGGCCTTGACGGCATCCTCCTCACACTCAAAGCAGCGGGCAGGACCGCTGTGCCTGCGCATGGCGGCCGCCACGGCCGACTGCTTGATCACTGCGCCGTCGGGGGCCAGATTGCCCTTGAGTACCGTGATGGAGCCGTGGTCGCTGTAGGCGTCGGACACGGGGCGGATCACCTCCGGGTTGTGTTCAACCACCCGCTCCACATTCTGGCGGTGGGTTTTTCCGTTAACGGTCATCTGATCCAGGTTGATGAGTCCGTCCAGCTCGCGCATCACGGCGCCCACGCCGCCGGCCTGATCCAGATCGAGCATCGTATGGCTGCCGGAGGGCTTGATTTTGGCCAGATAGGGTGTCTCCGCCGACAGACGGCCGATCTCCTCCAGAGACATGTGCAGCTTTGCCTCGTGGGCGATGGCCGGCATGTGCAGCGTCATGTTGGTGGAGCCGCCCACGCTCAGTCCCACCCGGACCGCCAGCTCCAGCATCTCCTGGGTGACGATGTCCCGGGGCCGGATGTCTTCCTCCACCAGGCGAACCACCGCCATGCCGCTCTCCTTGGCCACCCGGTTCTTCTTGCCGCTGACCGCGTGGGCGCAGGCGCTGCCCGGCATCGTCAGGCCCATGGCCTCCGCGATGATGGACATGGTATTGGCCGTTCCCATCATAGCGCAGGAGCCGGGGGTAGGGGACATCAGCCCCTCCATGTACTCATACTCCTCCCTGGAGATCTCTCCGCGGGTCAGGTTTCCCGCCATCTCCTTCAGCTCATAGGTGCCGTACTGCTTCCCCTTGTATACGGCCGGCATCATGGGGCCGCCGGTGACGAGCACGGTGGGGAGGTTGATGCGCAGTGCCGCCATAATCATGGCCGGCACAATCTTATCGCAGCCGCCGATGAGCACCAGGCCGTCCAACTGGTGGCCGCCGGCATAGACCTCGATGGAGTCGGCGATCACCTCGCGGCTGGGCAGCACGCTGCACATTCCCACATGGCCCTGGGAAAAGCCGTCGCAGAGGGAGATGGTGTTCACCTCAAAGGGGACGCCTCCCGCCTCCCGCACGCCGTCCTTGACCAACTGGCCGATGCGGTTGAGGTGGATGTGCCCGGGATGCATCTCGTTATAGGTATTGATGACGCCGATAAACGGCTTGGCCAACTCCTCGTTGACCAGACCCATGCCCCGCAGATGGGCCCGGGGGCCCGCCATGCTCAGGCCGTTCACTACCTTGGAGCTTGGGTACTTTGGGTCCTTATAAATCAGATCCATCGGTTCACTCATGCAAATCTGCCTCCCTCATCTCTCTTTTTCGATACCCGAATGGGATAGTGCCAGCCCAGCTTCTCTGTAATGCGGGCCGCACACCGCAATATTTCCCCAGAGTAGGACAGCGCCTTTTCCAAGGAGAAGCGATAGTCCGGCGCGGCAATTCCGATGGCCGCCAGCACCTGGTTATCCACATCAAACACCGGCGCCGCGATGCACACCACGTCCGTATGGTGCTCGTGGTTATCCACTGCGTAGCCCTGAATCCGGATCACCTCCAGCTCCCGCCGCAGATCCTCCGCGTCGGTCAGGGTCTTGCCGGTGAAGCGCTCCCGTTTCACATGGGCCAGGTAGTTCTCCAGCCAGCTCTCGGATTTCCACGCCAGGATCGCCTTCCCACCCCCTGTACAGTGGAGCGGAATCCGTTTGCCCACCGCCGAGTGAAGCCCTACGGAGCTCTTTGCCCCCAGCTTTGCCAGATAGATGGCCTCCATATCCTCCTCCCCGATGAGGTGGATGGTCTCCAGGCTCAGATCGTTCAGATAGGCCATCTCTCCTCTGGCGGCCTCATAGAGAAAGTTTGTCTTTTGGAGCTGTATGGCCAGCAGGCGCGCCTCAAATCCTGCCCGGTAGCACTTTTTTACCTCATCCTTGATGACAAACCCGCAGTGCTGCATCTCCTGGAGAATCCGGTGGGTGGAGCTGGGCGGAATCCCCGTGGCAGCGGAGAGCTGGGCCAGCGAAATCTCCCCCTCGCAGTCGGCCAGCGCCACCAGGAGCTGCAGGGCCTTCATGGAGCTGTAGGTCCGCATCAATTCCTGCAATTCTTTTTTGTGATGCATAGCGATCTCCCAAACATTCTATATATAGAAAAACTAATTTATATTTGATTTTCGTTTGTATATTAACTCCTTTTTTTCGCCATTTCAAGGCACAAAAATTGGTCAATATTTTCCAAAAACCAGCTTTTTTTGCAACATTTCAAATATGGAAATCATATGCGATATGAGGGACGCCCTTTTGTTTTATTTATTCTATATACAAAATTTCTTTCTCAAAGTGCACAAAAAAAATAACTACTTTTCTCCCCTCCGCTCCGGGGTGCATAGCCTCTTCTCCCACCTGCCGGACCGTCCCGCTCAACAGGAGTCCTCCCGCTCTGCAAGTCAAAAAAGTGACTCAAATTTTGTATATTATTTACAATTTTAAGGAATATCACAAAAAGTCCGCAAAGTGGCTTGACTGTATTTGGTCAAAATGTTATACTCACCTCGTCAAATGTAAACGATTACATCAGAGGTGAAACAGGATGCGTGCCCCAACGATTTCGGAGGTCGCCAAAACCGCGGGCGTCTCTGTCGCTACTGTTTCCAGAGTGGTCAACGGCAGTCCCTCGGTGTCCCATGAGACCCAGGCGCGGGTGCAGGAGGCCATTGAGCGGCTGGGCTACCAGCCCAACGTGTGGGGCCGGAGCCTCCGGCGGGGCGAGAGCCGGGTGGTGCTGGTCATCGTACCAAACGTAAGCAACCCCTACTACGCCCCCATCATCGCCGGGACGGAGGACCGGCTCCACGAGGACGGCTACAGCGGCATGCTGTGCATCACCAATGCCGAGGCGGGGCGCCGGGCGCTTTACCTGGAATTTTTGAAGGACGGCAGGGCCGACGGCGCCATTCTGATGGAGCCGGCCCGGGACGACCCCCATGTGACCGGCATGGCCCGCCACTACCACCTGGTACAGTGCAGCGAATACTGCGACAACCAGGCGGTGAGCCATGTGTCGGTGGACAATCTGGCCGCCGCCCGGGAGGTGGTGCTCACCCTGGCCGGGCTGGGCCACCGGCGCATCGGCTTTGTCGGCGCGGACAACGACTTCATGTCCACCATCGCCCGCCGGCAGGGCTATCTGGACGGGCTGCGCGTTCTGAACATCCACCCGCGGGAGGACGACCAGACCTTTGCCGGACGGGATTACAGCTTTTCCTCCGGCGTGGAGGCCGCCCGGCGGCTGCTGGCCCGGCTGGAGCGCCCCACGGCCCTGTTCTGCATCTCCGACGTGCTCGCCCTGGGCGCCGTGCAGGCCGCCCGGGAGCTGGGCCTCCGGGTGCCGGAGGACTTGTCGGTGGTGGGGTTTGACGATGTGGAGTACGCCGTGATGGGCCACCCTAGGCTGACCACCGTGCGCCAGCCCTGCTACGAGCTGGGCCGGACGGCGGGGGAGCTTCTGCTCACCCAGATTCAGGGCGGGCCCCGGGGGCGGGCGGTCTACCTCCCCCACACCCTCATTGAGCGGGATTCTACGGCACGGTGTGCCGTTGGATCATAAAGGAAACGGATCTCAATATTAAGGAGGAAACAAGCATGAAGTTCAAGAAACTGGCTGCGCTCACCCTGGCCGGAGCCATGTCCCTGTCTCTGGCCGCCTGCGGCGGCGGCGGCGGTGACACCGCCTCCCCTGCCCCCAACACCGGGTCCCCCTCCGCCGCCACCGACACCCCCGCGCCTGAGGGCGAGGTCTACAAGATCGGCATCCTGGCCCCCGCCGTCACCCACGGCTGGTCCGCCGGCGTGGCCTACTACGCTGAACAGCGTTGTAAGGAGCTGGCCGACGAGGGCAAGATCGAATATCTGGTGTCTGTCAGCAATGACGCCGCCCAGATGACCACCCAGCTCGATGATTTCAAAACCTGGGGCGCCGACGCCATCGTGGCCTTCCCCCAGTGGGAGGGCATGGAGGCTCCCATCCAGCAGGCCATTGACGAGGGCATCACCGTGGTGAACTTCGACATCGCCATCGAGGCCGACGGCGTGTACCGCGTGTCCGGCGACAACTACGACATGGGCTATCAGAGCGCCCAGTACATCGTGGACAAGATCGGCACCGAGGGCACCGTGGTCATCCTGGACGTGCCCACCTCCGGCTCCGTGGCCGAGCTGCGCAAGCAGGGCTTCACCGAGCACATGGCTGAGCTGGCCCCCGACATGAACCTCGTCGAGTACGCAACGGAATTCACCCGCGAGGCCGGCCTCGCGGACATGGCGGACATTCTGACCGCCAATTCCCAGATTGACGCCGTCTTCTCCATGGACGACGAGACCTCCATCGGCGTCCTGCAGGCCATTCGCGACGCCGGCCGCACCGACATCAAGGTCATCACCGGCGGCGGCGGCGCCCAGGAGTGGTTCAACATGATGCTGGCCGACGAGAACCAGGACATCTGGCTGCAGTCCGCCCTGTACTCCCCCGACATGGTGGAGGACGCCGTGGACATGGCGCTGGATATTCTGAACGGCAACGCCCCCGAGGACCCCGTGAAGATCATCCCCACCACCATTCTGGACCGCGACACCGTGGAGTCCCACCTGGACGAGAACTCTCCCTACTAATCAGATTTCCCGCTGATAAAGGGGCTATGGCACCAGCCATAGCCCCTTTCCCGAAAGAACAGAAATGGATGTGATCCCATGACACTGGAGATGCGCGGCATCTGCAAATCCTTCGGTTCCAACGACGTGCTCAAGCACGTGGACTTCTCCATCCAGGGCGGGGAGATCTGCGCCCTGCTGGGCGAAAACGGCGCGGGCAAGTCCACGCTGATGAACATACTGGGCGGCGTGCTGCCCGCCGACCGCGGTGAGATCGTCATCGACGGCGCCGCGGTCCACTTCCGCACCCCCTCGGACTCCCTCAGCGCGGGAGTCGCCTTTATCCACCAGGAGCTCAGCCTGATCAACGATCTGGCCATCTACGAGAACATGTTTATCGGCCGGGAACTGAAAACCAAATACGGCCTGTTGGACGCCAAAACCATGATTCAAAAGACCCAGGAGGTCTTTGACCGCCTGGAGCTGAACCTGGATCCCCGCACCATGGTGCGGGAGCTGGACGCGTCCTACAAACAAATCGTGGAAATTTCACGCGCCATGATGATGGAGGCGTCCCTGATTATCATGGACGAGCCCACCACCTCCCTGACCGACCCGGAGATTGAGCGCGTGTTTGATATGATGCGTATGCTTCAAAAGCAGAACGTGGCCATCGTCTTCATCTCCCACAAGCTCAAGGAGGTCATGGAGGTCTGCAACCGGTACACCGTGCTGCGGGACGGCAACATGGTGGCCGCCGGGCCGGTGGCCGAGGTGACCACCTCCGACCTGGCCCGGTTCATGGTGGGCCACGACGTGCGCACCGAGAACCTGCACCAGGACAAGGAGCTGGGCGGCGAAATCCTCCGTGGGGAGGGGCTGGGCGACGGCGCCCACTTCCGGGATATCTCCTTCACCGTCCACGCCGGCGAGGTGCTGGGCGTCACCGGCCTGCTGGGCGACGGCCGCAGCGAGCTGTTCCAGGCCGTCTTCGGCGACCTGCCCTACACCGGGCAGCTCTTTGTGGAGGGCCGGCCCGTCAAGGTGACCTCCACCCCCCAGGCCATCCGGCTGGGCATCGGCTATGTCCCCCGCAACCGCAAGGAGAACGGCATCATCAAGGACATGGATATCGTGGAGAACGGCTCCATGGTCACCCTCCCCCGGCTGGCCCGCCGGGGCCTCATCGACCAGCGCCGCCGGGACGCGGAGTTTGACCGCCAGGTGGGCGAGCTGCACATCAAGATGGGCAAAAAGACCGACCTCATCACCAGCCTGTCCGGCGGCAACCAGCAGAAGGTGGTGCTGGCCAAATGGCTGTCCGCCCACCCCAAGGTGCTGATTCTGGACAACCCCACCCAGGGCGTGGACGTGGGCGCCAAGGAGGAGATCTACGACATCATCCTGCGGCTGGCCCGGGAGGGCGTGGCCGTGGTGGTGCTGTCCAGCGAGGCCCAGGAGATCATCCGCGTGTGCGACCGCGCCCTGGTTCTGTACCACGGCGCCCTCCAGGGTGAGGTCTCCGGGGCGGACATGAACGAGCAGACCATCATGCACCTGGCCACCGGCGGCGCGGCGCCTTCCGCACAGGCAATTCATACAGAGGAGTAACGGCTATGGGAACGAAAGAACTGGAAAAGAAATCCTCCGGCGGCGGACTGGTCGCCGCCTGGAAGCAGAACCCCCTGGTCAGCACCGGCCTGGTGCTGATTCTGATGATCGTCGTCCAGACCGCCATCATGATCTACAACTTTGGCGAGGGCAGCGTGGGCGAGCTGCTGCTCTCCCTGCTGACCAACTGGCTCAACATCCTGCGCAACAACGCCCCCGTGGGCATCATCGCCCTGGGCATGACCTTCGTCATCATCTCCGGCGGCATTGATCTGTCCGTCGGCTCCACCCTGGTGGCCGTGGGCGCCATGGTCATGATGGTGGTGGACGGCAGCGCCACCGGCCTGCTCTCCGGCATGGGCATCACCGGCGTGCCCGCCTACATCATCGCCATCGCCGTGGGCCTGGTCTTCGGCGCGCTGCTGGGCTGGCTCAACGGCGTGCTCATCGCCCACGGCAAGCTGCCCCCCTTCATCGCCACCCTGGGCACCATGCAGATCTTCCGCTCCGTCACCCAGCACCTGACCCAGCACGCCAACCCCTCCGTGCCCAAGGGCTTCCTCCAGATCGCCAACCTGAAAATCGGCAGCTTCTACATCATGCCCATCCTCTACTGGCTGGCCATCGCCGCCGTCCTCTATGTGGTGTCCAAGCGCACCACCTTCGGCCGCCATGTGTTCGCCGTGGGCTCCAACATCCGCACCGCCCGCCTGTCCGGCATCAACGTCAACAAGGTCAAGCGCCGCATCTACATGCTCACCGGCATGCTGGTGGCCATCGCCGCCATCATCCAGGTCTCCCGCATCGGCTCCATGGACTACGCCAGCGCCGGCAGCGGCTATGAGATGGACGCCATCGCCGCCGTCATCGTGGGCGGCACCAGCATGTCCGGCGGCAAGGGTTCCATCGTGGGCACCGTATTGGGCATGCTCATCATCGGCGTGATGAACAACCTGCTGACCCTCTTTGGCGTGCCCCCCTTCCTGCGGGAGGCCTGCAAGGGCGTCATCGTGATCGTCGCCGTGCTGCTCCAGAAGAAGGAAGCCGACGCGTAAGAGAAAGGAGCATCCCACATTATGTTCAATATCGGCATCATCGGCTGCGGCAAGATTGCCCAGGTGCGCCACATCCCCGAGTACGCCGCCCACCCCGCGGCCCGGCTGGCCGGGTACTATGACTTGAACCAGGAGCGGGCCCAGGCCCTGGCGGAGCAGTGGGGCGGCCAGGCCTACCCCACCTGGGAGGCGCTGCTGACCGACCCGGCCATCGACGCGGTGAGCATCTGCGCGGCCAACACCGCCCACGCGGAGCTGACCATCGCCGCCCTGAGGGCGGGCAAGCATGTGCTCTGCGAGAAGCCCATGGCCACCACCTTGGCCGACTGCGAGGCCATGGCCGCCGCCGCCCGGGAGAGCGGCAGGTTCCTCATGATCGGCCAGAACCAGCGCCTGACAAAGGCCCACCAGAAGGCCCGCCAGTTGGTGGCGGACGGGGTGCTGGGGGACATTCTCACCTTCCGCACCACCTTCGGCCACGGCGGCCCCGAGACCTGGAGCGTGGATCCGGGCAAGAACACCTGGTTCTTCGACAAGAGTAAGGCCGCCATGGGCGCCATGGCCGACCTGGGCATCCACAAGACTGACCTCATCCAGTACCTGCTGGGCCAGACCGTGGTGGAGGCCACCGCCAAGGTGACCACCCTGGACAAGCGGGGGGCCGACGGGCAGCTCATCGGCGTGGACGACAACGCCATCTGCATCTACCGCATGAGCGGCGGCGCCATCGGCACCATGACCGCCAGCTGGACCTACTACGGCGCGGAGGACAACTCCACCGTGCTCTACGGCACGAAGGGCATCCTGCGCATCTACGACGACCCGGCCTACTCCCTCAAGCTCATCACCGCCGGCGGGGAGAAGGTGCTCTACGAGCTGGAGGCCATCCAGACCAACGACAACCAGACCGCCTCCGGCGTCATCGACTGCTTCATGGACTGCCTGACCGGCAACACGCCCCCCGCCATCTCCGGAGAGTCGGTGCTCACCGCCATGCGGGCCGTGTTTGCCTGTCTGGAGTCCTCCCGGACAGGCAGGGCGGTGTCCGTCGCCCAGGATTAACGAAAGGAGTTTTCACAATATGAAACTTGGTTTTGTCAGCGCCATCCTGGACGGCTGGAGCTTTGAGGAGATGATCGACACCGCCCGCGACCTGGGCTTCTCCTGCGTGGAGGCGGCCTGCTGGCCCTCCGGCAAGGCCGAGCGCCGCTACGCCGGGGTGAGCCACATCGACGTGGACGGCCTCACCGACGAGAAGTCCGCCTATATCCTGGGCTACTGCAAGGAGCGGGGCGTGGAGCTCTCCTCCCTGGCCTTTTACCCCAACACCATGGACGAGGATCTGGAGAAGCGGGCGGCCAATATCGCCCACCTGAAAAAGGTCATCCTGGCCAGCGAGAAGCTGGGCGTGGGTATGGTCACCACCTTCGTGGGCCGGGCCACCCACAAGACCGTGGAGGAAAACCTGGAGCTGTTCCGGGAGATCTGGCCCCCCATCGTCGCCTTTGCCGAGGAGCACCACGTCAAGGTGGCCATCGAGAACTGCCCCATGTGGTTCGACGCCACCAACTGGCCCGGCGGCCAGAACCTCTTCACCACCCCCGACATCTGGCGCAGGTGCTTTGAAATCCTCCCCAGCCCCAGCTTCGGCATCAACTACGATCCCAGCCACTTCATCTGGCAGCAGATGGACTACATCCGCCCCCTGTACGAGTTCAAGGACCGCATCTTCCACGTCCACTACAAGGACATCAAGCTCTACCCCGAGAAGCTGGCCCGGGTGGGCGTCATGGCCTACCCCCTTCAGTATATGGAGCCCAAGCTGCCCGGCCTGGGCGACGTGAACTGGGCCAAGTACGTCTCCGCCCTCACCGACATCGGCTACAGCGGATACACCTGCATCGAGGTGGAGGACCGGGCCTTCGAGGGCAGCCGGGAGCGCATCCTGGACTCCCTGCGCCTGTCCAAGCGCTATCTGGAGCAGTTCGTCATTTAACGCCAGCGGGGGCCGCCTTCGGCGGC
>NZ_JH417662.1 GCF_000239295.1 Flavonifractor plautii ATCC 29863
GTGCGCCCAGATAGGGCGCTGTGCAAAGCAGTCTAAGGTACTGCCGCACACGGCAGTGTGCGAAACAATCTGCCTTACCGACTAAGGAGAAATCCTTTACGGGAACAGCGCATGGCAGAAAAAGGAATAGTCACCAAAGGACTTAGGTGCGACTGTTTCCTAATGTTAAGAAGATATGAGGATAAGATTGGGTTTATCAAATGTAAGGTTCCAGTTCCTGTTTTTTGCAGGTGTGGGAAAAGTCCTGAAACCCATGTCATAACGCTGTCACGTCATCTTTCACGACGGGACAACTGCCAACACGTTATGAAACAGGCGTGTGAACACGTCACAACGAACCGAAAGCATATCCGACAATCTTCACTAACCTATGCACAGTGCTAACTGGGGATTGCCTAAGTCCGGCTCATTTGCCGGATATGGTAACGGAGGCTCCATAGTAGTCCGAGAGGGATAATGACCCTTACATGGCGAAGGGAGCCAGTTAGTAACATCTAAAATGTAAGAATGAAAGGGAGGAGAAACCTCAATGAAACCAACATCTGAAATTTTAGAGCGTATTGAAAAGTGTTCCAGCGAACACAAAGACGGCGTATTCACAAGACTTTACAGATACTTACTTCGTGAAGATATTTACTACGCCGCCTATCAGAAACTTTATGCAAACAAAGGTGCAACAACACAGGGTATCGACGACGATACCGCAGACGGTTTCAGTGACTTCTATGTAAAAGAGTTAATCCAGTCACTAAAGGACGGAACCTATAAGGCTAATCCTGTAAGGCGTGAGTATATTCCAAAGAAAAACGGAAAGCTCCGTCCGCTGGGTATCCCGTCTTTCCGTGACAAGCTCCTGCAAGAAGTTGTCAGAATGATTTTAGAAGCTATCTATGAACCTGTCTTTGACAGCCACTCCCACGGTTTCAGACCGGGCAAAAGCTGTCATACCGCACTCCGTCAGATTTCTTCTGACTTCACAGGCGTGGTCTGGTTTATCGAGGGCGATATACAAGGTTGTTTTGATAACATCAATCACGAAAAATTGATTGAGATTTTGAGCAGGAAAATCAAGGACAGTCGTTTTCTGAACATCATTCGCCAGTTTTTGAAAGCTGGGTATATTGAGAATTGGAAATACAACGCCACTTACAGCGGTTCCCCGCAGGGTGGTATCTGTTCTCCGATACTTGCAAATATCTATCTGAATGAGCTGGACAAGAAGTTTCGGGAAATCGCAGAACGCTTTGATAAGCCGAGGTCTGCATATCAGACACCGGAATATCATGCGGCAAGCAAAGAATTAAAAAGACTGTCTTATTGGATTGACCATACCGCTGATGAAGCGGCAAGACAAGAACTGATTGACCAGCATAGGGCACAGAAGAAAGCTATGAGAAATCTGCCCTGCAAACCTGCCGACAACAAGAAGTTCACTTTTGTCCGTTATGCGGACGATTGGCTGGCAGGCGTGTGCGGCACAAAAGCGGAATGTGAGGATTTGAAAGCCGAAATCGCTGAATTTCTAAGCACAGAGTTGAAATTAACTCTAAGCGAGGAAAAGACGCTGATAACGCACAGCTCCGAAAAAGTCCGTTTCATTGGCTATGATATTTGCGTCCGCAGAAATCAGGAAGTCAAAGGTCACAGAATGAAAAATGGAACGTGGAGAAAATCCCGTACCCTGCACATGAAAGTTGCCCTGTCTGTTCCCCATACGGAAAAGATTGAGAAATTCATGTTTGCAAAGAAAGCCATTCGCCAAAAGGAAAACGGGGAGTTTCAGCCGATACACCGAGCCGGACTTCTCAACCTTGCGGATTATGAGATTGTGGAACAGTACAATGCCGAAGCAAGAGGATTATGCAACTATTACAATCTGGCTTGTGATTATCACACGCTGGACTACTTCTGCTATCTCATGGAGTACAGTTGCTTAAAGACGATTGCCAACAAGCATAAAACCAGTATCCGCAAAATCATTCGCCAGTATAAAGACGGTAAAACATGGTCTGTTCCTTATGAAACTAAAGCAGGAACAAAACGTGTTCGCCCTGTTAAAATCGCAGACTGTAAGCGTGGCGAAGCGAGTGACATCATTTATCAGAGAAAGAAATTTAGCTGGAAAACCACTATCAGACAACGGCTCAATGCCAGAGTTTGTGAACTATGTGGGTGTAAAGAAGCCGATTTGTATGAGGTTCACGTTATACGGAACTTAAACGAGTTGGGCAATTCTGATTGGGAAACCGTGATGAAAAAGAAGCGGCGAAAAACGCTTGTTGTTTGCAGCAAGTGCCATGAAAGAATACACAGACACTAATCAATACGTCAATTACTAATGGGGAGCCGGATACTTCGAGAGGAGTAAGTCCGGTTCCGAGGGAGGGTGTAGGAAACCTACCGCCAGCGGTGGCAAGGCGCCTTTACCCTACCCTACGA
>NZ_JH417663.1 GCF_000239295.1 Flavonifractor plautii ATCC 29863
TTCAGATGTCCAATATGTATTGTAGTCCTACAGGCGCGGCATCCCTGACGCGCCGTTTCCCCTTGACAGAGCAAGGAAATCCACATAGAATGAACATCTTCGACAGGATGCGCCCCGCCCGGCGCGGGGCGCATACGCGCCCGACGACGGCCCAACAACAGCTTGGAAGTAGGAAAGGAACCTTGAGCAACTATGAACATCTTTGATATCATGGGGCCTATTATGGTGGGGCCGTCGTCGTCCCACACGGCGGGGGCGGCAAGGATCGGGTTTCTGACCCGCAGGCTGCTGGGGAGCACGCCCCGGCGGGCAGAGCTGCTGCTCCACGGCTCCTTTGCCGCCACCGGCACGGGCCACGGCACCGACCGGGCGCTGGTGGCCGGCCTGCTGGGCATGCGGCCGGACGACGCCCGGCTCCCCCGCTCCTTCGAGCTGGCGGAGGCGGCGGGGATGGAGCTGACCCTGGGGCGGGCGGCCCTGCGGGGGGCCCACCCCAACACCGTGTTGCTCCGGGTGGAGGACGCGGCGGGGAAACGGCTGGAGGTGACGGCCTCCTCCCTGGGGGGCGGCCGGGTGCAGGTGTGCGCCATCGACGGGCTGGAGGCCCGCTTCACCGGCGAGCTGCCCACCCTCATCATCCGCAACCAGGACCGGCCCGGCATGGTGGCGGAGGTCACCGGCGTGCTGTCCAAGCGGCAGGTGAATATCGCTACCATGCAGCTCTACCGGGATATGCGGGGCGGCCTGGCGGTGATGGTCATCGAGAGCGACCAGCCCATCTGGGCGGCGGCGGTGGAGGAGCTGCGGGCCTGCCCGGGCATCGAGCGGGTCACCTATCTGAACATGGAGGGGGAGGACTGACATGGCGTTTTCATCGGTGGAGGGGCTGCTCCAGGCGGCCGGGCAGGTCCCCCTGTGGCG
This sequence comes from Flavonifractor plautii ATCC 29863, assembly GCF_000239295.1. Taxonomy (GTDB): domain Bacteria; phylum Bacillota; class Clostridia; order Oscillospirales; family Oscillospiraceae; genus Flavonifractor; species Flavonifractor plautii. The sequence goes on from NZ_JH417663.1 coordinate 922, forward strand.
GGCGGTGCTGGAGGACGATCTCCGGGAGCGGGGGGTGGACGAGGCCCGCTCCTGGCGGCAGATGGCCGCGCTCTGGACGGCCATGAAGGCCCCAGTGGCGGAGTATGACCCCGCCGCCCGCTCCCGCAGCGGCCTTACCGGCGGCGCCGGGGCCAGGCTGGAGGGGGAGGGGCCGGGGCTGTGTCCTCCCTTTCTGCGGCAGGTGATCGCCGCCGCCCTCAAGACGGGGGAGTGCAACGCCTGCATGAAGCGCATCGTGGCCGCCCCCACGGCGGGGGCCAGCGGGGTGCTGCCCGCGGTGCTCCTCCCCCTCCAGGCCAGGGACGGCCTGGACGACCGCCGGATGGTGGAGGCCCTCTATGTGGCGGCCGGCTTCGGACAGGTGATCGCCACCCGCGCCTCCATCTCCGGGGCGGAGGGGGGCTGTCAGGCGGAGGTGGGCTCCGCCTCCGGCATGGCGGCCGCCGCCCTGGTTTATGTGATGGGCGGCACGCCCGGCCAGATGGCCCACGCCTGCGCCATGGCCCTGTCCAACACCCTGGGGCTGGTGTGCGACCCGGTGGCCGGGCTGGTGGAGGTGCCCTGCGTCAACCGGAATGTGATGGGGGCGGTCAACGCCCTGTCCTGCGCCGAGATGGCCCTGTCCGGGGTGGAGAGCGCCATCCCCTGCGACGAGGTCATCGACGCCATGCGGGCCGTGGGCGATGCTTTGCCCGCCTCACTCCGGGAGACCGGCAGCGGCGGTTTGGCGGCGACGCCGACGGGACGGAGGCTTGCGGAGCGGCTGTAGAGGCGCACTGTGTGCGCCCGCGGGCGGCCACAAGGGCCGCCCCTACTTGGAGGCGGGGGTATTGGGCCACCCGCAGAGTTGTAGGGGCGGGTGCCCACATCCGCCCGCGGCTGCGGGACACGGTCAGAGCCATTGGTCCGGCGGGCCGATGTGGGCAGAAGGGGAACTGACACGAAGGGGCAAGAGAAGCTGCCCTGGGGCGCCGGTCCCTACAGACCGGGGCTTTGGGGCTTGTTTGAAACATGTCAACAAGCCCAATCGGCGGGCCTTTTGACCGCTGGACGGCGCAATTTTTCCTTGAAATCCGTCCGGATTCCCGCGAAAGAATTGCTTGCCAGCAGCCATAATCCCTCGCTGCTGGGTACATCGCCAAGTTTCAAACAAGCCCTAGCCTGGCGGGGAAGAGAACCACGCCCGCAAAACCGAAGAAAAGAGGAAAAACCATGCTGCAATTCAATCATTTTAACTTTAATGTGCTGGATCTGGAGCGATCCCTGGCCTTCTACCGGCAGGCGCTGGAGCTGGAGGTGGTGGAGGAGAAGGAGGCCGGCGACGGCTCCTTCAAGCTGGTGTACCTGGGGGACGGGGAGACCGGCTTCCGTCTGGAGTTAACCTGGCTGCGGGACCGCACCGAACCCTACGATTTGGGGGAGCAGGAGTTCCATCTGGCCTTCGTCACCGACCGCTTTGATGCGCTGCTGGCGCGGCACCGGGCCATGGGCTGCGTATGCTTTGAAAACCCGGATATGGGCGTTTACTTCATTGAGGATCCGGACGGCTACTGGATCGAGCTCGTCCCGGAGCGGGGGTAAGGGGTGAGTCAGACCATAGGCGGCCGGCTGGCCTACGCCGATCTGCTGCGGTGTACCGCCATGCTGGCGGTGATCGTGGTCCACATAACCGGCGGGGCCCTGGAGGCGTCGCCGGTGGGAACGCCCGATTTTATGGTGCTCAACGTGTACGACGGGCTGACCCACTGGTGTGTGCCGGTGTTTGTCATGCTCTCCGGCATGTTCTTGCTGGACCCCAAGCACAGCCTCCCCCCCTCCAAGCTTTTTTTCGGCCATATGCTGCGTATCGCCGCCGCCTTGGCGGTATGGGGGACGGCCTATGCGCTGGTGGAACGGGTACAGGTGCACGGCCTGAGCTGGGAGAGCGTCCGGGCAGCCCTCTATCAGGTGCTCCTGGGAAAGACCTGCTTTCACCTGTGGTTCCTTTATATGCTGCTCGGCCTGTATCTGGTCACCCCGGTGCTGCGTGCCTTCGTGCGGGGGGCAGGCCGGGGGGATTTCCACTGGTTTTTCCTGCTGGTGTTTGTCTTCACCTTCCTCCTGCCCACCCTTCTGCGCCTGCGGCCCAGCCAGACGGTGAGCCTCTACCAGAGCTACCTGAATATCAAGCTGGTGCTGGGCTATGTGGGCTACTATGTACTGGGGTATTACTTAAAGGAGTACACACTGAGCCGCCCGGCGGAGTACCTCATCTACCTGCTGGGGATCGCAGGAGCGGCGGTCACCGTGGGGGGCACCGCCTGGCTGTCCCAGCAGCGCGGGGCGCTGGCCCAGACCTTTTACAACTATGACAGTCCCAACATCGCCCTGATGAGCACGGCGGTCTTTGTGCTCTTCCGCTATTTGCTGGGGGTGAGTGACGAGCGCTCCCGCCGCCAGCGGTTTTCCGGCGTGGCGAAGGTGTCCTTCGGCATCTATCTGGTGCACGTGTTCTTCCTCATGCTGCTGCGGAACTTCGGCATTACCGCCCTGTCCTTCCCGCCTGTGCTGTCGGTGCCGGTGCTGACGGCGGCGGTATTCCTGGCCTCCCTGGCGGCGGCGTGGCTCCTCTCCAAGGTGCCGTTCGTGGGCAAGTATTTGACTTAAAGGAGAAGCGGCATGCTCTTTTCCAGTTCGGTGTTTCTCTTCCTGTTCCTCCCGGTGGTCCTGCTGGTGTATTACCTGCCCCTGCGGAGGTGGCGGCAGGGGCAGAACGTGTTTCTGCTGCTGGCCTCCCTGGGCTTCTATGCCTGGGGGGAGCCCTGGTTTGTACTGGTCATGCTGGGCTCCATCCTGGCCAATTACGGCTTCGGCCTGTGGGTGGATGTCTGCAAGCGGGCGGGACGGACCTGCGCGCCCCCTCTTGTGACCGCCCTGGCGGTGAATCTTGGTATCCTGTTTGTATTTAAATACCTGACGTTTACACTGGGTATTCTGAACCGCCTGGGGGCGGCCTTTGTCATTCCCGGTATTGAGCTGCCCATCGGCATCTCCTTCTTTACCTTCCAGGCCCTGAGCTATGTGCTGGACGTCCACCGGGACCGGGGGGAGGTGCAGCGCTCGCCCCTGAAGGTGGGGCTTTACATCTCCTTTTTCCCCCAACTCATCGCCGGCCCCATCGTCAAGTATGAGACAGTGGCCCAGCAGATCGACCACCGCAAAGAGATCTGGGCGGACTTCTCCGCCGGGTGCAGCCGGTTTATCGTGGGTCTGGGCAAGAAGGTGCTCCTCTCCAACCAACTGGCGGTGGTGGCCGACCGGGCCTTTGGCCAGGGGGACGGCCTGTCCGCCTCCTTCGCCTGGCTGGGCGCCCTGTGCTACACCCTGCAGATCTACTACGATTTCTCCGGCTACTCCGACATGGCCATCGGCCTTGGCAAGATGTTCGGCTTCCACTTCCTGGAGAACTTCAATTACCCCTACATCTCCCGGTCCATCACCGAATTCTGGCGGCGGTGGCACATCTCCCTGTCCACCTGGTTCCGGGACTATGTCTACTTCCCCCTGGGGGGCAGCCGGGTGAACTCCAAGGCCAAACACATCCGCAACCTGTTCGTGGTGTGGCTGCTCACCGGCGTCTGGCACGGGGCCAACTGGACGTTCCTGGCCTGGGGACTGTTCTACTTCGTGCTGCTGGTGCTGGAAAAATATGGTGGTCTTGGCCGGGGCTGGCCGGTGTGGGCCAAATGGCTGTTTACCTTCCTGATGGTGAACTTTGCCTGGGTGCTTTTCCGGGCGGACAGCCTGGCGGCGGCGGGGCAGTACCTCCAGGCCATGTTCGGCCTCGGCGCCGGGGGGTGGGACGATCTGACCGCCCTCTACCTGCGGGAGAACTGGACGGTGCTGGCGGCGTCGGTGCTCTTTGCCGGCCCGCTGGCCCCCCGCCTGCGGGACTGGGCCGCGAAAAAGGACAGCCCCCTGCTGGACGCGGGCTACGCCGTACTGGCGGCGGCGGTGTTCCTGGTGTCGGCGGCCTTCCTGATCAAGGGTACCTACAACCCCTTCATCTACTTCAATTTTTGAGGAGGCAGAAGCGTGAAGCGACGCAATACCATGACCGCCGCGGTCTTCCTGCTGGCGGTGGCGGCGGGGTTCCTGCTGCTGGCCACCTCCTTCTTCGGAGGGGAGGGGAAGTTTGAGGCCCTGCTCAAGACCTTCCTCCGGGAGAGGGACGTGATGGCCTTTGTGGATGGGGCGGAGACCGCCGTCAACGGCGATCTGGATCGGGATCACCTGTTTATTCAGCTCTACGGCGGGGTGCAGCGGCTCTCCGGCCGCCGGGTGGTGGAGGACGCGGTGGGGGAAAATACCGTAGTCCGGTTATCCACCGGCGGACTGAATTTTGTGGATCTTCAGGCCGCGCCCGGCGTCGGGCCGCAGGTGGCGGAGAACGCCGCCGCCACGGCGGCGTTTGCCCAGAGCCTGGAGGCTCTGGGCATCCCCTATCTCTACGTGAACGCCCCACAGAAGCTCCAGCGTGGGGAGGCGCTGCTCCCGACCGGGGTGGAGGAGTACGGCAACGAGAGCGCCGACGCGTTCCTGGAGGAGCTGGAGCGGCAGGGAACGGACTATGTGGATCTGCGCCCCCTGTTTGAGGAGAACGGCATCTACTCCAACTGGTTTTTCCGCACCGACCACCACTGGAAGCCCGAGGCGGCCTTTTTCGCCTGGCAGGCGCTGACGGACGAGCTGGAGGAGCGGTACGGCCTGGCCGCCGACCCGGCCCTCACCGATCCGGCCAACTGGGATACCCGGGTGCTGGAGCACTTCTTCCTGGGCAGCCAGGGCAAGCGGGTGGGCTCCCTCTACGCCGGGGCGGACGACATCACGCTCTATACCCCAAAATTCGATTCCGAGCTGACCTATTCCTGCCCCGCCTACGGCTTTACCCGCACCGGCCCCTTTGAGACGTCGGTGTGCTTCCCCGAGCGGGTGGCCCAGCAGGACTGGTTCAACGGCAACCCCTATACCTACTACGCCGGCGGCGACTACCCCATCGCCACCATCACCAACCACAAAAATCCGGACGGGCCGCGGGTGGTGCTGCTGCGGGACTCCTTTGCCTGCGCCCTCACCCCCTTCCTGGCCCTGTCCTGCTCGGAGCTGACCACCATTGATCTGCGGTATTTCGAGGGGGATTTGCTGGACACCATCGCGGGCCTGGAGCCGGATATAGCCCTCACCCTCTACGTTGCGAGCACCACCCGGCTGGACAACCTGTTCCAATATGAACATACGGAGGAATGAGCCTTGACCATACAGAGACAACCCTCCCTCCGGCGGCTGGACTGGCACTATATGGCCATGCAGATCGGCTTTTGGGCCATGTTTGCCTCCATCGTGGGCTATCAGACCGCCCTGCTGCTGGATCGGGGCTTTTCCAACGGGGAGGCCGGGCTGATGACCTCGGTGCGCTGCCTGGCGGGCATTGTGTGCCAGCCCCTGCTGGGGGGCTTTGCCGACCGGCACCCGGAATTCCCCCTCAAGCGTATCGTCTCCCTGTCCATGCTCCTCTCCCTGGGGGTGAGCGTCTGGTACTGGCTCGCCCCGGGCATGGGGCTGGGGGAGACCGCCCTGGTGTGGGCGGTCATCGGCGGGCTGGAGGTGTCCTCCTACCCCCTCATGGACGCCATGGCCATCCAGTTCATCAACGACGGCGTCCCCATCCGCTACAGCCTGGGCCGGGGACTGGGCTCCCTGGCCTACGCCCTGACCTGTGTGTTCCTGGGCTTCCAGGTGGGGCGCTCCGGGGTGGAGAGCACGCTGCTCACCCATGTGGTGCTGGTCGCGGCGGAGATCGCCCTGGTGGCCACCTACCCGCCCTACCGGGGCAGGCCCCGCGCCCGGGATGCGGAGGGGCCGAGGCCACAGTCGGCTCTGGCCCTGCTGCGGTCCAACCCGTCCTTTACACTGATGCTGGCCGGGGTGCTGCTGAGCCTGACGGCGGTGCTCCCCTTGTCCAATTTCCTGGTGAACGTGGTCACCAGCCGGGGCGGCACCGACGCCGATCTGGGCCTGGCCATGTTTGTGATGGGGGCCTTCGAGCTGCCCACCGCCTTCCTCTTCCCAAAGCTGCTCCGCCGGTTCGGCAGCGGTCGGCTGCTGCTCATCAGCGCCGTATTCGGCACCCTCAAGGCCGTGGCGCTGCTGTGTACCTTCAACTACGCCGGCGTCCTGCTGGCCCAGCCCCTGCAACTGCTGGGCTACGGCCTGTTCACCCCGGCGTCGGTCTACTTTGTCAATGAGTCCGTGCCCGAGGCTGACCGGGTGCGGGGCCAGACGGTGATGATGGTGGCCTCCAACGGCATGGGCGGAATGCTGGGCGGCCTGCTGGCCGGCTGGACCTTGGATATGGGCGGCGCAAACTGGATGCTCGCCGCCTGTATCGCCTGCGGCTGCGCCGGCGCGGCCCTCTGCTGGGCGGCGCTCCGGTGTCCGGCCCGGCGGACGGTTTGAAAAAATTGTAGGCGGAAATCATAAATTTAACCCATTTCACCCTTCCCAAACGGGGCGGGATGGTGTATGATATCTGCGGATTTTTGTTGAGACCTGGAGATTCGGATACCCGACGGAGGGACGATTGTATGAACATGAGAAAGACCAAAATCATCTGCACCCTGGGGCCTGCGGTGGACCATGCGGAGACCATTGAACGGCTGATCCGGACCGGCATGAACGCTGCCCGCTTCAACTTCTCCCATGGCAGCCACGCCGAGCAGTTGGCCCGGCTGAATATGTTCAAGAAGGTGCGGGACACCCTGGGTGCCCCCGTGGCCACCATTCTGGACACCAAGGGCCCCGAAATCCGTATAAAGACCTTTGCCGACGGCCCCGTGACTCTGGAGCAGGGCCAGGGATTTATCCTGACCACCGATGACGTGCCCGGAGACGGCCACCGGGTGAGTGTCACCTATGCCAACCTTCACAAGGAGGTGGGGCCCGGCTGCCGCATCCTGGTGGACGACGGCCTCATCGAGCTGCGGGTCCAGAAGGTAGAGGGCCACGAGATCCACTGTGAGGTGGAAAACGGCGGCCCCCTGTCCAGCAACAAGTCCATTAACATACCTGATGTGCACATCCTGTTGCCCTCCCTCACCGACAAGGACCGGGAGGATCTGAAGTTCGCCGTGGACAACGACTTTGACTTCATCGCCGCCTCCTTCGTGCGCAAGGCCAGCGACGTGGAGGACATCCGTGCCGAACTGCGCAAGCACGGCGGCGACAATATCCGCATCATCGCCAAGATCGAGAACCGGGAGGGCGTTGAGAACCTGGAGGGCATCATCGCCGCCTCCGACGGCATCATGGTGGCCCGGGGCGATCTGGGCGTGGAGATCCCCGCCCACGAGGTGCCCATCCTCCAGAAGAAGATGATCAAGGCCACCATCCGGGCCGGCCTGCCGGTCATCACCGCCACCCAGATGCTGGACTCCATGATCCGCAATCCCCGCCCCACCCGGGCCGAGGTGTCCGACGTGGCCAACGCCGTGTTCGACGGCACCTCCTGCGTCATGCTCTCCGGCGAGACGGCCTCCGGCAAGTACCCCATTGAGGCCCTGTCCACTATGGTTAACACCGTCACCGCCGCGGAGGAGGCTATCGACTATTGGGGCCGCTTCCGGGAGCGCAGCCTGTTGCCCGTGGTATCCGGTATCAGTGACGCAATCACTCACTCCTGCTGTCTGACAGCCATGGATCTGAACGCCTCGGCCATCCTGGCGGCCACCCGGTCGGGCTACACCGCCAAAGTCATTTCCCGCTTCCGCCCTGCCTGCCCCATCGTGGCTCTGTGCCAGAATGAGTCCACCCGGCGGCAGCTTGCCATCTCCTGGGGCGTGCACCCCTACCTGTCCGGCGAGGTGGATTCCACCGACCGGATGTTCTCCCTGGCTGTGGATGTGGCCCGTAAGGAGAACGCAGTCCAGATCGGCGATACGGTGGTGATTACCGCCGGCGTACCCCTGGGACAGTCCGGCACAACCAACCTGATCAAGGCCCAGATTGTGGAGGGTGGCCTGTAAAAAACTGTAAGAAGGAACGCATAACAAGAACCGGACCGGCTCCTACGTGTGCCGGTCCGGTTCTTTCTGAAGGGCCCGCGGCCCCTCAGATGGTGCCGCCATAGTCTATCACAGGGGGTTCGTCGTGTCAAAGGCGGCGGCGTTCTCTGGGGAGAAGATGGGGACGGCGATGCAGCAGACACCGGCGCTGGCGTACTGGATGGCCGCGTTCCTGGTCATGCCGATCACCGCTATCCTACGGTATACTGGATGCTTCCACAAAAGAAAAGGGACCGCACGCAGAGCCGCGGCATACAAATGGGAAAAGGGGGGAGCATATGGAGAACCGCATTCTGGCCCGGCTGGATGGCCGGGCGGACCCGGAGTGGCTGCTCACCCTGCTCAGCGTGCTGCCGCTCAACACCTACACCCTGGAGGAGTGGAACGAGGCACTGTCCCAAGCGGCAGGGAGGCGGATCTTCTGCCCGTCTTACCGGACGTTATCCGACTATTTACACCGGCTGGTTTTAGGAGTACAATAGCCTTGTAGAAACTGCACAAGGAGGTGCCCCATGAAACTGACCTTTTTCGGCGCGGCAAGGGCCGTCACCGGAAGCTGCCACTGTGTGGAGTGCGGGGGAAAGAAGATTCTGGTGGACTGCGGCCTGCAGCAGGGCCGGGACGAGCGGGACAACCAGGAGCTGGACTTTGCCGCCGGGTACATCGACGCCGTGGTGGTCACCCACGCCCACATCGACCACTCCGGCCGCATTCCCCTGCTGGTGAAGCAGGGCTTCACCGGCAACATCTACTGCACCCGCCTGACGGGGCAGCTTCTGTCCATCATGCTGCGGGACTCGGCTCACATCCAGGAGAGCGACGCCCAGTGGCAGAACCAGAAGGGCAAGCGGGCCGGGGAGGAGCCGGTGGAGCCCCTCTACACCGTCCACGACGCGGAGGAGGCGGTCAAGCGCATCGTCACCTGCGAGTACGGTACCACGCTTCAGATCGCCGACGGGGTGAAGGTGCGCTTCGTGGACGCCGGGCACCTGCTGGGCTCGGCCAGCGTGGAGATGTGGCTCACCGAGGGGGACACCACCCGCAAGGTGGTCTTCTCCGGCGACATCGGCAACCGGGATCAGCCCATCATCCGCGACCCCCAGTACATCAGGGACGCCGACTATGTGCTCACCGAGAGCACCTACGGCGACCGGCTCCACGACATGGACGAGCAGCCGGACTACACCGCCGACCTGGCCGCCATTATTGACGAGACTCTGGGCAATGGGGGCAACGTGATCATCCCCTCCTTCGCCGTGGGCCGCACCCAGGAGCTGCTGTACTTTATCCGGGAGATGAAGGAGCAGGGCCTCGTCAAGAGCGTGCCCGGCTTCTCCGTGGTGGTGGACTCCCCCCTGGCCGGCGAGGCCACGCGCATCTTCTCCGGGGATCTCCACGGCTACCTGGACGAGGAGGCCATCGCCGCCCTCAAGGGCGGGGCCCTGTTCCAGTTCCCCGGCCTTACCATCACCGAGAGCAGCGATGAGTCCCGCGCCCTCAACCTGGACCCTACCCCGAAGGTGATCATCTCCGCCTCCGGTATGTGCGACGCCGGCCGTATTCGCCACCACCTCAAGCACAACCTCTGGCGGCCGGAGTGCGCCGTGGTGTTCGTGGGCTATCAGGCCGAGGGCAGCCTGGGCCGACGGCTCCTCAACGGCGTCGGCTCGGTCAAGCTCTTCGGCGAGGAGATCGCCGTGCGGGCGCGGATCGTCAACTTCCATGGCCTCTCCTCCCACGCCGACCGGGACGGCCTGCTGCGGTGGATCGAGCACTTCAGCCCCCGGCCCAGGCAGGTGTTCGTGGTCCACGGCGACCAGGAGGTGACGGAGGTCTACGCCAACACCCTCCGGGAAAAGGGACTGGCCGCCCACGCCCCAAACTACGAAGAGGTCTACGACCTGCTGGATAACCAGATGCTCTCCCCCGGCCTGCCGCCGGAGAAGAAGCCCGAGCCCGCCTCCGGCGGCTCGCCGGCCTACCAGCGCCTGGAGGATGTGGGCCGCAGGCTCATGGAGGTCATCGCCCACAACAAGGGCGGCACCAACAAGGATCTGGGTCGGTTCGCCGACCAGCTCCGCGCCCTCATCGAGAAGTGGGACCGCTGACGCGCGTCCCAAACCCCCGGCCCTGCGGGCCGGGGGTTTTCCGCGCCCCGCATCCGCGCAAGAGCGCCGCCAGCTTTGCTGGCGGCGCTCGTTTTG
>NZ_JH417664.1 GCF_000239295.1 Flavonifractor plautii ATCC 29863
GCGCGCCTGCGTTTGCAGGCGCGCCCCTTGCTGTTCTCTATCCCCTGTCCCGGCGCAGCAGGCGCCGGAAGCTCAGGTCGATGGCCAGGGCCCCCAAGGGGGCAGTGACCAGGATAGCGACTACCGCCACGGTGAGCACCACCTGCCCACAGGCCAGGCCCATGGCCAGAGGGACACCGCCGATGGCGGCCTGCACTGTAGCTTTGGGCAGATAGGCCAGCACGGCAAACAGCCGCTCCCGTCCGCTCAGGCGGCTCCCCGCCACGCAGAGGAGCACCCCCACGGCCCGGAAACACAGCACCCCCAGCACCGTGGCCACGGCGGCCAGCCCTGCCGCCGCGGCGTAGCCGATGTCCACCTCGGCCCCCACCAGGACAAAGAGCATCACCTCGGCCGCCACCCACAGCTTACCGAACTTGGCAGTGAGCCGCTCCGCCGCCGGCCTCCGCCAACGGCGCAGGCCCAGGCCCGTCCCCAGAACAGCCAGCAGCCCGGAGAAGGGGACCACCCCCTCCGCCGCGTCCTCCAGGGCAACCAGCAGGAAAGCCAGCGCCAGCAGCACCACCACCTTGGCCGAGTCCCGCAGGTGGAAGCGGGTGAAGCATTTAGCCAGGACGTATCCCAGCCCCAGGCCCGCCGCCCCACCCAGCACAATGGATACCGGCACCCCCGCCAGGGCCGCAGGGGAAAAGCTGCCTCCCTGAGCCATGCCGGTAAAGGAGGTAAAGAGGACGATGACGAACACATCGTCCACCGAGGCCCCGGCGAGAATCATCTGGGGGATGCCCTTGTCTGCGCCATAGCCCTCCTCCATCAGCCTGAGCATCCGGGGAACGATGACCGCGGGGGACACCGCCCCCACCACTGCGCCCATAATGGCGGCGTCCAACACGTCCACCCCCAGCAGCCGGGGAGCCAGCAACACCATGCCCAGCACCTCAAAGGAAGCGGGCACGAAGCACAGCAGCACGGCGGGCCGCCCGGCCCGGCGCAGATCCTCCAGCTCCAGGGACAGGCCCGCCCGGGTGAGGATGATCACCAGGGCGAGCTGCCGCAGGTCTGCGGAAATACCTAACAGGGATGGGCTGAGCAGGTTGAGTACGCAGGGCCCCAGCAGAATCCCCGCCAGCAGCATCCCCACCAGGGACGGCAGGCGGAGCCTGCGGGCTAGGGCCCCCAGGGCCATGCCCAGCAGCAGCACATAGGCGAGGCTGGTTAACATAACAAATCATTCCTCTCCAGAGGGCAGAAAAAAAGCCAATGCCCCCTGCAATCTCTTGCAGAAGTCATCAGCCAAGCGGCGGTTCGGGCCAGCGCCCCGGGAGAACCTCATTCCCGTGTTCCGGCTGCTATCCTACCATACATCCCTTCCCCTGTCAAGACCGCCTTTTTCGATATCCTTAGAGATTCCTTAGAATTACCTGCTATCCTGTGGACAGACCACAAAAAGGAGCTGTCCGCAATGGAAACACATCATATCACCCCCGCCCGGGGGTTGTCCGAGACGGGGCTGAAATGGATCGCCCTGGTCACCATGGTGCTGGACCACATTCACTACTTTTTCAGCTTTACCGGGTGCGTCCCCGAATGGTTCAGTATGGTGGGGCGGCTGGGCGCGCCCCTGTTCCTGTTCTGCCTGGTGGAGGGCTTCACCCACACCCACAGCCGGAAGCGGTACTTCGCAAGGGTCTACGTCCTCTCCACCGCCATGTCTCTCCTGTTCTTCTTCATGGCCTTTGCCCACGTGCTGGTGCGGCCCGACGGGTTCTACCCCGCCAACGGCATGATGACCACCTTTGTGATTCTCATGGTGATGTTCCAAGGCATCGACTGGCTGGGCCGGCGGCATATTGTCCGGGGCCTGGCGGCGCTTCTTCTCCCCCTGGCCTGGCCCTTCCTGGCCTCCGCCCTCTCCCTGGCCGTCCCCGCCCTGGCCACCCCCGTGGGCCTGGCGGCCTACTCCGTTCTCCCCGCCTGGGGCACCACCGGGGACAGCAGTTGGCCGGTGCTGGCCATGGGGCTGGTGCTCTACCTGTTCCGCCGGAACCGGAGGGGGCAGGTACTGGCCTTCGCCGTGTTCTATTTTCTTTACGGGGTGGTGTATATGGGCCTCATGGCCTCCCAGATGCCCGATTTCGCCTGGAGCCAGTTCTTCACCCGGTACTACGAGATCTACGGCATCCTGGCCGCGCCCCTCATGCTGTGCTATAATGGGCAGCGGGGCGGAGGCCACAAGCGGCTGTTCTACGCCTTCTATCCCGCCCATATTTACATCCTCTACGCCCTGTCGTGGGGGCTCTATCTTCTGCTGAACTGAGGTGGTATCCATGGCCCATATTCTGGTGGTGGACGACGACGGGGATCTCCGCGCCCTGCTGAAAACCGCCCTGGAGCGGGACGGACACCAGGTCTCCCTCCTCGACCGCGGTGGGGCGGTGAGCGAGGCCCACTGCCGCTGGGCAGACTGCATTCTCCTGGACGTGATGATGCCGGGGGAGGACGGCTTTGCCACCTGCCGCCGCATCCGCGCCCTGGCCGCCTGCCCCATTCTTTTTCTCACCGCCAAGACCGAGGAGGCCGACGTGCTCACCGGCCTGGGGCTGGGCGGGGACGACTACCTGTCCAAGCCCTTCCGCATCGCGGAGCTGCGGGCCCGGGTGGCCGCTCACCTGCGGCGGGAGTCCCGGGCGCCCCGCAGCCGCATCCGCCGCGGCGGGCTGGACTTTGATCTGGAGGAGCGGGCCGTCTACTGCGGGGAGGAACCGCTGCACCTGACCCGAAGCGAGTATGCCATCTGCGCCCATCTCGCCGCCCACCCCGCCCAGACCTTCACCAAGGAGCAGATCTACGAGGCGGTATTCGGCTTTGACGGCACGGCGGACTCCTCCGCCATCACGGAGCACATCAAGAACATCCGCGCCAAGCTGCGGGCCGTGGGGCTCTCCCCCATCCAGACCGTGTGGGGGGTGGGCTACAAATGGGAAAGCGCATGAGGCGGCGGACGGGGCTCACCGCCCTGTTCTGGCGCTACCTGCTCGTCACCGGCGGAGCGGTGGTGCTGCTGGCCGTCCTCTGGTGGGGCGGCCTGTCCGCCCTGCTCCGCAGCGGCTTTGTCCTCCCGGCGGGCACCGCCGCCGGGCAGGCGGACGGGCTGGTCCGCGCCCTGGAGGCCGGGGAGCTGACCCCGGCGGAGCTGCCCCACTACTACCGCTGGGCCACCTTCGACGGCTCCGCCCAGGTGGTGGGGCAGCGCGGCATGAACGAGCGGCGCCTGGGCTATGCCCAGGCCGCGCTGGAGGGCAACCGCACCCTCCACGGCTTCCCCTACCAGCAGTACCACCGCTCTGCCCAGCTCCCCGACGGCACGGTGTGCCTGCTCCAGTTCGACTACTCCATGCCCTACGGCTCCCCCGCGCTCCAGGGGAGGCTTCCGGAGTTCCAGACCTGCGCCACGGCGGTACTGCTGGCGGCCTGGCTGGCCGCCGGGGCCCTCTCCACCCGGCACTTCGCCGGCCTGCTCCGGCGGGACGCCGCCCTCCTCACCGCCGCCACCGGGGCCATCGCCGCCCGGCGGCTGGACGTCCCCCTGGACGGGGGCGCCCGGGTGCGGGAGCTGGGGGAGAGCCTGGCCGCCATGGAGCAGCTACGGCAGGCCCTGGCCCGGTCTCTGTCCGAGCAGTGGGCCATGGAGCAGGAGCGCACCCAGGCGCTGGCCGCCCTGGCCCACGACCTCAAGACCCCCCTGTCCATCGTCAGCGGCAGCGCGGAGCTGCTGGAGGAGGACGCCCTCTCCCCCGCCCAGCGGGAGCGCGTGGACGCCATTCTCCGCAGCGCCGGACGCATCCGGGACTATATGGAGCAGCTCCGCGCCCTCACCGCCGCCGGGGGCCCGGCGGAGGTGGGCGGCCGGGCGACGGCGGAACTGTCCGCGCTGGCGGAGGGCTGGGCGGCCGCTGGGCGCGGCCTGTGCGCCCCCAGGGGGCTGCGCTTTTCTCTGGACTGCCCCGCCTCCCGCCCCTGTACCCTGTTCCGGTCAGAGTTGGACCGGGCGGTGCTCAACCTGCTGGACAACGCCGCCCGCTTCACCCCGGCGGGGGGCGCGGTGCGCCTGTCGGCGTATGTGGAGGAGGCCGTACTCACCGTGGCCGTGGAGGACTCCGGCCCCGGCTTCTCCCCCGAGGCCCTGGCCCGGGCGGGGCGGGGCTTTTACACCGGCGACGCCAGCCGCCCCCAGGACGGTCACATGGGCATGGGTCTCACCTTCGCCCGCCAGACCGCCCGCCGCCACGGCGGGACGCTGGAGCTGTCCAACACCGGCCGGGGGGCCCGGGCGGCCCTCACCCTGCCCCTCTGAAGAAGGCGGCGCGGTTTTCCGCGCCGCCTTCTTGTATTTTTGCCCGTTCCGCGCTATCATAGAGGGAGAACCCATCCCAACACTGTGAGGTCTGCCCTATGATTTTTGACACCCACGCCCACTACTACGACGAGGCCTTCGACGCCGACCGGGACGCGCTGCTCGCCTCCCTCCCCGGCCGGGGGGTGGCCCTGGTGGTCTGCCCCGGCTGCGATCTGGAGTCCTCCCGCCAGTCCATCGCCCTGGCGGAGCGGTACGGCTTTCTCTACGCTGCCGCCGGATACCACCCGGAAAATCTGGAGGGGGCGGCCCTCTCCGATCTGGACGCCGTCAAGGCCCTGTGCGCCCACCCGAAGGTGGTGGCGGTGGGGGAGATCGGCCTGGACTACTACTGGCTCAAGACGCCGGAGGAGCGGGCCAACTCCCGGGACTTCTTCGACGCCCAGCTCTCCCTGGCGGAGGAGCTCAACCTCCCCGCCATCGTCCACGACCGGGATGCCCACCGGGACTGCCTGGACATCGTCCGCGCCCACCCCGGCGTCCGTGGGGTGTTCCACTGCTATTCCGGCAGCCTGGAGGACGCCAAGGTGCTGGTGGACAAGGGCTGGATGCTCTCCTTCACCGGCAACATCACCTTCAAGAACGCCCGCCGGGCCCCCGACATCCTCCGCTGGCTGCCCCTGGACCGGCTGATGCTGGAGACCGACGCCCCCTATATGGCCCCCGAGCCGTACCGGGGCCAGCGGTGCGACTCCACCATGATCGCCCGCTCCGCCGAGACGGTGGCCCAGCTCCGGGGCCTCACCCGGGACGAGGTGGAGGCCGTCACCCTGGAGAACGGCAAGAAGTTCTTTGGCATCGCCTGAGGGGCGGACGGCCTCCGGCCGCCCGTCCATCCTGGCTCTGAATTGATAAGGGAGGTAATCCACTATGATGACCATTTCCTATGAGTATGAGGGCGCGCTCTACGTGAACCTCACCAACAGGTGCGACTGCGCCTGCGTATTCTGCCTGCGCCACAACGGCCACAAGGGCTCCATCTACGCCGACGACCTGTGGCTGGAGCACGAGCCCACCCGGCAGGAGGCCCTGGACAACCTGCTGGCCCGGGACTTCTCCCAGTACCGGGAGCTGGTGTTCTGCGGCTTCGGAGAGCCCATGTACCGCACCGACGACATCGTGTGGCTGGTGGACGAGCTGAAAAAGCGGGTGCCCAACCTGCCACCGGTGCGCATCAACACCAACGGCCACGCCAACCTGTTCCTGGGCCGGGACGTGGCCCCCCTGCTCCAGGGGCGCGTCGACACCATCTCCATCTCCCTCAACGGCTCCACGCCGGAGGAGTACTGCGCCGTTACCAAGCCCCGCCAGGGTGTGCAGGCGTGGGACGCCATGCTGGACTTTGCCCGGGAGTGCCGGGAGTACGTGCCCCACGTGGTCATGACCATCGTGGACAAGGACAAGACGCCGGAGGAGATCGCCCGCTGCCGCAGGCTGACCGAGGACTTGGGCGTCACCCTCCGCATCCGGGCCTACATTGAGGACTGAGCCGTGGAAGCATGGCGATCCGGCATAATCTTGGAGACAGAACGCCTAGCCTTGCGGGAGCTGGAGATCCGGGATGCCTCGGATTTGGCGGAAATACTCCAGAATCCCGCTGTTATGTATGCCTACGAACATACTTTTACAAATCAGGATGTATATCAGTGGCTGGGGCGGCAGCGGGGCCGTTATCTGTTCCATGGCTTTGGCCTGTGGGCTGTTTGTATAAAGAATACTGGCTGCATGATTGGGCAGGCCGGGCTGACCTTACAGCCCTATCGGAACACGCGGGTGCTGGAGGTAGGCTATCTGCTGAAACAGCAATTCTGGCACCAGGGTTATGCTACTGAGGCGGCCAAGGGTTGTATGCAGTATGCCTTCCATCAGTTGGAGCAGCCGATCGTCCACGCGATCATCAAGGCAGACAATCGGCCCTCTATCGCTGTAGCGGAACGTCTCGGTATGCTTCGAGCAGATACCTTTCCAGCCCGATACTACAGCGGAGCAAGGACACATCTCCTCTACTTGGCGCGCCGCTCCATTCCCTGACCACAAACAAAAAAGGGCGTCCGGCCTTTGGCCGGACGCCCTTCATTTTAGCTTCACTCATGCGGCGGAGTCCTGCTCCAGCTCCTCCAGCGCCTCCCACTCGGAGTCGGCGGAGAACCGGAAGCGGCCCATCTGGTCGTAAACCTCCACATGCCCGCGTACATAGCGAATCTCGTAATTCATTGGTCAGCGCTCCTTTCTGTCTCGTTGTGAGTACAGTATAAGAAATACGCCGTCCAATAAACAGGACTATTCCTCCAGGGCCCGCAAGAACCGCTCCCACTCCTCCGGGTGCTCCACAAAGGCCTTGGGGCAGAGCTTCCCCGTCACATCATAGTGGCGGATCACCTGGCTGGTGTCGAGGCCGTACTCCTCCATGAGCCAGCGGGTGAGGCGCACCAGGGACTCATAGGTGGCGGAGGTGAATTCCCCGCTGTCGTCCGGGTGGCAACACTCGATGGAGATCGTGTCGTCGTTGCGCTGGTTGGAGCAGTAGGCCACCTCGTTGAGCGGGACGTTCTGGAGCACCTCTCCGTCCAGCCCCACCAGGAAGTGGCTGGAGGCGTAGGTCTCCCCCGTCTGGGCCAGGTTGGTGAAAAAGCTGTGGTTCTGCGCCGCCGTGGTACCCGGGTTGCCCACGTAGTGGATGACGATGCCGTTGACCTCCTCCAGAGGCGTGCCGGGCCGGGAGAACTCGTTGAGGGGGAGCAGCTCCACCGTGATCCAGTCCGGCGTCTCCGGCAGGGGGCGCTCCCCGGGGGCGAAGGGGTCGATCCACTTGATGACCAGCAGCACCGCCACCAGGGCCAGCAGACACGGAATCAGCCGGGGCCGGTGCCTCACCCGCCACCGGCGGCGTACCGGAGTCTCTACGGGCATGCTTCCCCCTCCTTTCCACAAATTTATCTCTATTATAGCAGGGTTTTGCCCCGCCGTCTTTTACGGTTTTCTTACGTTTTGCCTCCGCCCCCGCGGGATCTGCCCGGTCGGCCGGACAAAAAGCCCCCCGGCCGGCGCCGGGGGGCTGGTTTATGGTTCGCGGAGGGCCTGGTCGAAGGCCGCCTTGACCTCGGGCAGAAAGCAGACAAAGGTGACGGTCTCCAATGTGTTATCCTGCGCCGCAAAATCACGCACTGTATTCACCGCGATGGCGGCCGCCTCCGCCAGCGGGTAGCCGTACACCCCGGCGGAGATGGCGGGAAAGGCCACCGTCCGGCAGCCGTGCTCCACGGCCAGGGTCAGGCTGCTCCGGTAGCAGGAGGCCAGGAGCTCCGCCTCTCCGTGGCCGCCCCCCTTCCAGATGGGGCCGGGGGTGTGAATCACGTATTTTGCGGGCAATTTATAACCCTTTGTAATCTTAGCCTGCCCGGTCTCACAGCCGTGGAGGGTACGGCACTCGGCCAACAGCTCCGGGCCGGCCGCCCGGTGGATGGCTCCGTCCACACCGCCGCCCCCCAGCAGGGTACGGTTGGCGGCGTTGACAATGGCATCGACCTCAATCCGGGTGATGTCGCCCAGCACGCACTCAATCTGCGCCATGCTCCTCCTCCTCGCGGGCGTCCTGCTCCGCCTCGGCCTCCACAGCCTGATAGGCCGCCGGGGGCTGGAGCGCCGCCGGGTCGGTAAAGACCTGCTCGAAGGTCTTGGCGTCCATGTTCTCGTACTGGAGCAGATACTCCGCCACGATGTCCAGCTCCCTCCGGCGATGGGTGAGGATCTCCCCGCAGCGGGCGTAGGCCCCGTCCACCAGGGCCTTCACCTCCTCATCGATGAGGGCAGCCACCTCCTCGGAGTAGTTCTTGGTCTGGGCCATGGAGCGGCCGATGAATACCTCGTCGTGGCCGGAGTCGAAGACCACATTGCCCACCTTCCCGCTCATGCCGTAGCGGGTGACCATGTTGCGGGCGATGGCGCTGGCCTTTTGCAGGTCGTTGCCCGCGCCGGTGGAGATGTCCCCCAAAGCCAACTGCTCGGCGGCCCGGCCGCCCAGGCAGACGGCGATGCGCTCGGTGAGCTGCTGCCTGGTCTGGAAGGTCACGTCCTCCTGGGGCAGGGAGATGGTCATGCCGCCGGCCATGCCCCGGGGGATGATGGTGATCTCATGCACCGGGTCCTGGGTGGGCAGGTCGTGGATGACAATGGCGTGGCCCGCCTCGTGGTAGGCGGTGAGCTTCCGCTCCCGCTCGATGACCACCCGGCTCTTCTTCTCCGGCCCGGCGATCACCTTGATCACCGCCTCGTTGAGCTCGGCCATGCTGATGAAGCGGTGGTGTCTGCGGGCGGCCAGGAGGGCGGCCTCGTTCATCAGGTTCTCCAGATCGGCGCCGGTGAAACCGCCGGTGCCCTTGGCCAGCTCCGCCAGGGACACGTCGTCCCCCAGGGGCTTGTTGCGGGCATGGACCTTCAGGATGGCCTCCCGGCCCTTGATGTCGGGGTGTCCCACGTATACCTGCCGGTCGAAGCGGCCGGGGCGCAGGAGGGCGGGGTCCAGGATGTCCTGCCGGTTGGTGGCCGCCATGACCACCACGCCCTCATTGTTGCCGAAGCCGTCCATCTCCACCAGGAGCTGGTTGAGGGTCTGCTCCCGCTCGTCGTGGCCGCCGCCCAGGCCGGCGCCGCGCTGGCGGCCCACGGCGTCGATCTCGTCGATAAAGACGATGGCGGGGGCGTTCTTCTTGGCCTGGTCAAACAGGTCGCGGACGCGGGAGGCGCCCACGCCCACGTAGAGCTCCACAAAGTCGGAGCCGGAGATGGAGAGGAAGTGAACCCCCGCCTCGCCGGCCACGGCCTTGGCCAGCAGGGTCTTGCCGGTGCCCGGCGGGCCTACCAGCAGCACGCCCTTGGGGATGCGGGCCCCCAGCTCCAGAAACCGCTTGGGGTCCCGGAGGAACTCCACAATCTCCTGGAGCTCCCCCTTCTCCTCCTCGGCGCCGGCCACGTCCTCAAAGGTGACCTTCTTCTGCTCGTCGGCGCCGGTGCGGGTGCGGGCGCGGCCGAAGCGGGCGGTGCGATCCACACCGCCGCCGCCTCCTCCGCCCCCGCCGGCCCCGGCCTGGCGCAGGAACATGAAGTACCACAGCAGGCCGAACACCACCAGGATGACGATCCACGGGATAAAGCTCATCCAGTAGGGAGGCACCCAACCCTGGGGATAGTCGTAGTCGGTGATGATCCCCTGCCGCTTCTGTTCCACAATGAGGTCGTTAAAGTCCTGGTAGAACCAGTCCGGGTTGCCGATCTGATAGGTGAGCACACTCTGGCCGCCCTGGGGCTCCTTCAGGTACAGGGTCACGGTATTGTCCTCCAGGGAGACCCGGCTCACCATCTGCTGCTCCAGCAGCTGGCGCACCTGGGCATAGGTGACCTTCTCCTGATTCCCCATCCCGCCCCGGAGGGCGAAGATGGTCATCAGCAGAACCACGGCGATGAGCAGGTAAAAGCCCACATCGCGCAGGCTTCCGTTTCGTTTCAAACTGCGGACACGTCCTTTCCGGGCAGATTGGGCGCCTCAGGCGCCCGTTATTCCTCTCCTCCGTACACACAGGGCTTAAGAATGCCTATGTAGGGCAGGTTGCGGTATTTTTCCGCATAGTCCAGCCCGTAGCCCACCACAAAGTAGTCGGGGATGGTAAAGCCGGAGTAGTGCAGCTCCACCTCCTTGGTGCGGCGGGAGGGCTTATCCAGCAGGGTGCACAGCCGCACGGAGGCGGGGCTGCGGGCCTGGAGGAGCTGGAGCAGATAGCTCAGGGTGTTGCCGCTGTCCAGAATGTCCTCCACCACGATCACGTCGCGGCCCTCGATGTGCTCGCTGAGATCCTTGATGATCCTGACCTGCCCGGAGCTGGCCGTGCCCGCCCCATAGGAGGACACCGCCATGAAGTCCACGGTGCAGGGCAGGTGGATCTGGCGCACCAGGTCCGCCATAAACACGAAGGAGCCCCGCAATACGCTGACCAGCAGGGGCTCCCTCCCTGCGTAGTCCCGGTCGATCTCGGCGGCGATCTCCGCCACCCGCCGGTGCAGCTCCTCCTCGGAAAAGAGCACCCGCTCCACGTCCTTGTCCAGCATGTGTTCCATACCTCTCCCTCACTCTTTCTTCCAGAATAACAGCTCATAGGCCGCCTGTCCAGGGACGGCCGTCCGGCTCTGCTCAGGCCCGAAGCCCGCCACCGCGGCCACGCCCCGACCGTCGGCCAGAACCGGAATCCGCTCCCGCTCCCGGCGGGGCACCTTTTCGTCAATAAACAGCTTTTTCAGCGTCTTGGTTCCACCCCGCCCGGGCAGTGTAACCGCGTCTCCCGTCTGCCGGGGGCGGAGCACCAGGGGACCCTCCAGCGCCCCCTGGGCCAGATACAGGGCCCCGGGCTTCCGCTCGCTCTCGTCCGGGCAGCGTACCGGGCGGCAGCGCACCCGCCAGGGCGTGCCCTCCACCTCGGTCTCACCGTCCAGGGCCAGAGGCGTGGGCAGAAAGGGGGGCAGGGGGTCGGACTGGGTGGTGAGCAGCAACTCCCTGTATACCCGCTGAGCCAGCCGTCCGCCGGGCAGGAACACCACGGCGGAGGGGTCGTCTCCCCGGGCCAGCTCCACCACCGCCTTGAGGTGGGCGGCGGAGCAGTTGGTGCTGCCGTCCCCCATCATCTCCAGCAGGCGGCGCACCGCACGGGGGGCGATAGCCGCCGGGAGCTGGGCGATGTACCTGGCCTCGATCACCAGGTCGTCCTCCGCCCACCGGGCGTTCTGACAGGCCGCAGCGGCCTGGGCGTTCAGATAGTCGTTGTCGGTGCGCAGGTAGCCCATGGTCTCCGCGGCGCTCTCAGTGAGGCGGGGATTGAGCTGACGCAGCACCGGCACCACCTGGCGGCGGATGCGGTTGCGGGCGTAGCCCTCGTCGGTGTTGCTGCTGTCCTCCACGTGGGCCACGCCGTTGGCCTCCAGGTAGGCCACAATCTCCGCCCGGGAGGTGGTGAGCAGGGGGCGCACCACCACTCCCCGCCGGGGCGGGATACCCGCCAGTCCGTGGAGCCCCGCCCCCCGCACCAGGTGGAGCAGCAGGGTCTCCAGATTGTCGTCGGCGCTGTGGGCGGTGGCGATGCGTCCACAGCCCATGGCGTCCGCCGCCCCCCGCAGGAATTCATAGCGCATCTGGCGGGCGGTCTCCTCCACCCCCAGGCCCCGGGCCCTGGCCTCATGGGCCACGTCGCCCGCGCCAATGACGCAGGGGATGTCCTGCCCGGCGCACCACTCCGCCACAAAGGCGGCGTCCCGGTCGGATTCGGCCCCGCGCAGGTTGTGGTTGTAGTGGGCGGCCGCCACCCGGAAGCCCCCCTCTCCGGCCCAGGTGTGGAGCAGGTGAAGCAGGCACATGGAATCCGCACCGCCGGACACGGCGCACAGCACCGTGCCCCCCCGGGGGAGCATGTCGTATTCGGTTGTCAGGGCTTTGATGGTTTCCAGCATAAAGTCTCCTTTACGGTGGGCGGATGTGGGCATTCGCCCCTACGTAGGGGGCGATGCCTACATCGCCCCATTCCGCGTCAATATTCGCTGTGCCTCCGGTCGATGGACGAGAAGGTGGTGTACTCGGGCAGCCACTGGAGCTCCACGGTGCGGGTCTCGCCGTGGCGGTTCTTGGCGATGATGCACTCGGCCAGGTTGTGGTTCTCGTCGCTGTCGTTGTAGTAGTCGTCCCGGTAGAGGAACATAACGATGTCGGCGTCCTGCTCGATGGCGCCCGACTCACGCAGGTCGGAGAGCATGGGCCGCTTGTCGGAGCGGCTCTCCGGGCCGCGGGAGAGCTGGGACAGGCACACCACCGGCACGTTCAGCTCCTTGGCCATGATCTTCAGGGCGCGGGAGATGTCGGAGACGATCTGCTGGCGGTTGTCGCCGCTGCGGGTGGGCCCGCCGGCGGAGGTCATAAGCTGGAGGTAGTCTATGACCACCAGCCCCAGATTATCCACCCGGCGGCACTTGGCGTTCATATCGGCCACGGAGAGGGAGGGGTTGTCGTCGATTAAAATCTGCGTCTGGTTGAGGGCCGCCGAGGCGGCGGCGATCTTGGTCCAGTCCTCCTCCCCCAGCTTGCCGGTGACCAGCTTTTTGTTGTCCACAAAGCTCTCGCCGGAGATGAGGCGCATGGCCAGCTGCTCCCGGCTCATCTCCAGGGAGAAGAAGACCACCGTCTTGCTGGAGAACTTGCCCGCGTGGAGGAGCATATTCAGGGCGAAGGAGGTCTTGCCCATGCCGGGGCGGGCGGCCAGGAGGATCAGATCGGACTTGTTCAGGCCCGAGATGGCCATATCCACGTCGGGCAGGCCGGTGGACAGGCCGGGTACCGCCGAGTCGCTGGCGGCCAGCTCGTTGAGCCGCTCGTACACATTGAGGATGACGCTGGAGATGTGGGCCAGACCCTGGGCGGACCGGCCCTGGCGGATGGCGTAGATGCGCTGCTCCGCCGCCTCCAGCACCTCCTGGGCGGTGCCGGTGCCCTCTTGCACCATGGCAGTCAGCTCTCCCGCCGTCTCGGCGATGCGCCGCAGCAGGGCCTTGTCCTTGACGATGGCCACGTACTCCTTCACGTTGGCCGCCGTGGGGGTGATCTCCATGAGCTGGAGGACGTAATTGCGGGAGGTGTTCTCGTCGTACACCCCGTTCTGCTTCATGTGCTCCAGCACCGTCACCGGGTCGATGGTGAGGGAGAAGTTGAACATGGAGTAGATGGTCTCATAGATCTCCCGGTTGGTGCGCAGATAGAAGTCCTCCGGCCGGAGGGCCTCGATCACCTCGGGCACGCAGCGGGCGTCAATGAGCATGGAGCCGAGCACGGACTGTTCGGCCTCGGTGCTGTGGGGCATCTGCCGGGTCAAAAGCTCCTCTTCACTTGGCATGTTCCTCACCTCCGGGAGCGTAAAATGCGGGCGGGATAAAACACAAACGCCGCAGGGGCGACCCCTGTGAGCGCCCGCGGGCGGCCATAAAGGCCGCCCCTACCCAGGGCAGACCGGCTGAGCGTATACAGGGACGGCCTCTTTGCCCTCCCGTTCCCGGTTCAGGCCTCGGCCACGACCACCTTGAGGGTGCCGGTGACCTCGTACCCCAGCTTGACCTTCAGCTCATAGCCGCCGAAGGCCTTGATGGGCTCGTCCTGGACGATCTTGGTCTTAGGGATGGCGATGCCGTGCTGGGCCTGGAGGGCGTCGGCGATCTCCTTGCTGGTCACTGCGCCGAACAGCCGCCCGCCGTTGCCGCCCTTGGCCACTACCTTCACGGTCAGCTCCTTGAGCTTGGCGGCGGTGGCCTCTGCCTCCGCCTTCTCGGCGGCCTCCTGGGCCTTTTTGGCCTTCTCCTGCATCTTCATGGTGTTGACGTTCTCCGCCGTGGCGGGCACCGCCAGCTTCCGGGGCAGGAGAAAATTGCGGGCGTAGCCGTCGCTGGCCTCGATCATCTGGCCCTTCTTGCCCTGGCCCTTCACGTCCTGCTGCAAAATCACTTTCATCGGGATAACTTCCTTTCCAAATCTCAAAACTTATTCAATAGGGCACGTGAAATTCCGACACCCGCCAGCCGTCGGCGGTGCGCTCCATGCGAATGGGCCAGCGCTCTGTGCTGAGCGGGCGGGCGCCCGTCTCATCCGGCTGCACAGTCAGATCGGCGTAATGCCCCACCAAGTAAAACTCCACAGCGTCCTCGCTTTGGCTCACCAGCTCATAGGTGTCCGGCACATCGGCCCAGCCATACTCCAGACTGCTGCCCCGCTCCATATCCAGGAAGCACGTCCGGCCCTCCCCATCGGCGGTGAAGATGGGGAATCGCTCCCCGTTCATATTCTCCGCCCACAGCAGCTCCTCCTGGTACGCCGGGGTGAAGATGCCGTCCAGCATGGCCTGGAAGTCCTCCCACCGGGCGTACCGCCCCTGGGCCACCAGATAGGTCCAGCCGCTGTCCAGGGTGACCGTCTCATAGTCCCCCAGCTCCGGCGGATCGCCGCCGTCCAGGGGATAGCTGTCCACGCCGCTGGTGGAGCAGCCCATGAGGAAGCTGGCGGCGCTGTACGCCCGCAGGAAGAGCGCCTGCTGCTCCGCGTCCAGGAAAGCGGGCGCCGGCTGGTCCGCCATCCAGTCCGGGATGGGGGGCTCCGCCGGAGCTGGGGCCTCCGTCGAGGCCGGAGTGACCTCCGCCGGGGGCGTGGGGGCCTCTGCCGCCGGGGCGGTGCAGGCACCCAGAACCAGCGCCAGGCCGGCCGCCAACAGCACCAGCGGTCGTTTCACAGTTCTCACTCCTCCTCCAGATATGCGTCAATGGCCTGGAGGAGCATATCGTTGACCTCGTCCACGCCTTTGCCCGGCACCTGGGCGCCGGCGGTGGCGGCGTTGCCACCGCCGCCCAGCTTCTCCAGCACCACCTGCACGTTCACGTCCCCCATGCTGCGGGCGGAGAGGATCACCCGCCCCTCCTGGTCGGGGAAGAGGACGAAGGAGGTGTCGATGCCCGAGATGTTGAGCAGCTCGTCGGCGGCCTGGGCGGCGGTAATGCGGCCCACGGTGTGGTCCACCTTGGCTACGGCAATGCCCTCATGGTACATTTTGGCGTTCTGAATAATGTCGTACTTGGCGATGGTGCCCTCCAGGTCGTTCTGGAACAGCTTCTTGACGTCGCCGGTGTCCGCACCCGAGCGGCGGAGAAAGGCGGCGGCCTCAAAGGTGCGGCTGCCGGTACGCATGGTAAACTGCTTGGTGTCCAGTACCATCCCGGCCAGCAGGGCCTCCGCCTCGGTCTTGAGCAGGTCGGCGGGCTCCAGCAGGTACTGGAGCAGCTCGGTGACCAGCTCGCTGGCGGAGGAGGCGTAGGGCTCGTGGAAATTGAGAGCCGCATCTGCGATATAGGAGGAGGCCCGGCGGTGGTGGTCGATCACCGCCACCTTGTGCACCGCCTCCAGCAGATCCTGGCTCACCACCTGCTCGGGCCGGTTGGTGTCCACCACCACCAGCAGGCAGTTGGCGTCGGCCAGCAGGATGGCATCCTGCTGGGAGAGGAACACATCCTTGTACTCGCCCAGCCCCCCCAGCCGCTCGGACATCTCGCTGGCCGGGTTCTGCCCGGCCTCCTTGATGATGTGCACCGGCGCGCCCTTCTTCCGGGCCATGGCGCACACGCCGGCGGCGGCGCCGATGCAGTCCATGTCGGGGTACTTGTGGCCCATGACAAACACCCGGGAGGCGTCGGCCATCAGCTCGCCCAGGGCGTTGGCCATGACCCGGCTCTTGACCTTGGTGCGCTTCTCCAGCTCCTTGGTGCGGCCGCCGTAGAACTCAAAGTTGAACTTGTTCTTGATAACCGCCTGGTCGCCGCCCCGGCTCAGGGCCATCTCCACCGACAGGGCCGCGTACTGGAACAGCTCGGCCAGGGTGTCGGCGTCCTTGCCGATTCCGATGGACAGGGTGGCCTGGATGCCCGAGGGGCTGACCACCTCCCGCACCGTCTCCAGGATGGAGAACTTGCCCTCCTGAAACTGGGCCAGAAACCGCTCCTCAAAGACAAAGAGGTAGCGGTCCCGCTCGTACCGGCAGAACAGCCCCTGGGCCGGGGCCACCCACTGGGCCAGCCGCTCGTCGATGCCGCTGCGCATGGCGGAGCGGGCGGAGTCGGTGGCCCCCTTCATCAGCTCCTCATAGTTGTCCACGGTGAGAATCCCCACCACCGGCCGGGTGGAATAGTAGATGTCCCGCACCTGGGCGAAGTCGGTGACGTCCACCCAGTAGGTGGTGGCCAGGTAGCCCCGCCCGCCCTGATCCTCGGTGCGGACCAGGTGGCCGAAGACCAGGAAGCGCCGTTCCCCGATGCGCACCTCGGTGGGGCACTCAGTCTTGCCCTCCATGAGCCAGCGGGAGGAGAAGTCAGGCACCGCCGCGGTGATTTTGGTGTCGAACAGGTGCTCCCGCTCGCCGGTGAGCTGGAGAAAGCGGTCGTTGGACCAGATGACCTCGTCGTTCTCCGGCCGGAAGATCACCATGGGCAGCGGGGCGTTGACCATGGTATCCTTGGTGGCCGTGTCCATGTTGCAGGTGACGCTCTCGATGTATTTGATGATCTCCTTCTGCCTCTGGGCGTTGCTGCGCCGGAAGTAGAGGTAGAGCACCGCCACCACCGCCGCCTCGATCACCGCCACTGCCACGCTGAACAGGGCCGACACCGCGGCGAAGAGGAGCAGGAACACAAAGTAGAGCCGCAGGCTGGGCTCCAGCAGATGGGTCAGCTTGTTTTTCCGCATTGAGACACCTCCCAAGCAGGTCGTTCGGTGCAGAACACACATAATAAGAGATATTATTATATCAAAGGGCCGCCCCAAAAACAAGCCCGCTTGCCCTGGTTCTTGCCTTGTGATAGAATATTCCGGGTATTGTATCATGCTTTACATTCTTTTTTCCCCTGTACTGCCATACTTTTGGAAAACAAATGAACGATCGAGGAGGCATTCCCATGAAGGAATATCCCGTGCAGCGCGCCGCGGTGCTCAAGCCGAAGCCCGATCCCGACACGCTGGTCTTCGGCAAGACCTTTACCGACCATATGTTTATCATGGACTACACCGCCGGTCAGGGCTGGCACGACGGGCGCATCGTGCCCTACGGCCCCCTCGCCCTGGAGCCCTCCGCCATGGTGCTCCACTATGCCCAGGAGGTCTTTGAGGGCCTGAAGGCCTACCGCGGCCCCGACGGCGGGGTGCAGCTCTTCCGCCCCATGGAGAACGTCCGGCGCATCAACTCCTCCTGTGAGCGCATGTGCATCCCCCCCCTGTCGGAGGAGGACGCCCTGGCCGCCATTGAGCAGCTCGTGCGCCTGGAGACCGGCTGGGTGCCCTCCAAACCGGGCACCTCCCTGTATATCCGCCCCTTCATCATCGCCACCACTCCCTCCCTGGGCGTGCACGCCGCCCACGACTACCTGTTCTGCATCATCACCTGCCCGGTGGGCGCATACTACGCCGAGGGAATCAACCCGGTGAAGATCTATGTGGAGAACGAGGACGTCCGCGCCGTCAAGGGCGGCACCGGCTACACCAAGTGCGGCGGCAACTACGCCGCCTCCATCCGCGCCGGGGAGCGGGCGGAGCAGAACGGCTACGCCCAGGTGCTCTGGCTGGACGGCGTTCACCGGAAGTATATTGAGGAAGTGGGCTCCATGAACGTCATGTTCCAGGTGGGCGATACCGTGCTCACCCCGGAGCTCACCGGCTCGGTTCTGCCCGGCATCACCCGCAAGTCCTGCCTGGAGCTGCTGAAGTCCTGGGGGCTGAAGGTGGAGGAGCGGCTGATCACCGCCCAGGAGCTCTTTGACGCCGGGGCCGACGGCACGCTGAAAGAGGCCTGGGGCACCGGCACCGCCGCCGTCATCTCCCCCATCGGCGAGATGGGCTGGGAGGACCGGCACGTGGTGGTCAACGGCGGCAAGATCGGCCCCCTGGCCCAGCGCCTGTACGACACCCTCACCGGCATCCAGTGGGGTACCCGGCCCGATCCCTT
>NZ_JH417665.1 GCF_000239295.1 Flavonifractor plautii ATCC 29863
TCAGATGTCCAATATGTATTGTAGTCCTACAGAAGCCCCAACCGGGCCTTTGAAATTTCTCTTGACACTACGCCAACGGTCTGCTATACTATCAGAGCAAAACAAAGCAGGATCGGTGCCCCCATCCTCACCTCCAGCCCACGGCAAAGAGGTCAATCAGGTTTCCCGTGCGCGCCCGATGCGGCGCGTGCGTGTTCAGGTTGGATGCGGGTACCGGACTGGTAGCCGTTTTTTTGTATGTATCTGAGAATTGGAGGTGCTTTCGTATCAGCAAACAGGGTCATCAAATCAACGAAGAGATCCGCGACAAGGAGGTTCGCCTGGTCTCCGACACCGGAGAGCAGCTGGGCATCATGTCCGCCCGGGAAGCGCTGGAGCGCGCCATGGACGCGAATCTGGACCTGGTGAAGATCTCTCCCACTGCGAATCCCCCCGTCTGCAAGCTCATGGACTACGGCAAGTACAAGTTCGAGCAGACCAAGCGGGAGAAGGAGGCGCGGAAAAACCAGCACGTCGTGGAGATCAAGGAAGTCCGTATGTCTCCCAGTATCGACGTGAACGACTTCAATGTGAAGCTCCGCAACGCCCAGAAGTTCCTGGCCGAGGGCAACCGGGTGAAGGTTACGGTCCGCTTCCGCGGCCGCGAGATGGCTCACACCGACATCGGCAAGGGCCTGCTGCTCAAGTTTGCCGAGCAGTGCGGCGAGGTCGCCACGTTGGACAAGGACCCCAAGCTGGACGGACGGCACATGTCCATCTTCCTCTCCCCCAAGGTTGCCAAGGAAGCCAAGAAGTCCTGAACCCCGCACGTTTTGAATTGAAAGAAAAGGAGTTTTACCACCATGCCTAAGCTCAAGACTCACAGCGGTGCGAAAAAGAGATTCAGCCTGACCAAGTCCGGCAAGGTCAAGCGCGCCCACGCCAACAAGCGTCACCTGCTCAACGGTCACGACAAGGACACCAAGCGCAAGAGAGGCCTCCGCGCCGGCGCTTATGCGGACAAGACCAACGAGCCCGCCATCAAGCGCATGATCCCCTACAAATAAGATAAGACTGATTTTTACCTTAACATAGGAGGCTTTTTACAATGGCTAGAGTCAAAGGCGCGATGATGACGCGCAAGAGAAGAAATAAGGTCCTCAAGCTGGCCAAGGGCTACTGGGGCGCCAAGAGCAAGCACTTCAAGATGGCCAACGAGCAGGTGATGAAGTCCCTGTCCTATGCCTACACCGGCCGCCGCCTGAAGAAGCGCGACTTCCGCTCCCTGTGGATCACCCGCATTTCCGCCGCCTGCAAGATGAACGGGATGAACTACTCTACCTTCATGAACGGCCTGAAGAAGGCCGGTGTGGAGATCAACCGCAAGATGCTGGCGGAGCTGGCCGTCAACGACAAGGCCGCTTTCACCACCCTGACCGAGCTGGCCAAGTCCAAGCTGGCCTGAACTACTCCCACGTTCTACCGGCCGCAGCGTACGCTGCGGCCGCTTTTTTGCTATGCAAAAGCATAGCAAAATTGGCCATGTGCCGCTTTCAGCGGCACGGCCATGAAATTAAAAGCGCGGGGGCCGGGACGGCCCACATGCGCAAAAACTTCATACGCCCCGGCTTTTGCCTGTGTTCGTGGTGCGCCCGTGGCGCATGAAGTTTTATTCCTGTTCAATACCCATTGTATACGCCTCTGCCCCGCGGCGGAAAAGCTGCAAATTTCCTGCCGGGCGGGCCGGGTGTGTCCCCTGCTCTGCCCGCCTGTCAAGGCCCAATCAGACGAAAAACCAGTCAGTCACCGCCCTGTTTTTTCTGTTTCGCCCCCATTTCCCCCTGGATTTTTTCTCCATTTATTTGACATAATTCACCCATCTCAGCGCCTCTACAGAGAGTTATTCACATTGTCCACCGGGTTTTCCACCCCCTCTCCTCCTTAGCGTCCCAGTCAGTTATGCACTTATCCACCCAGTTATCCACCTGCTTCAACCGAAGTCCCCACTTTTGGCCGCTTTGGAGTCATAGTAGACATAACACAATTTTGAATCCCGTTGCCGCCCTCTGTCAAAAATGCACCGCCCCGGAAACCAAGGTTTCCGGGGCGGTGCATTTTGTCTCAGCCCTGCTCGATGGAGCGGGTGGCATAGGCGTTGAGGGCCAGATCGCCCCGTCGGCCCGCCTGATACTCGTAGTAGGCCTGGCAGCCGATCATGGCCCCGTTGTCCCCGCACAGAGACAGGGCGGGCAGGTAGAGCCTGTGGCCGCTGGCCCGGCAGGCCCGCTCCAGATCGGCCCGGATGCGGCTGTTGGCCGCCACCCCCCCCGCCACGGCCACCTTGCCATAGCCCGTCCGGCGGGCGGCCTCCATGGTGCGGGGCACCAGGGTATCGCTCACCGCGGCGGCAAAGGAGGCGGCCAGGCCAGGGAGATCCAGCGTCTCCCCCTTCTGGGCGGCGTTGTGGGCCAGATTGAGCACCGCCGTCTTGAGGCCCGAAAAGGACATGTCCAGCGGCGCGTCGGCCACGTGGGCGCGGGGGAGCTCATAGCGCCGGTCGTCCCCCCCCTGGGCCAGAGCGTCCATGGGCGCGCCGCCGGGGTAGCCGATGCCCAGCACCCGTGCCACCTTGTCAAAGCACTCCCCCGCCGCGTCGTCCCGGGTAGCGCCCAAAATCGCCATGTCCGTGTAGTCCCTCACGTCTACCAGCATGGTGTTGCCGCCGGAGACGCACAGGCAGACGAAGGGGGGCTCCAGCTCGGGATGAGTGATGTAGTTGGCGGCGATGTGGCCCCGGACATGGTGCACCGGGATCAGCGGCACCCCCAGTCCATAGGCCGCTGCTTTGGCGAAGTTGACCCCCACCAGCAGCGCACCGATGAGGCCGGGGGCGTAGGTGACCGCCACGGCGTCGATGTCCGCCCGGGTCAGCCCCGCCCGGGCCAGGGCCTGGTCGGCCAGGCCCGCGATGGCCTCCACGTGCTTGCGGGAGGCGATCTCCGGCACCACGCCGCCGTAGACGGCGTGCATATCCGCCTGGGAGGCAATCACATCGGACAGCACGGTGCGGCCGTCCCGCACCACCGCCGCCGCGGTCTCGTCACACGAGGATTCAAAGGCCAGGATATTCATCCGAATCAGTCCTTTCTTGCGGGATCGTCAGGTACATATCAGGCGGCGGAAAAAGCCGGCTCCGCCTCAGTGCTCGTCTGCCGGAATGTGGATCACCCGCCGGAACAGCGGGTTCGGGAGCTGGCCCCGATACAGGCCCCGGTGGGCATCCTGGAGCCGCTCCGGCTCTGCGGCGTCCTCCTCCGGCCACACCAGCATGGCGTATTGCACACCGAAAATCCGGGTCTGGTAGTCCAGCCGCCGGAAGCCGGAGCGCTCATAGAAGGACTGCCGCCTGGCCCGCAGGGCGTTTTCCTCCGGCGGGGCGCTCTCCTCCTGGGCCTCCGCCTCCACCAGTAGGGAGCAGCCCCCATAGCGGGCCTGGAGCAGGGAAAGCGCCAGGGTACCGGTTCCCCGCCCCCGGCCCTCCCGGCACACGGCCAGATAGTCCAGCAGCGCCACGCCGTACGCCTCCGACCGCCACAGGAAAGCGTACGCCAGCAGCTCCTCTCCCTCGTACATCCCCCAGGTGTCGTATACCCCTGCCGCCCGCAGGCGCTCCATGGAGGCAAGAGGCCGCCGCTCGCTGGGCGGAAAATCGGACCGTACCCGCTCCCGGTACACCTGCCGGAGCTGCCGGGCGGTGAGCAGACGCAGTTCAGCCATGGCGGTCAAACTCCACCGTCATCAGCAGGGCGTCCTCGTGCTCGGCACGGTAGTAGTTCTTCCGGCGGCCCACCTCCCGGAAGCCCAGCTTCTCATAGAGGGCGATGGCGGGGGCGTTGCCCGCCCGCACCTCCAGGGTGAGGAAGGCCAAGTGCTCCCGGCCGTACTGTATGTATGCGTCCAGCAGGGCCTCCGCGATGCCCTGGCGGCGGTATCGGGGGGCCACGGCGATGCGCTCCAGGGTGCCCTCGTCCAGGATCACCCGCACCTCGGCGTAGCCCAGCACCGTCCCGTCCTCCCCCACGGCCGCCGACAGGGAGAGCAGCTCGTTGTCCAGCTCACCCGCCAGCTGCGCCTCCGTCCAGGGATCGGAGAAGCACTGCCGCTCCAGCTCCGCCGCCTGGGGCAGATGGGCCCGCTCCATGGGGATCAGCCTGTAGTTCATCCCTCTGCCCCCCTCAGTAGAGCGCCCGCAGCAGCAGGGCCGCCAGCAGCACCAGGAACAGGACGCTGCCCAGCAGCAGCAGGCCGCTGCCGGCCAGCCGGCTCCAGGCCAGCCGCCGCCCCGTCCACTTCCACAGCCGGGCGTCCAGCCGCCGCAGGAAGCGCCGCAGCCTCTGGGGCCGGAGGAGCATCGCCACGCCCAGCGCGGCCAGCGCCAGCCCCAGCAGGCAGAAACACACTTGCAATTGTATCATGTCAACACCTCTGTTACATCCAGTAGGGCGGCTCCGGCACCGCGCCGGGGGGCGGGTCTATGACCACGTCCGTCCGGGCCGGGCCGTAGATGGCCCGGTGGGCCGCCTTGAGATCCGCCCGATCCGCCGGGGCGGGCCCCAGCACAAAGACCTGGCAGAGCAGGCCGCAGTTGAAGCTCTCATAAACGGGGGTGCAGCCGTTTCGGGCATAGAACCCCAGGCGGCGCAGCCGCAGGGGCCGCTCCTCCTCCGGGCCGCCGGAGCGCTCCGCCTCGGCCTCGACGAGTACCGTCCGCCGCCCCGCCTCCCGGGCGGCCAGCATCTTCAGGATGGCCCCGCCCAGACCGCCGTTCCGGCGGGCGGCGGTCACCCCCAGATAGTCCAGAAGCACATAGTCCGGCCACTCCGGAGTGCTCCACAGGGTGGCGTAGCCCAGCAGGGCCACCCCATCGTAGAGGCCCAGCAGCTCATAGCGGCCCTCTGCCGCCAGGGCGCGGATGGCCTCCAGCGGCTTGCACTCGCAGGCGGGAAAGGAGGCACACAGCTCTTGGGTGTACCAGTCCGCCCAGTCCCGGGCGGGAATGGGGCGCAGATCCATTAAAGCTCCTCCCCTTTCATGCTATCCCAAGCCTACAGCCGCCAAAATCAGGGAGAGGATGGAAACCAGGATCACCACCGCCGGGATGATGATCATGGCCGTCCCCAGCACCTTTACGGTCGCCAGATAGTACTTCGACGGCTCTCCCCCCTCCGTGTCCAGAGCGTGCTTCAGCTTCCAGCACCAGTCCGGCTTGCGCACCATGAAAATCCCTAGAACAATGATCGCCGCTGAAATCAGGCAGATTCCGAGATAATCCATACATGCTCCTTTCTCCGTCAGCCCTTGGCCTCCGCCCAGCTCTTGCCCGCGTGGGCCTCGGCGGTGAGGGGAACGGCCAGCTCGGCCACATGCTCCATCTCCTCGGCCAGCAGGCGCTGCACCTGCTCCGCCTCCCCCTCGGGGCACTCTACGATCAGCTCGTCGTGGACCTGGAGCACCAGCCGGGCCTCCAGCCCCTCCCGGCGCAGGCGGCCGTCCACCCGGAGCATAGCCTTTTTAATGAGATCGGCGGCGGTGCCCTGGATGGGCATGTTCAGCGCCACTCGCTCGCCGAAGGAGCGCAGGTTGAAGTTGGAGGACTTGAGCTCCGGCAGCCACCGGCGGCGGCCCATGAGGGTGGACACATAGCCGTCGGCCTTGGCCCGCTCCACCACCTGGGTCATGTAGGCGTGGACGCCAGAATATTTCTCAAAGTACTTTTCCATATACGCCTTGGCCTCCGCCCGGGTCACCCCGATGTCCTGGGACAGGGAGAAGTCGGAGATGCCGTAGACGATACCAAAGTTCACCGCCTTGGCCCGGCGGCGCATCTCGTGGGTCACCTGCTCCGGGGGCACGCCGAACACCTGGGAGGCGGTGACGGTGTGGATATCCTCCCCGGTGCGGAAGGCGGCAATCATGTGCTCGTCCCCCGCAATGTGGGCCAGCAGGCGCAGTTCAATCTGGGAGTAGTCCGCATCCACCAGCACCCTCCCCGCCGGGGCCACAAACATCTTGCGCAGCTCCGCCCCCAGCTCGGTGCGGACGGGGATGTTCTGGAGGTTGGGCTCGGTGGAGCTCAGCCGCCCGGTGGCGGTGACGGTGTTCTGGAAGGAGGTGTGGATGCGTCCGTCGGCGGCGATGACCTTGGTCAGCCCATCCACATAGGTGGATTTCAGCTTGGCCAGCTGCCGGTAGTCCAGCACCGCCTCCACGATGGGGTGCTTGTCCCGCAGCTTCTCCAGCACGTCGGCGTTCGTGGAGTAGCCCGTCTTGGTCTTCTTCACCGGGGGCAGGCCCAGCTTGTCAAACAGGATGCGGCCGAACTGCTGGGTGGAGTTGATGTTGAACTCCTCCCCCGCCAGCTCGTAGATGAGGGCCTCGTCGGCCTGAATACGCCCGTCCAGCAGGATACCGAAGTCGGCCAGTGCCCTCCGGTCCACCAGCATGCCCGCCCGTTCCATTTCCGCCAGCACGGGACAGAGGGGCAGCTCCAGGCCGTAATAGAGCTCGTGCATGCCCAGCTCCTCCAGCTTGGGGGCGAGGGCCCCGTACAGCGCGGCCGTCAAGGCGGCGTGGGCGCACATGGCCTCCGCCGGTCCCGCCGGGTCGGCCAGGGGACCGAAAGCGTCGGGGGCCAGGTACTCCTTTGCCTTGGGGAACTCCTGGTTGAAATAGGTGATCCCCAGCTTCTCCAGCTCGTAGCTGCCGTCGGTGGGAGAGAGCAGATAGGCGGCCAGGGCGGTGTCAAAGCAGAACCCGTCGGCGCTCAGTCCCTCGTCCAGCAGCAGGTGCATCAGATCCTTGACATTGTGGGACACCTTTTGGATCTCCCCGGAGAACAGGGCCCGCAGCAGCTCATTGTACCCCTCCAGCCGGTCCGCCGCGCACAGGGCAGCCCTGGCTCCGCCGTCCCAGGCCACCGCCACCACATCCAGAGAGGGCAGGGCCAGCACCGCGACCCACGGCTCCCTCCGCCACTGCTCCACCAGCTCCTCCATGCGAACCCGGTCGGTGACGCGCTCCTGCCGGACGGCCCCGGCGGCGGGCTTGTCCGCCCGTCCGGCCGCCGGGCCGCCGCTCAGCCCCATCTTGTCGATGAGCTTGTTGAACTCCAGCGCCAGAAACAGCTCGTACAGGGCAGGGCCGTCCGGCTCCCGCCGCCGGGCGTCCTCGGGGGAGAAGTCGATGGGCGCGTCGCAGCGGATGGTGGCCAGATCATAGGACATTCTGGCCTGTTCTTCCCCCTCGGCCAGCTTTTTCTTGACCGCGGGCTTGGCCTCCACGCCCTCCACGTCGGCGTAGATGGCCTCCACGCTCTGGTAGCGCTGGATCAGATCCATCGCGGTCTTCTCCCCAATGCCCTTGACGCCTGGAATGTTGTCGCTGGTGTCCCCCATCAGCGCCTTCAAGTCCACGATGTGGACGGGGGCGAAGCCGTAGGCCTCCCGGAAGGTCTCCGGGGTCATCTCCTTCGTGGTGGTCTGCCCCATTCGGGTGGACACCAGCTTGACCCGGGTGCTGTCCGTGACCAACTGGAGCGAGTCCTTGTCGCCGGTGACGATCACGGTTTCCCACCCGGCGACGGTATCCCTGGCGGCGATGGTGCCGATCAGATCGTCGGCCTCCCAGCCGTCCAGCTCGTAGCGGGGGATATTCATGGCGTCCAGCACGTCCTTGAGCACGGGAAGCTGGGCGGCCAGCTCGTCGGGCATCCCCTTCCGCTGCGCCTTGTAGCCCTCGTAGGCCAGGTGGCGGAAGGTGGGGGCCTTCCGGTCGAAGGTGACGCACAGGGCGTCGGGCTTCTCCTCGTCCAGCAGCTTGAGCAGGATGTTGACAAAGCCATAGACGGCGTTGGTGGGCTGCCCGTCCTTGGTGGTAAGCATCCGTATACCGTAAAAGGCCCGGTTGATGAGGGAATTGCCGTCAATGACCATGAGTTTCATGCGGTAGCCTCCTGTCCCCGGGCACGCCCGGAGCAATTCAATGAGATAATATTATACCATATTATAATATTTTAAGCAATAAAGGCGTGTGCCCGATGGAATCGGGCATTGTAGGACTACAATACATATTGGACATCTG
>NZ_JH417666.1 GCF_000239295.1 Flavonifractor plautii ATCC 29863
GCGGCCCTGCGGGCCGCCTGTTCCGCCCCGCCCCGCCCGGCGGCGGGGGTGGGCCTCACCAGGGCCGCCGCGTCAGCGCTTCCCGGAACGGCACCCCCTCCCGCTTGCACAAGTCGATCAGCTCAGTGTTTATCAAACTCTCGCATCGGTACTTGTATTCCAGCCTGTCCCGCTCTGCCCTGGCCGCCTCCGCCTGGGCCTCCAGCTCCGCCACCCTGGCCCGCAGGGCCAGCACCTCATCGTCCGGGCTCAGCCGGACGTGGATTTCGATGGGCTCCATGCGCTCCCCTCCTGTCTGTCAAATCCCACTTTACACTCCGGGGCCGTAGGGCCGCTTTGTGGCCCGCCCCCGTCTCCCCTGCTCGGAAAGTCAATTCCTATTTGACGCAAGCTTACTACAGATGTGACCTTGTGTCAACACTTCTGTAGTAAACCGTGGTATGATACCCGCAAAGGAGGCGGTTTCCATGGACTACACCCAGCGCCTGCGCGACCTGCGCGCCGACCATGACATGAGCCAGGCGGCCATTGCCGCCGCGATTGGCATCGATCAGAAGCAGTACAGCCGCTACGAAACCGGCATAAACGAGCTACCGCTTCGCTACCTGGTGAAGCTGTGCCAGGTCTACCAAGTCAGTGCGGACTATCTTCTGGGCCTGCCCCGGGGGCTGAGTTGGCCCCGCTGACGCGGGGGATGTTGTTCAGGGGCGGCCCCCTTCTGAGGGGGCGCGCGGGGTGGTTGTTCATGCCCTGCGGGCATACAAAAAAGGGGCGGAATACTCCGCCCCTTTTTTGGGTACAATATCTGAACTGAAAGGTTTTTATTTTGTTGAGTTGGAGATATACCCCCTCTCGATTGGAGTGATACCGGTGAGCCTGATAGCCTGCACCAGTGCGTGTGTCTATCAACAGGACGGATACTGCAGATTGGAGCGCGCATCCTCCTGCGGCGTGCCCTGTGCGGAATCTCCTTGCGTCAATTTTGTGCCACGGCGGAACTGCGGTACAACCGCGCCGCCTACAAAAGCGCGGCCAGCGCCTCGCGGATGTTGCGAACCGGAATGAGCTGCAGGCCATCCGGGGTGTCCAGCTTTCCGCCGGTACGGGCTGGGATCAGGCACTTTGTGAACCCCAGACGGCGCACCTCGCTCAGCCGCTGGCCCAACGCATTGACTGAGCGCAGCTCTCCGGTCAGGCCAACCTCGCCGATGGCGGCCAGATCTCCAGACACGGGCTTGTCTCGGAAGCTGGAAGCCAGTGCGACGATCATGGCTAGGTCGGCGGCGGGCTCGTCCAAAAACAAGCCGCCGATGACGTTAATATAGGCGTCACAGGAACTGACCATCAGTCCACCCCGCTTTTCCAGAACAGCCAGCAACAGATTCGCCCGGTTGAAGTCGAAGCCGTTGGCGGTCCTGCGCGGTACATTGAAGCTGGTGGGCGCCAGCAGGGCCTGTACCTCGGCCAAAACAGGCCGCACTCCCTCCATGACGCAGGTGACGCAGGTGCCAGGGGTGTCCTGAGGCCGTCCCGAGAGCAGCATCTCTGATGGATTGGGCACTTCGCTCAGGCCGGAGTCCTCCATCTCAAAGACGCCGATCTCATTGGTGGCGCCGAAACGGTTCTTTGCCGCGCGCAGAATGCGGTAGGAGTTCTGCTGCTCACCTTCGAAATAGAGCACGCAGTCCACCATGTGCTCCAGCACCTTGGGGCCTGCGATAGACCCCTCCTTATTGACGTGTCCGATGACAAAGACGGTGATCCCCTGCCCCTTCGCCAACTGCATCAGCGCCATAGTACAGTCCTTTACCTGTCCCACGCTGCCGGGAGCGGTGGTCAGATCCCCGTTGTAGAGGGTCTGGATGGAGTCCACAATTAGCACGTCTGGCTTCAGCTCGTTGACCGACTCCAGCACATCCTCCAGGTTGGTCTCAGCCAGAAGGTACATTCCCTCTCCACGGACATGGAGCCGCTCCGCCCGCAGCTTGATCTGCCGCTCCGACTCCTCCCCGGAGACATAGAGCACAGAGGCAAAACGGCACAGGTTGTCGCAGATCTGGAGCATCAGGGTGGACTTGCCGATGCCGGGGGCACCCCCCACCAGCACCAGAGAGCCCTTCACCGCTCCCCCGCCCAGCACCCGGTCCAGCTCATTCATCCCGGTTTCAAAGCGGAGCTCGTGGGTGGTTTCCACCTCGCGCATGGGCCTGGGCCGGTTGCCGGTTCCCCGCAGGCCGCCCCCAGCGACAGAGGCGGCGGCCGCACTCCTTTTTTTCGGCTCTGCCGGCCGCTCCACAAGGGTATTCCATGCCCGGCAGGCGGGACATTGGCCGGACCACTTTGGGGTTTCATTTCCGCACTCGGTACAATAAAACAGTGTTTTTGCTTTCATTCTGAGGCGACGCCTCCCTTTTGTAGTGAAAAGCCTTCCCCTCTCCCCTCCTCGTCCAGCCATTGCAGCCAGGAGGCGGCCAAGGCGGAGGCCAGCTTGGTCTGATAGGCGCCGGATTGCAGCAGCAGATCTTCCTCTGCATTGGACAGGAAGCCGCATTCCACCAGGATCGCCGGACAGGTGATGTGGTTCATCAGATAGACGCTGTCCGGGATGGGCTTTGCCTCACGGGTGTTGCCCGGGTCCAGTGCGGCCCGCAGTGTCTCCTGTGTGAGTTGTGCCAGAGGTTGACTGAGCTCTCCGTTGGAATAGAACACCTGAGCGCCGTGGTACTTCCCGTCCGGAAAGGTATTCTGGTGTACGCTGAGCAGGACAGCATGCTCCGTCTCCTCGATCCGGGCCACACGGTTGTGGAGGTCGGAGACTTTTTTCTCCCGGAGGGTTTGCGCGCTGTCATCATGGAGGGAGATATCCTCACTGCGCAGCAGAAGCGGCGCCTCGCCGTACAATCCCAGAAGCTGATCCAGCTTCTGCACAATGGCCAGATTGATTCCGCTCTCCGGCACACCGGAGAGCGAGACCGCGCCTCCATCCTCCCCGCCGTGACCTGCATCCAGAACCAGGGTCTGCCCGCCGCTGCGGACGGGAGAAAAGGCCGCCAAAGCAGCCCGGCCCGGCCAGAACCAGAAAAAATAGACCGTACCGACGGCCAACGCGGCCAGCAGGACCCAGCTTCCGATTTTCTGCATATCAAACGCCCCCTCTCACACACGGTATGAGAGGGTATTTTTTATTATAACACACCTCATAAATTTTTGTTGCCTTTTGCGTGCAGACGCGATAGGATAAAGGCAGGAAACAATGGAGGTGCTTTCTATGGTCGTTGACAAAATCGAGCATGCGTCCCTCTACTATGGTCTGGGGGAACGGTTCCGGACGGCATTGGAGTGGCTGGCGTCGGCGGACGCTGGCGCATTGACGCCCGGCCAGCGGGTGGACATCGACGGGGACAATGTGTTTGCAACGCTCTTTGAGGTGGACACGCTGCCGCCTGAGGCGTGCAAGCTGGAGTGCCACCAGAACTATGCGGACATTCAATACCTGCTCTCCGGCATGGAGGGGGCGGGCTACGCCCTGCCCGACGCAGAGCTCCACGCACTGAGCGAGTACGATCCGAAGGGCGACATCCAGTTTTATACGGCCGAGTGGGACACGCTCACCATCCGGCCGGGTACCTTCTACATCGTCTGGCCCCAGGATCTCCACGCCCCCCGTGTGGCGCTGGGACAGCCTGGGCCGGTGCGGCGTCTGGTGGCAAAGGTAAAATTAAAATAAGATACAGCGCAAGGCGGAAAAACCGGCTGTCGGCCGCCGCCTGATTTCAAAACCCGCTCCATCGCCCGCGTTCGGGCCGATGTGGGCGGGTTCCCTTTTTCTCTCCCTGCATAGAATGTGACGAAGGGGGCTGGTGGGAGCCGCCTCCCCCCTTCCCTCTTCAATCTATATAAGGAGGAACTGCGTTTGTATCCCGACAACAATATGCCGAATACCTGCGGAGACGCCTGCGGTACCATGCCTGAGTGCGCCCCGCTGGCGGTCCCGTATGTCCCCTTCCAGCAGACCAATCCCAAGCGCTACTCCCAGCAGGATGCGCTG
Source organism: Flavonifractor plautii ATCC 29863 (assembly GCF_000239295.1). GTDB lineage: Bacteria > Bacillota > Clostridia > Oscillospirales > Oscillospiraceae > Flavonifractor > Flavonifractor plautii. Next base: position 4,049 of record NZ_JH417666.1, read on the forward strand.
AATAACGGTACGCTTTTCCCCGGCCTGAACCTCCCCTTCCGCGTCAAGCCGGACGCGGCAAAGGTGATGGGCGGCGCGCTGGCGGAGCTCCAGGCCCTGGAGTTTGTTCTGGTGGAGCTGGGTCTCTACCTGGACACCCACCAGGGCGACGCGGAGGCCTTTGAGCTCTATAAGCAGTATGCCGCAATGGAAAAAGAGGCCCGGGAGAAATACGAGGCCATGAACGGGCCGGTCACTCAAATGGCCACTGCCAACGCGAAGACATGGGCCGCCTGGCTGAGTGAGCCCTGGCCCTGGAACTATCAGGAAGGAGGCATGAAGTAAATGTTTATTTACGAGAAGAAGCTGCAGTATCCGGTCAAGATCGCCAACTGCAACCCCAAGCTGGCCTCCTTCATCATCAGTCAGTACGGCGGGCCGGACGGCGAGTTGGGCGCCTCCCTGCGTTATTTGAGCCAGCGCTATTCCATGCCCTACCCCGAGCTCAAGGGCCTGCTGACCGATATCGGCACCGAGGAGCTGGGGCATCTGGAGATGATCGGCGCCATCGTCCATCAACTGACCCGCAATCTGAACGATGAGCAGGTGCGGGAGGGCGGCTTTGCGCCCTATTTCGTCGACCACACCACCGGCGTCTACCCCACCGCCGCCTCCGGCTTCCCCTGGAACGCCGCCTCCATGGCGGTCAAGGGCGATGTGATCTGCGACCTGTCCGAGGACATGGCCGCCGAGCAGAAGGCCCGGGTTACCTATGACAACATCCTGCGCATGTCCGACGATCCAGATGTCAACAACGTCATCCGGTTCCTGCGTGAGCGGGAGGTGGTTCATTTCCAGCGCTTCGGCGAGGCGGTGCGTCTGGCCAAGGAGAAGATGGACCAGAAAAACATCTACTTTACCAACCCGGCGTTTGACAAATAAAACCATTAGAGCCCCCGCACAGCTTTCGTGCGGGGGCTTTTCCTGTCGCCACTGGGCTTGCGTTTTTTGCCGCTTGGCGCTATGATCTAATATAGAAGAAAAAAATAAAGAGAAGCGGAAGAATTTCGTCAAATTCACTATAGCGAAAATGGAGTGGGCGCGTATGGCAGGGGTCCAATTGGAACATGTGGTGCGGGAGTACACCATGGGAAGGACAACCATTCGGGCGGTAGACGACATTAGCTTTACCATACCGGAGGGGAAATACACCATCATTTTGGGGGCCAGCGGCGCGGGCAAATCTACGGTACTCAACATCTTGGGCGGCATGGACTCCCCTACCTCCGGCCGGGTGACAGTCAATGGCAGGGAGATCTCCGGCTTCAACAAGCGTCAGCTTACGGAGTACCGCCGGGAGAGCATCGGCTTTGTCTTTCAGTTCTACAACCTGATGCCCAATCTGACGGTGCTGGAGAACGTGGAGCTGGCCAGCCAGATCTGTAAGAATCCTCTGGACGCCCGGCAGGTGCTGGCCATGGTGGGGCTGGGAGACCGGCTAAACAACTTCCCAGCCCAGTGCTCCGGCGGAGAGCAGCAGCGCGGCGCCATCGCCCGTGCGCTGGCCAAGAATCCCGATGTCCTGCTCTGCGACGAACCCACTGGGGCGCTGGACTACCAAACCGGAAAGGCTATTCTGGCCCTGCTGTACGACCTGTGCAAAAAGAGCCGGAAGACGGTGGTGGTGGTCACCCACAACGGGGCGCTGGCGCCGACGGCGGACGTGCTCATTCGGATGAAAAGCGGAAAAATCGAATCCTTTGAGGAGAATCCGAGCCCGGTGCCTGTGCAGGAGCTGGAGTGGTAGGATGATCTGGAAAAACTTTGTGCGGGATCTGCGCCGCACGGCCTCCCGCCTGATCTCGGTCAGCATCATCACCATGATCGCGGTGATGGTCTATACCGCCCTGAGCGGCATCCTCACCAATATAGAGCGCATCTCCGCCTCCTATCTGGAGGGGCAGAATGTGGCGGACTACTGGCTCACGGGCGTCAATCTGGACCAGGGGGACTGCCGGACGCTGGAGGGTATCGCCGGGGTGACCGGGGTGCAGCCCCGGGTAGTTCTGGACGCGGAGGAGCGCCACGACAGCAGTGTGACCCTCCAGCTCTATGCCGTCCCCGGGGACTACGCCATCAACACGCCCTATGTGGTGGAGGGCCGCCTGCCGGAGAGCAGCCGGGAGATCGTGCTCAGCGATACGCTGGCAAGGGCCCGGGGGCTCCATCCCGGGGACTGGTACGAGCTGACACTGACGGGAACCGGCCGGTACCTGCGGGTACGGATCAGCGGACTGGTCAAAGACCCGGAGTGCCTTTACTATGTGAATACCACAACGCCGGCCCCGGATTTGACCCACTATGCCTTTGCCTATGGAAATGAGACGCTTTTGCAGGAGCTGATGGGGGCAAACCGCTACAATCAGATCTGCATCACCACCGACGGGAGCCTCTCTGCGGCGCGGCTCCGGCTGGCGGTGGACGCGGCCCTGGGGGACCGGGTCGTGAACATCCTGTCACTGGAGGACAATACCCAGGCCTACTATCTGCTGGAGATGCGGGACAACCTGGCGCCCATACTCAACATTTTCCCGGTGCTCTTTTTCCTGTGCGCGGTGCTGATGATGGTGAGCACCATGAACCGGCTGATCGAGAACGCCCGCTCGGATATCGGAACCTTCAAGGCGCTGGGGTACTCTGACGCCAAAATCATGTGCTATTATCTGCTCCACGCCCTCCTGGTGGTCTTGGTAGGGTTCCCGGTGGGCGCATGGCTGGGGCGGTATGTATCCGCCCTGATCGTTTCCACCATCGCCATCGGGTGTGATCTGCCGCCCTATACGGTGGTACACGACTTTGCCGCCTGGGGGCGGGCTCTGGGGCTGACCGCCCTGTGCTGCATCGGGAGCGCCTGGCTGGTGGCCCGCTCGCTGCTGAAGGAGACCCCGGCCCAGTGTATGCGGCCCAAGCCGCCCAGGAGCACGAAGCCCGTGGCGCTGGAGCGGCTCGGCCCGGTCTGGCATCGGCTGGGCTTTAATCAGAAGTACATCATCCGCAATACCCTCCGCAACAAAGTGCGTATGGCCACCTGTATCTTCGGTATTGCCTTCTGTATGGCACTGGTCTTTCTGGCCTTTGCTCTGCGGGACTCCATTCAGGCCTACTCGGACGCGCTGGCCGAGCGGCAGAACCGCTACGACCTCATGGTGGATCTGAGCACGTCGGTGACTGAGGGGCAGTACCGGCGGCTCACCAATGACGTGGGTGTAACGGAGGCGGAGCTGGAGATGAGCACCGCCTGCTGGCTCTACACGGACTCGCAGCGGGCCACGGCGGCGCTCACAGTGACGGAGGATCAGGTCTCGCTGAAGCGGTATGACCCCTATGCCGAGGGCGCGCTCACCCTTCCGAAAAACGGGCTGGTACTGGAGGAGTCCCTGGCGAATGAGCTGGGACTGCGGGCCGGCGACCGGGTGACGCTCCGGTTTACCGGGGACAGCCGGTATTACTCCGTGTTCGTGGCGGAGGTCAACCGCTGTGTCAGCGGGGCCTGCCTGAGCCGCAGCCTGTGGCGGAGCCTGGGCCTGGCTTACACGCCCACGGCCGCCTACCTCACCAGCGATGGGCCGGAGGCGCTGGCCGCGCGGTTGGGGGACTATGACTTCGTGGACGCATGGCAGACCCGTCAGGCCGCCACAGCCGCCGCGGTGGAGCGGCTGAGCAGCATGTCCATGGTAGTCTATATCCTGATCCTGTTCGGCGGCGGGCTGGCCTGCATCGTCATTTACAATCTCGGTATCATGAGCTTCTTTGAGCAGCTCCGCAGTCTGGCGACTTTGATGGTGCTGGGCTTTTATGAGAAGGAGATCAAGACCCTTCAGTTAAGCGAAAACATCATTTTCGCCGTGTGTGGGATTCTCCTGGGCATCCCGTTGGGGGTTTCCCTGAACCGCATGATCCTGGTCTCCATCACCACCATGCCTCTGATGGAGGCTACCAGGCCGGCCTCTCTGGCCCTGTCCTGTGCGGTGACGCTCCTGTTCGCATTGGCAATCAACGTGGTGATCGGGCGTAAAATGCGGGAGATCGACATGCTGGGCGCGCTCAAGAGCGTGGAATAACAAAGAGGTGGATGGAATGAAACGATTGAAACAGGGTGCGGCTGCGCTGACCGGTGTGCTACTTCTGCTGAGCGGCTGCTCCGGCGGCGTGGATGAATACCAATGTGTGCATCCGGAGACCGGGACTCTGGTGCAGCAGCTTGTGGAGGGCACAGGGACGGTGAGCTATCGGGAGGAGTATTCCGTCATCCCTACCGTCAGCGCCAAGATCCTCTCCTGTTCCATCGAGGAGGGGGACACGGTTACGGCCGGACAGGTGCTCTATGTGCTGGACTCCGGCGCTCTGGAGGATCAGATCACCCAGGCCCGCCTGTCCCTGAACAGCGCGCAGGCATCCTATGCCCAGGCGGTGGACGCCTGTACGGATCTGACCGTTCCCGCCCATGCCTCGGGGACGGTGACGGAGGTCTATGTCCACGTGGGAGACTATGTGAATACGGGAACCGCCATCGCATCACTGGTGGACAGCGCCAACCTCACCCTGACGGTGCCCTTTGCGGCGGAGGACGCGGCGGCTATGGCCCCGGGCAATACCGCGGCGATCACCTTTCCGGGACAGGCAGGTACCGTCACTGGGACGGTAGAACGGGTGTACGACACGTCCACGGCACTCTCCGGCGGCCGGGAGGGCGTCTATGTGGAGCTCACCTTCCGCAATCCGGGCGCGGTGCTGAGCGGGACGGCGGCTCTGGCCTCGGTGGGCGGTGCCGCCTGTATGGAGGCCGGAACAGTGGCCAACGCCACGGAGCAGTCCATCTACGCCACCCAGTCCGGCCAGGTGGCCTCCCTGCCCATCCAGGCGGGAACCGCCGTCACTGCCGGTCAGACGGTGATGACCTTGCAGAACGCCAGCCTGACCAACGCCGTAACCAACGCCTCTCTCTCGGTAGAATCGGCGCAGGTCAACCTGGCCCAACTGGAGGCCAAGCGGGCGGACTACACCGTGACGGCGCCCGTGGACGGCACGGTGCTGGAGCGCCCGTTCAAGACCAGCGACTACGCGGCGGCGGCCACCTCCCTGGCCACCCTAGCCCAGCCGGATTCCCTGTGTGTCTCTGTGGAGATTGATGAGCTGTATATCAATCAGGTGGGGGTTGGCCAACAGGCGCGGATCACCTTTGCGGACGGCCAGACCCATGAGGCGCGGGATTACGACGGGATTGTAAGCCGTATGGATGACACCGGCGTGTCCTCCGGCGGGGTGACGGACTACAGCGTAGAGATCAGCCTGACCCGTACCGAAGAGCTGAAGGCCGGGATGAACGTCACGGTGGAGATCCTGGTGGCCCAGAGCGAGGACTGCATGAGTGTTCCCTCTGAGGCGGTGACAGGCGGTGTGGTCCGCGTGCTACGGGACGGCGCGCGGGAGCCGGTGGAGGTGCCGGTGGAGACCGGACTGTCCGGGGATGGCGTGACCGAGATCCGCTCCGGCCTGTCGCCGGAGGATTGGGTCGTCGTGGATGCTTATTAAGATGGGGTGTCGATAGGATGGGAAACGAAATCAAGACGGTATTGCTGAAATCAGTACAACTGTACGATCCAGATCCCAAAGGGATCTGCGACCTCTTTCTGTGCGGCGGGCGGGTCGCTGCCGTCGGCCGGGGGCTAGCCCCCAACCTGCCCGGCGTGGCCGTGCTGGACGGAAGCGGCCTGACGGCCTTTCCGGGCCTAGTGGATCAGCACGTCCACTTTACCGGCGGCGGCGGAGAGTGCGGCTTCCGCAGCCGTGTGCCGGAGCTGTCCCTCACGGATTTTACTACCGCGGGTGTCACCACGGCGGTGGGACTGCTGGGTACCGACAGCGCCACCCGCAGCCCCAAGGCCCTGCTGGCCAAGACCAAGGCGCTGAATGAGGAGGGGCTCACGGCCTATTGCCTGACAGGGGCGTATGACATCCCCTCCCCTACTGTCACCGGCTCCCTGAAGGATGATGTGACCTACCTCTCAGAGGTTCTGGGCGTCAAGGTGGCACTGTCGGACCACCGGGGCGGCCACCCCACACTTGAGCAGTTCATCCATATGGCCTGTCAGGTGCGGCTAGGGGCCCTGACCGCCGGAAAGCCCGGTGTGGTACACATCCATATGGGCAGCGGAAAACGGGGACTCGGCCTGGTCTATGACTTGCTGGAGGCCACGGATCTGCCCATCTGGCACTTCCGTCCCACCCACATGAGCCGTTGGCAGAGCGAGGCTGCGGCGTTTGCCAGGAAGGGCGGGATGGTGGACTTTACTGCCAATGCCGACCCGGAAAAGTGCGCCCTGCCTGTGCTGCGCACCATGGAGGAGGTGCCGCTGGAACGTATTACCATCAGCTCCGACGCCGGAGGGAGCATGCCGCGATGGTCGGAGGATCACTGTACCATGCTAGGCATGGGGGTGGGCAAGATGGACAACCTCCTCCCCACCATCCGCTGTCTGGTGCGGGAGCACCGAGTCCCGCCCGAGCGGGCCATCCGTCTTTTGACGCAGAATGTGGCCGATGGGCTCTGCCTCTCACGCAAGGGCCGCCTGACAGTGGGAGCGGATGCGGATGTGCTGCTGGTGGACCGGGACTGGAACATCCACACGGTACTGGCCGGCGGAGAGATCATGGTGTCGGACGGGCAGGTGGTTAAACAACCCTATATTTCTTAAGAAAGCAAGTGGACGGCATTTGTGGCGGACTACCCCTTTAAGGCGGACTCCATGGAGCGTGAGTGGCGCTTTACCCTGACCGATCCGATTCTGGAGTGTAACCAGGGCGCGTTTCGGCTGTGCATCTCCCAAAACGGACAGGGGCGGGCGGAGCGGATTTCGGAACCGTGTGCCGACCAGATCAGTATTCAGACGATGACCACCATGCTGATGGGATATAAGCGCCCGGACTACCTGGCCAAGATAGGGCGCCTGAACGCTGACGAAGCCACCATCGATATGCTGGAGGATACCATTGAGCAGCAAGCACCCTATATCTCCGACTATTTTTAAGAGGACGCGTCGCTTGGTGCCCTCTGCCTTAAAAAAGCATTTGCGTGCGCAATTGACCGCGCACACAAATGCTTTTTTAGCCTGTCCTACGGCGGAACCGGGCGATTAAACCAGAAGAAAAGAGCGGGGAGAGAATTTCTCCTCTCCCCGCTTCCGGGCAGATGTTACGCCTTGCCGTCGCAGCCCAGCACATGGATGAGCTTGTGCTTGACCATCTCCTTGATGTTGGCCCGGGCGGGCTTCAGATACTCGCGGGGGTCGAACTTGTCGGGGTGCTCGGCAAAGAACTGGCGGATGGTGCCGGTCATGGCCAGGCGCAGATCAGAGTCGATGTTGATCTTGCACACGGCCAGACGGGCAGCCTGGCGGAGCTGCTCCTCAGGAATACCCACGGCATCGGGCATCTTGCCGCCGTTTTCATTGATCATCTTTACGTACTCCTGGGGGACAGAGGAGGAGCCATGGAGCACGATGGGGAATCCAGGCAGGCGCTTGGAGACCTCGTCCAGAATGTCGAAGCGCAGAGGCGGGGGTACCAATTCGCCCTTCTCGTTGCGGGTGCACTGGTCGGCGGTGAACTTGTAGGCGCCATGGCTGGTGCCGATAGCAATGGCCAGGGAGTCGCAGCCGGTCTTGGAGACGAACTCCTCCACCTCTTCGGGATGGGTGTAGTGGGACTCCTCGGCGGAGACCTGCACGTCGTCCTCAATGCCGGCCAGCGCGCCCAGCTCGGCCTCCACCACCACGCCGTGGTCGTGGGCGTACTCGACCACCTTGCGGGTGATCTCGATGTTCTCGGCAAAAGGCTTGGAGGAGGCGTCGATCATCACGGAGGTGAAGCCGCCGTCAATGCAGGACTTGCAGGTTTCAAAATCCGGGCCGTGATCCAGGTGCAGGGCAATGGGGATCTCGGGGCACTCAATGACCGCCGCCTCCACCAGCTTGACTAAATAGGTGTGGTTGGCATAGGCGCGGGCGCCCTTCGACACCTGGAGAATCATGGGGGCGCAAACCTCTCTGGCCGCCTCCGTGATGCCCTGAACAATCTCCATATTGTTTACATTGAACGCACCGATGGCGTAACCGCCGTCATAGGCCTTTCGGAACATTTCCTTCGTGGTAACCAGTGGCATAGAGGGCTCATCTCCTTCGTTTATTTGCCACATGATTCTATCAGTTTTCATTGCCAATTGCAAGAGGACGTGCTATGATATTTACGCAAAAACCGCTAGGTTCACCAAACTAAACTACGGTCAGGGAGGTACGATTCATGAGTGAATTGAGAGGAGCCTGCATCATCGGGCAGTCGGGAGGCCCCACTGCGGTCATCAATGCCAGCGCGCTCGGGGTGATCCGCACGGCCCTGGACACGGACTGCATCACACGGGTGCTGGGGGCGGCCAACGGAATCCAGGGCGTCCTGGAGGACCGGCTGTACGATATGGGGCAGGAGGATGCCGGGGAGCTGGAGCTGCTGCGGTACACCCCGTCCTCCGCGCTGGGCTCCTGCCGCTACAAGCTGGCTGAGCCCAGCCAGGATGACACCGACTACCGCCGTATTCTCGAGATTTTCCGCAAGTATGATGTGCGCTATTTCTTTTACAACGGCGGCAACGACTCCATGGACACATGCAACAAAATCTCCAAGTACATGCAGTCCGTGGGCTATGCGTGCCGCGTCATCGGCGTGCCCAAGACCATTGACAATGACCTCAACGGCACCGACCACTGCCCGGGCTTCGGCTCCGCAGCCCGGTACATCGCTACCACCTGCATGGAGGTCCAACGGGATACCCATGTGTACGACAACGGAACCATTACCGTTCTGGAGATCATGGGACGCCACGCCGGCTGGCTGGCCGGCTCGGCTGCTCTGGCTGCCTGGGCGGGCTACGGCCCGGATCTCATCTACCTTCCCGAGGTGGATTTTGACATGGAACGCTTTCTGGCGGATGTCCACCAGGTCTATCAGGCGAAGAACAAGTGCCTGATCGCGGTCTCTGAGGGAATCCACCGGGCGGACGGCGCCTTCATCGCCGAAGGAGTTTCCGCCGCCGCCAACGACGGCTTCGGCCACACCCAGCTTGGGGGGCTGGCGGCGCTGCTGGCCGACCTTCTCCGGCAGCGGGAGCCCTCCGCCAAGGTGCGGGGCATCGAGTTGTCCCTACCCCAGCGCTGCGGCGCCCACAGCGCGTCCCAGACCGACATCGACGAGGCGTTTCTGGCGGGCAAGGCGGCCGTGGAGGCTGCGGTCGCCGGGTATTCCGACAAGATGGTGGCCTTCCGGTGCACCCGGGAGGGAGGCTACCGCTGCGAGACTGTGCTGGAACCCCTGGATATTGTGGCCAACGCGGAAAAGACGGTTCCCCGCGCCTGGATCAACGCCGATGGGAACGGCCTGGAGCAGCCCTTCATCGACTACGTGCTCCCCCTGATTCAGGGCGTCCCTCGGGCCCCGCAGGAACACTCCCTCCCCCGCTATGCACGGCTGAAAAAGGTGCTGGTCTCTCAGGAGGCGTAAAACTTGCTGAAAAAGCGGCCCTGTGCATTTGCACAGGGCCGCTTTTTATCTGGCTCAGTCCAGGAAATTTCCTTTGAAAAAGTTCTCGTTTCCCAGTTTTTTTGCCGTCAGGCGAAAGAGAACGCAGCCGTCGGGGCACACAATATCCTTGCAGTAGGGGCCGCTTCCGCCTACGTTTTCCAGATCGCCGCCGCTTCGGACGGCCTCCATGAGGGGGAAAAGCAGTAGCATGGCCTTGGAGCAGATCCCCTGCCCGTCCTGATTGACCGGGCAGCCATAGGTACAGGTATACCGGTCTCCGACCTCCTCTCCGTTGCGGCAATACCGCTCAGTATGGTCGCCCCGGAGGAAGCCGGTTACCTCGACCTGAAACTCGTACTCCTCATCGTACCACTTTTTCATGCCCGCTCTCCGCTCAATGCACGCCGGTGAGGGCGCGCATGACCTCATAGGTGTGCTGATCCAGACTCTTGGTCATCTGGAGGGCCTCGGTGATGTCATAGTCCACATAGTTCTCCCCCTGAAGGGCCACCACCCGGCAGGTCTTGCCCTCGGCCAGCAGGCGCACCGCCTCATAACCCATGTAGGTAGCGGTGATCCGGTCGCGGGAGGAGGGGGAGCCGCCCCGCTGGATGTGTCCCAGCACAGTGACCCGGGTATCCAGGGCGGTAGCCTCCTCGATGACCTTGCCGATGGAGTAGGCGCCGCCCTCTACGCCCTCGGCCACGATGATCATGAAGTGGGTACGGCCGGCCAGACGGGCCCGGCGGATGGGCTCCAGCAGGTCGGCTTCATAGTCCACAGGGTGCTCCGGGACGATCACGGCAGTAGCGCCGCAGGCCACGCCCACGGTAAGGGCCAGATGGCCCGCCCGGTGGCCCATGACCTCCACCACGGAACAGCGCTCGTGAGACTGCATGGTGTCCCGCAGCTTGTCGATGGACTCCAGCGCGGTGTTGCAGGCGGTGTCATAGCCGATGGTATAGCTGGAACAGGCAATGTCGTTGTCAATGGTGCCGGGAATGCCCACAACGGAAAGTCCTCTCTTGGCCAGGCAGAGCAAGCCGCTGAAGGTACCATCGCCGCCGATGCCCACTAGGGCGTCCAGCCCCAGCATCTTGCAGGTAGCCACCGCCCTCTCCTGGCCAGCAGGGGTTTTGAACTCCTCACTGCGGGCGGAGTAGAGCATGGTGCCGCCCCGACGGGACAAGTCGCTTACGCTCTCAAAGGTCAGCTTGGTGAAATCGCCGTTGATCAGACCGTGGTAGCCCCGGCGGATGCCCACACATTCAATCCCCATGTGCAGAGAGGTACGCACCACTGCCCGGATGGCGGCATTCATACCAGGGGCATCGCCCCCGCTGGTAAACACGCCGATGCGGCGTACTGCTTTTTCCATATTCAATATCCTCCTCTTAAACCTTCAGTTCCGTCTCTTTGCCCTGTAGGGCGGCAGCATAGCGCTCCAACACGGGCTGGACATCGTGAGCAAGGAAATCCTCCACCTGCTGCGGGCAGCGCCCAATATAGCGGGCCGGCTCCAAATGGGCGGTCAGCTCCTCCCGGCTCAGCATGGAGAAGGCCGGGTCGGCGGCGATGAGCTCAATCAGGTTGTTGCTAAGGCCACAGTCCTTTACGTTGGCTCCTGCCTCCTGGGAGAGCACGCGGATACGCTCGTGGAGCTCTTGCCGGTTGCCGCCCCGCTTCACAGCGTCCATCAGGATGTTCTCACTGGCCATGAAGGGCAACTCCTCCCGCACGTGGCGCTCGATCACTTTCTCATGGACCACCAGTCCTCCGGCCACGTTGGCATAGATGCTCAGAATGGCATCCACCGCCAGGAAAGCCTCGGGCACGGACAGACGCTTGTTGGCCGAGTCGTCCAGAGTACGCTCGAACCACTGGGCGGAGGCGGTGACCGCAGGGTTGACCGCGTCGGCCATCACATAGCGGGCCAGGGCGCAGATGCGCTCGCAGCGCATGGGATTGCGCTTGTAGGGCATGGCGGAGGAACCGATCTGGTTTTTCTCAAAGGGCTCCTCCACCTCCTTCAGGTGGCAGAGCAGGCGCAGATCGGTGGCGAACTTGCTGGCAGACTGGGCAATGCCGGAGAGGGTGGACAACACCGCATAGTCCATCTTGCGGGAATAGGTCTGACCCGAAACGGGCACCACGGCGTCGAAGCCCATCTCGGCGGCGATCTTCCGCTCCAGCGCCCGGCATTTCTCATGGTCTCCCTCGAACAGCTCCAGGAAGGATGCCTGAGTGCCGGTGGTGCCCTTGCTGCCCAGCAGCTTCAGAGAGGCGATGCGGTGCTCCACCTCCTCCAGATCCATCAGCAGCTCGTTCATCCAGAGGGTGGCCCGCTTCCCCACCGTCACCAGTTGAGCGGGCTGGAAGTGGGTGAAGCCCAGGGTAGGCAGGGCCTTGTACTGCTCCGCGAACTCCGCCAGGCGGGCCAGCACCTGTACCAGCTTGTCGCGCACCAGCAGAAGGGCCTCCCGCATGAGGATCACGTCGGTGTTGTCCCCCACATAGCAGCTCGTGGCTCCCAGGTGGATGATGGGCATAGCTTTGGGGCACGCCTCGCCATAGGTGTGGACGTGTGCCATCACGTCGTGGCGGAGCTTCTTTTCATACGCCGCGGCTTTGTCGTAGTCAATGTCGGTGAGGTGGGCCTCCAGCTCGTCCACCTGCTCCTGGGTCACCGGCAGTCCCAGCTCCATCTCGGCCCGGGCCAGGGCGACCCACAGGCGGCGCCAGGTGGAAAATTTCTTGTCGGGCGAAAAGATATACTGCATCTCGTCGCTGGCGTAGCGGGAGGACAGCGGGCTCTCATAACGGTCGTGCATGCAAAGACCTCTTTCTCCTCAGATTTCACTGGCTAGAATATCATAAAACGGGGGCGGACACAAGTTCCGCCCCCTGTTTTTGCCGTTGTCATTCCGCCAAAAATTTTTCCAGACGGTCCAGGCCCTCTTTGATATTTTCCATAGAAGTGGCGTAGGACCAGCGGACGAAGTTGGGCGCTCCGAAGCCGGAGCCAGGTACCACCGCCACCAGGCCGTACTTCAGGAAGGCGTCGGCGAACACGTCGTCATTGGTGATCTCCACCCCGTGAATGGTCTTGCCGAGAAGCTGCTCCAGGTTCATCATCACATAGAACGCCCCCTCCGGCTGGATGCAGCTCACGCCGGGGATGGCGTTCATCCGCTCCACAATGTAGTTGCGGCGCTGCTCAAAGGCCTGGCGCATGGTCTCAATCTCCGCCTGGGAACCGGAGAGGGCCACGGCGGCGGCCCTCTGGGAGATGGCCACCGGAGAACCGGTGGAGTGGCTGACGTAATTGGCCATCACCTTGGCGATGACGTCGTTGGCGCAGGCGTAACCGATGCGCCAGCCGGTCATGGCGTATGCCTTGGATACGCCGTTGACCAGGATGGTGCGCTCCTTGGCGTCGGCGCTGAGGGAGGCGAAGCTGGTGAAGGTGCGGCCGTCGTAGGCCAGGCAGGCGTAGATCTCGTCGGAAATCACATAAATATCCGCCTGGGTACACACAGCGGCGATGGCCTCCAGCTCCTCCCGGTCGTACATCATGCCGGTTGGGTTGGAGGGATTGTTGAGCAGAATGGCCTTGGTCCTGGGGGTGATGGCGGCAGAGAGCTTTTCCGCTGTCAGCTTGAAGTGTTCTGCCTCGGTGGCGGTCACAACCACCGGCACGCCGCCCACCATCTTGATGAGCTCAATGTAGCTCACCCAGTAGGGCGCCGGCAGAATGACCTCGTCACCGGGGTTGACCACTGCCCGCAAAGCCAGGTAGACCAAGTGCTTGGCGCCGCTGCTCACCACCACTTGGCTGGGCTTGTACTCCAGTCCGTAGTCGGCCTTCATGCGGCCGCACACCGCCTGACGCAGCTCCACCGTGCCGGCTGCGGGGGGATAGCGGGTGACGTTCTGCTCAATGGCCGCAATGCCGGCTGCCTTGATGTTGTCAGGGGTGTTGAAGTCGGGCTCCCCCGCTCCGAAGCCGATCACATCCACACCGTCGGCCTTCATCTGCTTGAACATGGCGTCGATAGCCATGGTGGTGGAGGCCTGTACGGCCGATGCAATCCTGGACAGCTCTTTCACTGAAATCGCTCCCTTGTACTTTAAAATCGTATTTTATTATATGCGGCTTTGCGACGTTTTGCAAGTCCTTAATCCTAAAAATGCAAAATCGGCGCCTGCCGACTGGCAGACGCCGATAAACTCAGGAGTGGCTCCGGGCGCTGACCACGCGGACAATCACCGTGCTGAGCACCAGGTTAATCAACAGTTCCAGAACAAAATTGATGCTGACCATAGTAAAGATCATATAAGTAATGACCGTCTGCCCAGCACCGGTGGCCCATGCCTCCAAATAGGTCGGGAACAGGAAAAACAGACCCAGCAGGAACAGGCCGGTATTGACCACCGGGCTGACGATGCCAGCGGCAATGGAGCCGCCCAGCATACGACCGCTGCTGTGGGATTTGCCGCCCCAGGCGATGGCCCGATAGACCAGGCCGGCAGCCAGACCGGCCAGGATGCCCTTGCCCAAGCAGACCAAGGCGGTCAGGAAGGGATTGGCATTCCACAGGATCGCTCCACCGGGGTCCCAGCCCAAAATGCAGGCCAACAATACGACGGCACCGAATACCCCGCCCAGGCACGCGCCTGCCTTCGGGCCGTACAGGGCCGCGCCGATCAGGATCGGCGCCAGGGCCAGCGTGATGGTGAAGGGGCCGAACTTGACAAAACTGGCGACTACCTGCAGGACAACAATAATGGCCGTCATCAGGGCCAGTCCGGTCAGGCGTCTGGTCTTTTCGCTTGCTCTCATATGAAATTACCGCCTGCTGCCGCTCCTTACCTGGAAGGATGCAGCGCAATTTATTTACCCACGGCAGACAGCCGTTGAGTACAAAAAATGGCGTGGCCGGTCACGCTTTCCGGTACTTTTTTGCGTTTTTCTGGTAGAGCAAATAAAGTCCGGTCATGATCAGATCGGCGTCATATTGAATGGGACGCTTGCAGTAGCGCAGAATCCGAGGGGCATTTCCGCCGGTGGCCACGGTGGTGACGCTTTGGCCTATGCTCTCCTCAATGCGCTCCAGCATCCCGTCCACCATGCTGGCGTGTCCGTAGAGCACGCCGGAGCGCATGGCCTCCTCTGTGGTGTGGCCCATGAGGCCCACCGGGGAGGCGGTTTCAATGGAGATAGGCGGAAGAGCGGCCGCCCGCTCCGACAGAGCGTCCAGCGCCAGGGCCAGCCCCGGCATAATGATGCAGCCCTCGTATACGCTGCCTACAATGAGGGACAAAGAGGTGGCCGTACCCATGTCCACCATGACAATGGGGCTTGGATATTTGGCGATCGCCGCCACCGAAGAGGCCACGATGTCACTGCCCAACTGGTTGTGGATCTCGGCCTTGATGTTCAAACCGGTCCTGATGCCAGGGCCCACCACCATGGGGGGGATGCCGGTCAGGCGGGCGATGGCATCGGTGAAGATGGTAGTCAGCGGCGGAACGACGCTGGAGAGGATGGCCCCGTCTACCGTGCACGCATCCGCCCCATAGAGCTGAAAGACGCCCAGGAGCTCGATGGCGCACTGATCCCGGGTCTTGCTGCGGGAGGTCTCCAGCAGGGCGCGGAACAATAACTCCCCTGTACCGTTGAACAGGCCGACCGTCGTATTGGAATTGCCCACGTCTACCGCCAGAATCATAACATATCCCCCTCCCCACAAATATTTTTATTATTATAGCAATAAATACAGCGAAAGATCAAGCTGGTATCTGCTGTTCCTACCCCTTTTCGGAGCTTGGAACTGTGTTCAGGAGTTTGGTCAAGTCTCCTATGGAGGCACCCATTTTGACCGAAACCTCCTCCATAGTCATGCCGGAAGCCAGAAAACGGCGGATTACCATCCCCATGTCCTCCCCCACTTCAATGAGGTGCCCATCTGGATCGTAAAAGCGTGCCACCCGCTGGCCCCAGTCGTGTTCGATGATGCCGCCAAGCCGTTCTATACCCGGATAGGCATCCAGCTTTTCAATAAATCCATCAAAATCCGTCTCTTCAAAGACCAATTCCATATTGTTGGGCTTTTTCCGCACGTGCATACTCGGCACTCCAATTAGCCAGTCAAAATCCTGTTGCAGCGCCAGCCCACAGGTAAAGGCAATATTTCTCCCGTAATCCTGGGCCACCTCCAGACCAAACAATTCCTGATAAAACGCTTTTGCAGCGTGAATGTCCCTGACAGACAGAAGTGCGCAGATATATTTCATTGGTTTGTTCCCCTCTCCGTTACAAGATAGAGCCAGTATACCATATGAAGTGGGCAAACACAAGAAACAGGGCAGCCTTTTGGCTGCCCTGTTTTCATCCAATATGACGGCAGATGAGTTCGCCCATCTTTTGGGTGCCGATGGGGGTGACGCCCGGCCCGGCGATGTCGGGGGTGCGCCAGCCTTCGGCCAGTACCGCGTCCACTGCCGCCTCCACCGCGTCGGCCTCGGCGGCCAGGTGGAAGGAGTAGCGGAACATCATGGCCACCGACAGGATGGTGGCGATGGGGTTGGCCTTGTCCTGACCCGCAATGTCGGGGGCGGAGCCGTGGATCGGCTCGTAGAGGCCGGGGGCGGTATCGCCGATGGAGGCGGATGGCAGCAGGCCGATGGAGCCGGTGACCATGCTCGCCTCATCGGAGAGAATGTCGCCGAACATGTTCTCAGTAACCACCACGTCGAACTGGCCGGGGTCTTTCACGAGCTGCATGGCGCAGTTGTCCACCAGCACATCCTCGTACTGCACGTCGGGATACTCCTCCGCCAGCCGGTGCATGACGGAGCGCCACAGGCGGGAGGTCTCCAGCACATTGGCCTTGTCCACACTGGACACCTTCTTGCGGCGGAGGCTGGCCAGCTCAAAGGCCCGGCGGCCGATGCGCTCAATCTCCTGCTCGGAATAGGCCATCCGGTCGGCGCACTCCACACCCCGGTCAGGGGTGTCGTACCGCTCCCTCTGGCCGAAGTAGATGCCGCCGGTCAGCTCCCGCACCATCATCAGGTCGATGCCCTTCTCCGCCGTCTCCTTCTTCAAAGGGCAGGCGTCCGCCATGGCGGGGCGCAGGGCAGCGGGGCGCAGATTGGCATACAGGCCCAGATCCTTTCGGATGGCCAGCAGGGCGGTCTCAGGCCGCTGCTCGGCGGGCTTGTCGGAACCCCACTTGGGGCCGCCCACAGCGCCCAGCAGCACCGCGTCGCAGGCCCGACACTTCTCGGCGGTGCCGTCGGGATAGCTCTTCCCCACCGCGTCGGTGGCGCAGCCGCCCAGCAGCACCTCCTCATAGGTGAAGCTGTGGCCGAACTTCTGGCCGACGGCCTCCAGCACCTTGACGGCCTCCCCCACCACTTCGGGGCCGATGCCGTCGCCGCGGATGAGCGCAATTTTATAATTCATTTCGCCGCACCTCTCGCCTTCAGGGATTTGAGCAGGCCGCCGTTGTCCACGATGCCCTGGACGAAGGCGGGAAGGGGCGCGGCCTGATAGGTCTTGCCGGTGGTCTCGTCGGTGATCACGCCGGTACCGAAGTCCACGCTCACCGTGTCGCCGGCCTGAATGCCCTCCGCCGCCTCGGCGCACTCCAGAATGGGAAAGCCGATGTTGATGGCGTTGCGGTAGAAGATGCGGGCGAAGGAGGGCGCGATGACGCACTTGACGCCGCAGGCCTTGATGGCCAGGGGGGCGTGCTCCCGGGAGGAGCCGCAGCCGAAGTTGGCCCCAGCCACGATGATGTCGCCCGGCTCCACGGTGGAGGCGAAGCCGGCGTCGATGTCCTCCATACAGTGGGAGGCCAGGGACTTTTCATCGGGGGCGTTGAGATACCGGGCGGGAATGATTACGTCGGTATCCACGTTGTCGCCGTATTTGTAAACCTTCATTGCCTTACACCTCCATCAGAGCTTGCGGGGATCCGCCACACAGCCCGCCACGGCGGACGCGGCGGCCACCGCGGGGTTGGCCAGGATGATCTCGGAGCTGACGGGGCCCATGCGGCCCACGAAGTTGCGGTTTGTGGTGGAGATGGCCCGCTCCCCGTCGGAGAGCACGCCCATGTGGCCGCCCAGGCAGGGGCCACAGGTGGGGGTGGACACGGCACAGCCAGCCTCGATAAAGGTCTGGATCAGCCCCTCGGCCATGGCGTCCAGGGTGATCTGCTGGGTGGCGGGGATGACGATGCAGCGCACTCCGGCGGCCACTTTGCGGCCCTTGAGCACTGCCGCGGCCTGGCGGAGATCCTCCAGACGGCCGTTGGTGCAGGAGCCGATCACCACCTGGTCAATGTGGGTGCCCGCCGCCTGATCCACGGTGCGGGTGTTGGAGGGCAGGTGCGGCAGGGCAACCGTGGGCTGGAGGGTATCCAGATCGATGACCACCTCCCGCTCGTACTCGGCGTCGGCATCGGGCTCCACGGCCTCCCAGGCGCGGGTGACCCGGCCGTCCAGATAGGCCCGGGTCTTGTCGTCCACGGGAAAGATGCCGTTCTTGGCCCCGGCTTCAATGGCCATGTTGGCGATGGTGAAGCGGTCGTCCATGGACAGGGAGGCTACCCCTTTCCCGCCGAACTCCAGGGACTTGTAAAGGGCGCCGTCCACGCCGATGGTGCCGATCAGGTGGAGGATCACGTCCTTGCCGGATACACAGGGCTGGAGTTTGCCCTTGAGGGTGACCTTGATGGCGGAGGGGATGCGGAACCAAGCCAGCCCCGTGGCCATGCCCGCGGCCATATCGGTGGAGCCCACGCCGGTGGAGAACATGTTCACCGCGCCGTAGGTGCAGGTGTGGGAGTCGGCGCCGATCATGGCCTCGCCGGGGGCGGTCAGGCCCTGCTCGGGCAGGAGGGCGTGCTCTACACCCATGCAGCCCACATCGTAGAAATGGGTGATGTCAAAGCGCTTGGCGAACTCCCGTACCTGGGCGCAGAGCTGGGCGGCCTTGATATCCTTGCAGGGGGTGTAGTGATCCAGAACCAGCGCGATCTTTTCCCGGTCGAACACCTGGGTCAGCCCCGCCTTGTTGAACTCGGCGATGGCCACCGGGGTGGTGATATCGTTGCCCAGCACCAGATCCAGCTTGCCCTCCACCAGCTGGCCGGGGACAACATGCTCCAGGCCGGCGTGCCTGGCCAGGATCTTTTGAGTCATGGTCATTCCCATGGTTGGGTGCCTCCTTTTTATTTCAGTGGCACCAGAATAGCATGGCCCCTTGCCAAAAGAATGTAAAGCGTGTTACAATTGACCAAACAGGAGGTGAACGCAATGGCGCAGGACCACATCTGGGCGCCGCTGGCGGAGGGGCAGCCCACCCACCATCGAGAGCCGGGGCAGATGATCTATTTACAGGACACGGAGGCCGCGCAGTTTTACTATATCCTCACCGGAACGGTGAAGTGCTTTATCAGCTCTCCCGACGGGGACGAGCGCACCCTGGCCCTCCACCACGGCGGGGAGCTCATCGGCGAGGCGTCCTTCTTTGACCGGCAGCCACGGGTCTCCTCCGCCGTGGCGGTCACCCCGTGCGAGCTGATCTCGGTGAACCGGCAGCATCTGGAGGCGGTGTTTGCCCGCCGGCCGGACCTGGCCATCTCCATGCTGGAGTATCTGGCCCGCACGGTGCGCCTGCTCTCTGGCCATGTAGACAGCGCCTTTTTGCAGGCGGACAAGCGCATCGCCCGCCATCTGCTGGCCCTCGAGCCGGACGCCAGGGGTCTGCTCCACTGTACCCATGAGGAGATCGGCTCCTCTGTGGGGGTGAGCCGGGTAACGGTGAGCCGGGTGCTGGGGGACTTCGACCGACGGGGCTGGGTGGAGACCGGCTATAAGAGCCTGAAGCTCTGCAACCGGCAGGCGATTGCGGATTTTCTGACCGAGGGGGTGGGGTGAGCGTGGGCTGGTATTTCCTGCTGGCGGCGGCCGGGCTGGATCTGCTCCTCCCCTTCCTGCTGGCCCCATTTTACCCCGGCTACTCCCACCGGCGGCAGGTCATGAGCGTGCTGGGCAGCCCGGAAAGTCCGGTGCGGTGGGTGTACCGGGTGTGGCTGGTGGCGCTGGGGCTGCTCCTGTGCGCCGCCACACCAGACCTATGGGCTGCCTTTGGAAACCGCTCTCCTGTCCTGACCGGGCTGCTGATCGCGGTGCTCTGCGTGTTCGCCCTGGGGGCAGGGGTACTGGCCGGGCTGTTCAGCGTCAATGCCGACAAAGCGGTGGAGACAGCGGCCTCCCGCATCCACGGCGTCGGCTCGGTTCTGGGCTTCCTGGCCCTGGCCTTTGCTCCCCTTCTGGTGGCGCTGCTGGCTTTTCGGGATGGTGCCGGCGGGGCCGGGGTATTCTCCCTGATCTGTTTTGCCCTCGATGTGTGCTGTTTCACCCTCTTTGTTATGGCGGACAAGGAGGCGTGGCGTGGCACCCGGCTGGCCCAGGAGGGCACATGGCAGCGGCTTACCCTCCTGTTTATGTACCTGCCGCTGGCCGTTCTGGCTGCCTCACAGCTCATTCAGAAATAGACCACGAGGGGGCGTCCCATCTGGGACGCCCCCTCGTTTTACAGAATGATGCAGATCAGTCCGCCGGAGCCCTCGTTGATGATGCGCTGGAGTGTCTCCTGGAGCTTGGCGCGGGCGTCGTCGGGCATGCGCTTGAGCTTGCCGTTCAAATCCTCGCTGACCAGCTCATGGAAGGACTTGCCGAAGATATTGGACTGCCAGATGGCCTTGGTGTCCCCCTCGAACTCCTGAAGCAGGAAATTGACCATCTCCTCGCTCTGCTTTTCGTTGCCCACGATGGGCGAGACCTCGGTTTCGATGTCCGCACGGATCATGTGGATGGAGGGGGCGGAGGCCTTCAGGCGCACGCCATAGCGTCCCCCCTGCTTGACGATCTCCGGCTCCTCCAGCACCAGCTCGTCGGTGCTGGGCACCACGATGCCGTAACCGGTGGACTTAACCTCTTCCAGCGCCCCGGCTACCTTGTCATACTCCGTTTTGACGTGGGCAAGGCTGGAGAGCAGCTCCATGAGATCACCATCGTCGTGGATGGTGAAGCCGGACTGCTCGGAGAGCGTATCGTAGAACAGCCCCCGGGGCAGCTCCAGCTGGGCGGCGGCCAGACCGGTGCCCAGGCTGATGGAGGTGATACGGGCGCTGCTGACAGTGTCGCACTCCCCAATGGCGGTGACCGTACGCTCCACATCCCGGATGCGGTGCATCCCGGCCGCCCCCTCCCGGATGGCCGTATACAGGCCGCTCTTGATGGGGTGGTCGTAAGGCAGGGCGTCCACCCAGGGGGGCAGGAACAGATCCAGCTCCTTCACCGGGAACTCGTAGAGCACCCCCTTGATGATGGCGGTTACCGCCGCCTCGTCCAGCTCCAGGCAGTCGGCGCACACACACGTCACGTCATAGCGGGAGGCGATGTCCGCCCGGATGGCCTGTGCCCGGTCGGAATTGGGGTAGGACGAGTTGAGCACCACCAGGAAGGGCTTTCCCAACTCCTTGAGCTCGGTGATCACCCGCTCCTCCGCCTCCAGATAGTCCTCCCGGGGGATGTCGGTAATGGAACCGTCTGTGGTGACCACGATACCGATGGTGGAATGCTCCGCAATGACCTTGCGTGTGCCGATCTCCGCGGCCTCGGTCATGGGGATCTCATAGTCAAACCAGGGGGTGGTTACCATGCGGGGGCTGTCGTCCTCCAGGGAGCCCACCGCGCCGGGAACCATATAGCCTACGCAGTCGATGAGGCGGACGGAGAAGGCCGCCCCGTTGTCCATGGTGACCTGAACGGCCTCCTCCGGGACGAATTTGGGCTCGGCGGTCATGATGGTGCGCCCGGAGCCGCTCTGGGGCAGCTCATCCCGGGCCCGCTCCCGGCGGTACACGTTGTCGATATTGGGGATGACCATGGTCTCCATGAAGCGTTTGATAAAGGTCGATTTTCCCGTCCGCACCGGCCCCACGACGCCGATATAGATATCCCCCTCGGTACGCAGGGCAATATCTTCATAGATCTTGCGTTGTTCCACTTGCGATTCCTCCTTCGGCCGCATGAGCCGGTCGTTTTCTCTACATACCTATGGGGATAAGCCGTAAATTATGCCTCGTCCCCGGACAGAACCAAAAAGCCCGCCCGGCATTTGCCGGGCGGGCTGGTTTTACCGCTTGCGTGGGATGAGCAGGAGCTGCCCCTCCGGGGCCACGTCCTCCTCCAGCGCGTTGGCGCACATGATGTCCTGTGCGGTGGTACCGTAAGACTTGGCAATGTCCCAGAGCCGTTCCCCGTTTCCTACCATACGCAGAACAATGGAGGGCTGGCCGGAGTGATCCCGGGGGGTACCCTCATCCATATGGACCGCAGACACGGCGGCTGTGGTGCGGCTGGTCATGGCCGTGTACCGGAAACCCACCGGGAAGCGCACCTCAATGCCACCCGTCGTCGGGGTGGCAAAGACAGGGGCGGTACAGCCGCAGTGGCAGGAGCAGGACGCCTCCTCAGGCAGCTCCAGGGGGCAGGCGGCCTGGAGCTGCCGGGTGATGGAGGTGCGGGCGCCGTCCTCCGTGAGGTAGAGCACCGTCACGTTGGCCTCGGCGGTCAGCGTCACCCGTCTCCCGTCCCGGCTCTGGGTGATGGCGCCGATGGTCACATAGGCGTCCGACACCTCCTGGGCCAGCATCCCGGTTTCCAGGATCTCCCGCACTGTCAGCTCCTTCTCCCCGTGCTCCACCAGACGGCCCAGCGTATAGGTCCGGCTCTCCGCCGTAAGCTGGAAGGCGGTAGAGTACACATCCGTCAGCATCTGGAGCGTGCGCTCCTCCCGCACCACCGCTTGGGCCAGCAGCCCCATGGAGACGCTGATGGTGCGGCCGTCGCCGCTGTCCAGGGCGCAGTCCAGGCCGGTCAAAACCACGTACACATCACAGGTGGACTCCTCCCCCGCCCCGGTAATCTCCATGATCTGGGAGAAGGGCAGCTCATATTCCGCTGTGCACAGTCCGCCGGCGGAGGAGCGGTAGAGCATCTGAAGCTGGCCCTCCCCCTTGAAAATAAGCTTGTTTCCGATGACCTTGGACTCACTGCACCGCAGGGCAGCGCGGCACTTCAGCAGCTCTTCCGCCTCCGGCTTGCTGCCGGACAGGCTGATTTCATCAGAAAATGTAAAGGGCTTCTCCTGCACGCAGACTGTGGTACAGGCATCACACTGCTCAGACATCTGCTGCACACCAGCTTCCTCCGGAGCCAGCACTCCGCTGCAGATGTCATCCTCCACCGGGGCATAGACCTGCACACAGAAAGCCAGATCCACCCGGACCAGCACCTTGCGGGGGTTGATCAGCCGGGCGTCTGCCCCCTGTACCCGCGGCAGGGCTACCACGCGGCACAGAGGCGTCAGCGCCGGGTGCTCCAGAGTACAGGAAAAGGGCAGTTCCACCTCCATCCGGCGTATCCCCTCTTCACCGTCCGGGAGGTAGAGCAGCGCCGCCCGTACCGAGCCGGAGAGCTCCACCCGACCATCCTGGAGCACCTTGTCCCGCAGGCATACCACGCCCTCGGTATCGCAGATGCGAAGGATATCCGGACAGGCATCCGGTACAATGCTCTCCAGTGTCTCCTCGCGGCAGACGGTTGTATCCAGTACGGCCTCATAGCCGCTCCGTTGAGTCCGATCCAGTTCCAGCTCCATAGCGTTCCACTCCTTGTACGGGCCGCAGCCCTTTTTCATGCATTCTGCTACAGAACTATATGTACAAGGTGGGAAGACTATGCCCGTGGCTCATGCGCCCCGGATGCCGAAAATGGTCTTGAGTATTCCGCGCAGCGCTTTGGGTGATTTAACCACGACGATCTTCATAGCACAGCCTCCCTGTCGTCCCAAATTCGTTTGAGCCAGTCTCTGCCCCGGCTACCCGCCCAAGCACCCGCACCGAAGGCGATCAGACAGGCCGGATGGAGCAGCAGGGCTGCCCCCCCCACGCACAGCGCTGCCGTTCCCAGGCGCTTTCTGGTTTGTAGCGTCAAAATGGCCGCCTCCTTTCGCAACTGGTTCTGTACCAGTATACGCAGGAGGCGGCCAAGGGTTCCCAGTTCATCAGACGCGCTGGCTCCGGATCAGCAGGGCGCGGCCGGCGGAAAGGCAGATCTCCACCTCGTCGCCCAGCGGCTCATTACTCACTGAGAGGGTGTCGCCGCGAGTGAGTACCGCGTCGGTCAGCGGATATTTGAGTCCCCGCAGGGTGACGCCGGTCACGCGGCGATCCAGAGGAACCAGAGAGAGGTAGTGATAGCAGGGACGGTTGGTTAGCCGCAGCACTCCACTGTCCAGCAGGCGCACCTCATTATCGGCATCCACCAACAGCGCCCGGCCGCCGTGGTCGGCGATCCACTCCAGAAGCACCAAGTTGGAGGCGGTATGGTCCAGCCGTCCCCCAGTACAGCCGCACAGCAGGAGCTCCCGGTAATCCAGCTCCAGTGCCTGATCCACCGCTGCCTGGAGGTCTGTCATATCCTTTTCCACCGGAAGCGTGATGCAGGGGACATCGCCCTCCGGCGCACCGCCGGAGTCCCAGTCGCCGATCAGATAGTCCGGCCGCAGTCCGGCCGCACGGGCGTTGCGTACCCCGCCGTCGGCACAGAAGACCGTCCATCCGCCACCGTCCAGATAAGGGCGGAGAAAGGCCCCGTCTCCGCAGGGGACTGAGCCGAAAAGCAGCGCGCGCTTCATTTCCGTTCCCATTCGGGCACTTCCTTTGCCTGCTGATACAGCCGTACATAGCTGGCGTGACGGCTGGGGGCGATCTCTCCAGCCTTTACCGCAGCAAGAACTGCACAGCCCTTTTCCTTTACATGAGAACAGCCGGTGAATCGGCATTGCTCCAGATAAGGGGCGAACTCCCGAAAGGTATATTGCAGTTCCTCAGGGCGACGGAGCTCTATCTCCTCCGTGTCGAAGGAGGAGAAGCCGGGGGTATCTGCCACAATGGCGCCGGAGCGGAGCCGAAACAGCTCCACATGGCGGGTAGTATGGCGGCCACGGCCCAGCTTGTCGGAGACCTCCCCCACCTGGAGGCGGAAGCCGGGCTCCAGGGCGTTGAGTATGCTGGATTTGCCCACACCGGAATTTCCTGTAAAGGCAGAAACCTTTCCAGCAATTGCCCCAGAGAGCTCCTCCAGTCCCTCCCCTGTCTCGGCGCTCACCCGGAGGGTGGGGAACCCGGCAGCGCGGTAGGTCTGGTAGAGCTCCTCCGCCGCATCCAGGTCGCACTTGTTGATGCAGATGACCGGCTGGCAGTTCCGCCCCTCCGCAATGGAAACCACGCGGTCAATCAGGAATGGGTCGGTAACTGGAATGGCGCCGGAGGCAATGACTACGAGCTGATCAATGTTGGCCACCGCCGGTCGCTGAAATTCGTTCCTGCGGGGCAGGATTTCATCGAGAATCCCCGCCCCGTTATCCAGAGGGGTGAAGATGACCTTGTCCCCCACCAGGGGGGTGATCCTCTGATGGCGGAACTTTCCCCTTCCGCGGCAGGCGACCAGAACCCCATCTACGCCGTCCACGTAATAGAAGCCGCTGATGGCCTTTAAAATAATCCCTTCCATCAGCCGAAGTTCATCATGCGGGTCTCGGAGAGCTGCCCGTCAAGATAGACATCCACTTGCTGGAAGCCGGTTCCATAAAGTGTTACCACCCGGACGCCTAGTACGGTCTGTACGTCCTCATTGAACTGATCCTGCCCGTTGACTGTGACCCGGACACGGACAGTCTCCTTGTCGGAGCTGGCCAGATTTACCGTATAGCTGATGGGCTTCAGCGCACCTCCGCTGCCTGGTGTGGGGGAAACCTCCGGGTCGGTAGAGGCCCCCGGCGTGGGAGTCGGGGTGATCTCCGGGGCGGGAGAGGTGGAGGGATCTGCCCCTTTGCTCAGGCGCAGATGGATGGTGGAACCCTTATCGACCTCGGTACCCGTCTGGATGGACTGCCAGCAGACCAGACCCTCGGCGTAGTCATTGCTATACTGAGGCTCGTCAAATACGACCACCAGTCCCAGCGTTCCCTCGGCCTTAGCGCGGGCCTCCTGCTCTGTCATGCCGAGGAACGGGATAATAACAGAGGTTTCCGTCTTGACACCGCTGCTGACTACAAGAGTGACCTTCTCCACATCGGCCAGATCGGTCTCCGCCACCGGGTCGGTGGAAATCACATAGTCCTTGGTTACATCCTCCGAGGTCTCCTCCCGGATAACCAGATTACCGGCCTCCTCGGTGAAGCCGAGTTCCCGCAGGGTATTGATGGCCAGACGCTTATCCTGATTCACCAGGTTGGGCATCCGGTTCTCCTCCACGTCGGTGCTGCCGCTGCCGTTGCTGATATCGACAGTGATGGTGGTTCCCGCCGCAGCGTTGCGTCCCGATTGCGGATCCTGGTTCACAATCTGTCCTTTGGGTAAAGTGCTGTCCACTTCCTGCCCCTCTACGACCTGAAATTGAGCCACGGTTACGCCGCTGTCCGCCCGCGCTTCCTCGATGGTCTTACCCACCAGATTAGGGACATTGTAGACAGTCTGCCCCGGGCTGCTGAAGAAGGAGACCCAGAGAAATACGCCGATGCCGACTACAAACACGGCCACTGCTGCAATAGCCAGAATAATGGGCAGACGACTGCCGCCCCCATCCCGCCGGTCCGGATAGTCGTCGTAGTCCACCTCGTCCTCAAGGGGAACCGCACGGCTTTTGCGGGGCTTCGGTGTGGGACGGGCATAGGGCTCCTCCGACGCGGCCCGGCTGGCATGGGCCGGCTGGGAACGCACGGTATGGGGTGTGTTGGCGCCCAGAATCTGAGTAGGCTCGTCGCCGTCGGCGATGAGCAGATCGGCGGGCGTATAGTCGAAATTGATGCTGGGATTCTTGCGGAACTCCTCCAGATCCATCAGCATGGCGTCTGCCGATACATAGCGCTGGTTGACATCCGAGGCCATAGCTTTCATGGTGATGGCCTCCAGAGCCTCTGGGATCTCTGGGTCGATCTCCCGTGGGGAGAGCGGAATGGAGTTGATGTGCTGGATCGCCACCGCCACCGGGGACTCCCCCTCATAGGGCAGGCGGCCAGTGATCATCTCATAGAGTACCACACCGGCGGAGTAGATATCGCTGCGGGCGTCGATATGGCTGCCGCGGGCCTGCTCCGGCGAGATATAGTGTACTGAGCCCAGGGCCTCCTGGGTCAGGGTGGCCTGGGCGGCGGAGGTGAGCCGGGCGATGCCGAAATCGGCCACCTTCAGGCTGCCGTCCCGCAGCACCATCATGTTGTGGGGCTTGATATCCCGGTGGATAATCCCCCGGCTGTGGGCGTGGGAGAGGGCCTTCATGATCTGAGTGATGAAGTGCAGTGCCTCCCGCCAGGCCAGCTTGCCTCCCTTCTTCTGCATATACTGCTTGAGGGTGATGCCGTCGATGAGCTCCATAACGATGTAATCCAGCTCCGTGGAGTGGGACACATCGTAGACCGCCATGATGTTGGGATGGGAGAGCATGGCGACGGCCTGGGACTCATCGTGGAACCGGCGGCGGAACTCAGCGTCCTGAGCCAGCTCCTCCTTGAGAATCTTCACCGCCACCAGCCGGTTGAGGCGGTGATCCCGCCCCTTGTAGACCACGGCCATACCGCCCGTCCCGATGCGCTCAATAATCTCATATCGGTTGTCGAGTAATTTCCCTATGTACTGATCCATAGTTCATTACCCCCTTTTAAACGATCTGAAAGAGGACCGCCGTAACGTTGTCCGGCGCGCCTCTGGACAGAGTGATGTGGAGCAGGCGCTGGCAGCAGTCCGACGGCTCCCCGCCGTGGATGGCCTCGTAGAGCAGCTCCTGGTCCGTGACGATGTTGCTCAGCCCGTCGGAGCAGAGCAGCAGGAAGTCCCCCGGCTGGAGCTCCTTCTCGTACAGATCTGCCCGGATGCGCTCCTCAGAGCCCAGTGCCCGGGTGATCAGGTTCTTCCGGGGATGAGTACGGGCCTCCTCGGGGGTGATGTCCCCCCGCGCCACCATGTCCTCCACCACCGAGTGGTCCCGGGTCAGGCGGGTGATCCCGTCTTCATTGATGTGATAGGCCCGGCTGTCTCCGATGTTGAGCAGATAAGCGGTCTGCTCCACCACCAAGGCCGCCACCATAGTGGTGCCCATGCCGCGGCAGTCCGGGTCAGTGACGGCCCGGTGATAGACTGCCGTATTGGCGGTCTCCGCGGCCCGCGAAAGAACGGCGGCTGGCCCCGCCTCGCCATCGCCATCCGGCTGCATGCCCTGCAGGGCGTCCACGAAGGTTTCCACGGCGATGAGACTGGCGATATTGCCCGCCTTGGCCCCGCCCATCCCGTCGCACACGACGCCGACCGCCAGGTGCTCTGAAGGAACGTCTAAGTAGAAACCGTCCTGATTTTGTGTTCTTACCGCGCCTTTGTCGGTAATACCCCATGCGTGTATCATACTGAACTTGCCTCTTTCCCGCGCCAGTCTGCCTCTGTTCACGCCCTGCGCGGCCAGGCGTGAGCCGACTTATGTTAAGTGTGTTCCTGCTGCATTGTCTTGCGGCGGAGCTGACCGCAGGAGGCGTCAATATCGCCCCCCAGCTTGCGGCGTACCGTGGCGGTGATGCCGTGGCTCTCCAGCCGCTTCTGGAAGGCCGCCACCCGCCTGCTGGGCTTGAGGGGGCTCTCCTCCACATTGTTGAGGGGAATCAGGTTCACATGCCCCGGCGTCCCCTTCAGGTGCCGAGCCAGCAGATCTGCCTGCCAGTCGGCGTCGTTAACTCCGTCAATCATGGCGTATTCATAGGAGATCCGTCGGCCGGTCTTTTCAAAATACCGGCGGCAGGCGGCGAACAGCTTCTCCACCCCTACGCTCCGGTTGACCGGCATGATGCGGCTCCGGGTTTCGTCGTCGGGGGCGTGCAGGGACACAGACAACGTTAATTGTAACTGATAGTCGGCCAATTTGTCAATTTTTTCAGTCAGGCCGCAGGTGGACAGCGAGATGTGCCGCATACCGATGTTCAGGCCGTCGGGGCTGTTGACCAGCTCCAGAAAGCGGAGCACCGTGTCGAAGTTGTCCAGCGGCTCCCCAATGCCCATGAGCACGATGTTGCTGACCGGGGCTCCGGAGTCCATCTGGGTGAAAAGCACCTGATCCAGCATCTCAGCGGGTGTTAAGTCCCGCACCTTGCCCCCTAGTGTGGAGGCGCAGAAAGCACAGCCCATGCGGCATCCCACCTGAGAGGAGATGCACACAGTATTCCCATGATGATAGCGCATCAAAACCGTTTCAATACAGTTTCCGTCTCCCAGCCGCCACAGGTACTTGATGGTGCCGTCCAGGGAGGAGACCTGCCTGCGCTCCACCTGGGGCGCGTAGAGGATACAGGAGGCGGCCAGCTTCTCCCGCAGAGGCTTGGAGAGGTTGGTCATCTCGTCAAAAGAGAATACGCCCCGGTGAAGCCACTGGAACACCTGCTTGGCTCGGAACGCCGGCTCCCCCAGCTCCTTGAAATAGGCGGCCATCTCGGTCAGATTCATGGATTTGATGTCGGTCATGCGTTCTCTCCCCCGCCGGGCCTCCCCGGCGGCTCCAGTCCGTATTTTTTTGCCACCG
Source organism: Flavonifractor plautii ATCC 29863 (assembly GCF_000239295.1). Lineage (GTDB taxonomy): Bacteria > Bacillota > Clostridia > Oscillospirales > Oscillospiraceae > Flavonifractor > Flavonifractor plautii. The sequence continues at coordinate 33,365 of NZ_JH417666.1, forward strand.
CTGCCAGACGCTCCGGTGGGATGGGCGCTGGCTCCTCCTGCCGCAAAAACCAGGAATCGTAATCCGGGGCAGGGCACTCCCTCAGAGGGAAATCAGCCCGGAACTGATCCGACTGCACCCAAACCTGAAGGAAATACCAACCGCGCTGATAATCTGTAAAGGGATCCCGGGTAATCATACGCTGAAAGCCGGGTTCTTTCAGCAGTTTAGGGTGATAAGGTTCCTCCCGCCACAGCTCCAGTCCCAGCACCGGAAAGTTGTAAGTATCCGCCAGGTCATGATCCACACAGTCGCACACAAAGCCGGACTCCTTTGACAGGACGGCAATCACATCCTCCACATGGGTGTGGATCAGATCCTGACCACGGTACAAAATCCGGATATTCTCCGACGTATTCAGTCCGATCCGGGACAAGCAGCCTTCTTCATACTCCAGGTAAAAGGAGTCAGGGGGCTTAGGCAGGCCCAGCCGGTTCCGGAGTTTCTCCGCCTCCTCCTGTGTCATGCCCAAGCGGAAAGGCCCCAGCCCAACACGGGGATACACCTCATAATCCATCTTAAATCCTCCTGAGCTTGGCAAAGAAAAAGCCGTCGGTGCCGTGGCGGTGGGGCCAGCAGGTGAGCATGCCGGTGTCTGTATCCAAGAAGGGGCCAGAAACTTGGAATCCCTCTAGTGTAAAGTCTCTCTGCTTGTCCAAAAACGCTCTCACGACCCCCTCATTCTCCCGCTCCAGCAGGGTGCAGGTGGCGTAGAGAAGCACGCCGCCCGGGCGCACATAATCCGCCACATTGTCCAGAATGGCGGCCTGCACACGGGGCAGGTTCTCCAGAGGCTCAGGATCCTTGTAGCGAATGTCCGGCTTCTTGCGGATGATACCCAAGCCGGAGCAGGGTACATCGGCGATTATCAGATCAAAGCTGTTAAGTAATTCGGCTTTTCGCTCCTTGCCGTCCAACAGGTTTGCATGGATGATATCCAGGCCCAGCCGCTGATAGCCCGCCTCGATCAGGCGCAGCTTGTGGGGGTGAATATCACAGGAGGTGACGCTCCCCCGGTTCTCCATGGCGATAGCGGCGGCGAAGGATTTGCCTCCAGGGGCTGCACAGGCGTCCAGCACCCTCCACCCCGGCTGCGGCGCGGCGGCCAGCACCGCCAGATGGGCGGCGGCATCCTGGATGTAAAAGTACCCCTTCTGGAACGCCTCCAGGTGTTCCAGACTTCCGGTGCCGTTCAGGAACAGGCAGTCCGGCAGCCAGGGATGGGGTTCCACTGCCACCCCCTCGGCCGTCAGCATGGCAGCCAGCTCCTCTGCGGAGATTTTGAGGGTGTTTACCTGGGCACAGGTGGGGGGCTCGCCGTTGTCGGCGGCCAGCAGGGCCTCCGCCTCCTCTCTGCCCAGCCGGGCAACGAAGGAATCCACCAGCCACTGAGGATGGCTGTACCGGGTGGAGAGGTCGGCGGGCGGCTCCAGCGCCTCCCGCTGGCGGATCAGGCTGCGGAGCACCCCGTTGACCAGCCCTGCGGCCCTGGGATTTTTGGCCTTCTTTCGGGCCAAGGACACCGCCTCGCTGACGGCGGCGTGATCCGGCACCCGGTTCAGATACAAAAGCTGATAGGCTCCCAGGCGCAGCAGGTTGCGGATAGACGCCTCCAGCTTGTGCAGCGGGGTGGCACACAGCTTTGAAAGGTAAAAATCCAGCAGCATCCGGTTTTGGAGTACACCGAAGCACAGCCGGGTCGCCAGAGCGGCATCCCGGCCGTCCAGCTTCGCTCCGCCGATGGCCTTTTTCAGATATCCGTCTGACCACGCGCCCTGCCTCTCGCAGGCAGTAAGGGCGTCCAGTGCCACTTCTCGGGCCTGCTTCATCTAATCCCTCCGTCGTCCTGCAAAGGCCAGCAGGAACCGCAGCAGTTGAGCCAGGGAGACCAGCAGGGCTGCCACATAAGTCATGGCGGCAGCCCCCAGCACCTTGCGGGCACCCCGAAGCTCATCGTCCTCCAGCAGATGGGTGCCCTCCAGGCTGGCAATGGCCCGGCGGGAGGCGTTGAACTCCACCGGCAGCGTTACAAGCTGGAACACCACCGCCGTGGCAAACAGCAGCACGCCCACGCCGAACAGGGGCTTGGAGTAGAGCAGCAGGCCGATGACGATCAAAATCAGGGAGAGCTGGGAGCCGATATTGCAGATGGGCACCAGGGCGGAACGCAGCTTAATGGGGCCATACCCCACCGCGTACTGCACCGCATGGCCCGCCTCGTGGGCGGCCACTCCCACCGACGCAATGCTGTTGGAGCCGTACACCGCGTCGGACAGGCGGATGACATTGCTCCGGGGATCGTAGTGGTCGGTCAGCCGGCCGGAGACCCGCTCAATGCGCACATTTTGAATGCCGTGGGCCCGCAATACTGCTTCCGCCGCCTGGGCGCCGGTAAAGCCCCGGCGGCTGGCCATACGGGAGTAACGGTTGAAGGTGGAGGACACATTGAGCTGGGCCAGCAGGGCGATCAGCATGGCCGGTACCAGGATCATCCAGTAATAGGGGTCATAATAGTAGAAAAACGGCATGGAATCCCTCCGTTCACATAATCTGCCCGCCCAACAGGTAGCACCACAGGTTCGCCAGGAACCCGACCCCCATCCCGCCCGCCAGCAGGGCGGTGAGCCGGGGCCGTTTTTCCGTCAGCCCTGCGGCGAACAGGAAGAACGGCAGGGCGCAGGACAGGTAGCGCCCGGCGCTGAGCAGCCAGGACAGGGAGTAGTTGAGCACCAGATAGGCGAAGGCATAGAGCGTATACATGCTCCGAAACCGCCCGCGGGCGTACCAGAGCAGTGGGAAAAAGGCGGCAAAAAGCAGCAGGGTGGGAATCCAGATCTGAATCCGTATCGCCTCGTCATAGTAGGACAGGGCATTTTGCAGCACATACCACAGAGTGTCTGAGATCCAGCATAAGCCCTGGCTCCAGTGCTCCTGCATCACCGTAAAGGCAAAGGGAGCCCCCGCCACGGCGGCGTTGAGGCCGAGATAGGCCAGGCTGCCCACAGCGGGCAGTAGTACCGCCGGCAGGCGGCGGAGGATGGCCCTCCCGTCAAATTTCCCCAGACTCTCTACCAATTCCGCTCCCGCCGCCCCAATGAGTAACAGACCATGCATGCGGGTCATAGCGGCCAAAACACCCCACATACCCGCCCGCCACCAACGGTGGCGGCGGATGTGCCAGAGAGCGGCGGCCGTAGTCAGCAGGAATAGCCCCTCGGTCATCACCCCGCCGAAGAAAAAGGCATATGGAAAGAGAGACAAAAAGAGAACCGTCCGCCGGGCGGCACCTTTCCCCAGCTCCCAGGCCGCCAGCCGGTACAGATAGACGCACCCCGCGGAATAGCACAAAAAGGACACCATCAAGCCCGCCGCCATGGTATTATGCCCCGTCAAGGGGCAAACCAGCCGCACCAGCCAGGGATAGAGGGGGAAAAAGACCAGAAACAGGGGTCTGCCGTCCTCCCAATAGCCGGTGTAGCCCAGTTCGGCCAGGCCAACGTAGTGCCATGCATCCCATTTCTTCCAGATATCCGTGGCCCAGGACAGACCGGTACCCGGGTAGAGCACCAGGCAGGCCAGCGCGGCCACCGCCAGAAAGACGGTCAGGCGGAAGAGCAGGGCGGCGGAGAACACATGCAGAAGCTCCCGGCGGCTTACCTCACAGCCTCTGGAGGCAGATGCCGGTACGGCACAGGGCGCCGGAAGTCCGGCGGCCCCCAGCCACCGGAGCAACAGAGACAGCCCCAGGGCCAGCACTACTCCAGAGACCGCCAGCGTCCAGAGCAGATGGATCATCCCACAGGGATGGGGTGCCCCCGCAGATAGTCGGCGGCCTTCATGCGCTTGCCGCCGTCGGCCTGAAGCTCGTCAATGCGTAGCACCGTGCCGCCGCCGCAGGCCACCTGAATTCCCTCCTTCCCGGCGGCCAGAATGGTGCCGGGGGCGGCGGAAGTCGTGGCGCCCAGTACGGAAGCGGAAAATACTTTACAGCGATTGCCGCCCAGTTCAGTGACAGCGGCGGGCCAGGGGACCAGCCCCCTAACCTGGTTATGCAGCGCCCGCGCCGGGCGGCTCCAGTCCATGGGGGAGAGCTCCCGGCTCAGCATGGGGGCCAGGGTGGCCTTGCCGTGCTCCTGGGGGGTGCGTGTGGCTGTTCCGGCGGCAATGTCCGCCACCACGTTCACCAGCAGCTCCGCTCCCAGCACCGCCAGGCGGTCATGAAGAGCTACCACAGTCTCGTCGGGATCAATGGGGGTGGCGGCCTGGGCGATGATGTCGCCGGCATCCAGATCGTGGGCCATGTGCATGATGGTCACGCCGGTTTCGCTGTCCCCATTGAGCACTGCCCAGTGGATGGGCGCCGCCCCCCGGTATTTGGGCAGCAGGGACGAGTGGACGTTGATGCATCCCTTGGGGGGCGCGGCCAGGATCTCATCCGGCAAGATGCGGCCGTAGGCGGCCACCACGATCAGCTCTGGGGCCAGTTCCTGAATCAGCGCCAGAGCCGCTCCGTCCCGCAGCTTGACGGGCTGATAGACCGGGATATTGTGGGCCAAAGCGCACACCTTGACCGGCGGTGCCTGGAGCTTCATGCCACGGTTCCTGGGCTTGTCGGGCTGGGTGAATACCCCGCAGACCGTGTGCCCGGCGGCAATGAGCGCTTCCAGGGAGGGTACAGCAAAATCGGGGGTGCCCATAAACAGAATTCTCATTCTCCCTGCTCCTCCATCATGCGGTCCAGCTCCTCAGTGGTGTAGAGCCGGTCGGCATGCTCGGTGAACAGGTGGCCGTCCAGATGCTCAATCTCGTGGCAGAAGCATCGGGCCACGATCTCCTCCCCCTCGGCCTCAAAGAAATTGCCGTTGCGGTCCTGGGCGCGCACCCGTACCTTGTAGGGGCGCTTGACCACGCCCCAGCGGCCGGGCACCGACAGGCAGCCCTCAAAGCCCTCCTGCTCCCCCTCCTGGGAGACAATTTCGGGGTTGACCAGCTCCAGCATGTTGTCCTCGGCGTCCACCACAATGACCACCCGGCGGAGAATCCCCACCTGGGGGGCGGCCAGGCCAGCCCCGTTGGCATCGGCCAGGGTCTCCTTCAGATCGTCCAGCAGCGTGTGCAGGCGGGCATCAAAGCTGGTGACCGGGCGGCACATCTTGTGCAGGGCAGTGTCTCCATCCGTCAAAATCTTGCGCAGGGCCATGGTGTTTCCTCCTTAATCCAGTGGGTTCACGTCCGCCGAGACGGACACCCCCTTGTTTTCCTTGTCGGTTTGCGCACAGCGGACCAGATGGGCCACCATGGCGCGAATTTCCTTTGTATTTTGTGCCGCCAGAGTCAGGCGGTAGCGGTAGCGGTCGTTGATCTTGGCCACGCTGGCCGGGGCGGGGCCAAGGACGGTCAGCTCCCAGTCCCGAAACGGCGGCTGGGCCAGCCACCCCTCCAGGGAGCGCCGCAGGCGCATACAGGTGCGCAGCACCGCGCTCTCCAGCGGCCCCGAGGCCGTCAGGACAAACAGCTCCCGAAAGGGCGGGCACAGGCGCATCCGGCGCAGCTCGATCTCCTGCTCATAGAAGCTGTCGTAGTCCTGACGGGCGGCGCAGCGGATCACGTCATTCTCCGGGGTAAAGGTCTGGATGACCGCCCTCCCCTGTTTGGCACCCCGCCCGGCCCGGCCCACCACCTGGGTGAGCAGGGAAAAGGTGCGCTCCCCCGCCCGGTAGTCGTCCACATACAGGGAGAGATCGGCGGAGATCACCCCCACCAGGGTGACATTCTCAAAATCCAGCCCCTTGGCCACCATCTGGGTGCCCACCAGCACGGGAATCCGCTCCTTCTCAAACCGGGAGAGCAGCTTCTCGTGGCTCTGGGTGGCGGAGACGGTGTCGGTGTCCATCCGCAGGATCTCCCGCCCCGGAAAGGCGGCGTGGAGCTCCTCCTCCACCTTCTGGGTGCCGTAGCCGAGGAAGTTCAACGCCCCGCCGCAGGAGGGGCAGGCGTCGGGCAGCGGCTCGGAGTGGCCGCAGTAGTGGCACATGAGCCGACCGTTGGCCGAGTGGTAGGTCAGGTGGACGGAGCAGCGGGGGCACGTGGGCACCTCGCCGCACTCGCCGCAGGTGACCATGCGGCTGGCCCCCCGGCGGTTGAGGAAGAGAATACTCTGCTCCCCCGCCTCCATGGCGGCGGCCAGCCCGGCCCTGAGGGGCCCGCTGAGTGAGGTGCCGTTGCCGGCGCGGAGCTCCTTTTTCATGTCGGCGATAAGCACCTCCGGCAGGGCCTGCTCGTTGTACCGGCGGCGCAGGGTGAACAGGCGGTAGTCCCCCCGCTTGGCGTGGTACATGCTCTCCACCGACGGGGTGGCGGAGCCCAGTACCAGCAGGGCGTCATTCTGAGCACAGCGGTATTTTGCCACGTCGCGGGCGTGGTATTTCGGGACGTTCTCCGATTTGTAGGTGGACTCCTGCTCCTCGTCCAGAATCAGCAGCCCCAGATTCCGCAGGGGGGCGAACACGGCGGAGCGGGTACCGATGACCACCCGGGCCTGACCGCTCCGCACCCGCTTCCACTCGTCGTACCGCTCCCCCGCCCGCAGGGACGAGTGGAGCACAGCGATGTCGTCCCCGAAGTGGGAGGCGAAAATGCGCAGGAGCTGGGGGGTCAGGGCGATCTCGGGCACCAGCACCATGGCGGTACGGCCCCGGGCCAGTGCCTCATAGATCAACCGGAGATACACCTGGGTCTTGCCGCTGCCCGTCACCCCGTACAGCAGGGCGGCAGCGGGTCTTCCGACCGCCGCCAGGGCGTCCAGTCCCTCAAAGGCCGCCTGCTGCTCGGCGTTGAGCACCGGGGGAGCGGCCCGCTCCCCCGCCTCCACCGTCACCCGACGGAACACCTCACGGTGTTCCAGGCGCAGGATACCGCTCTTTTCCAAAGAGCGCAGGGTGGCGTTGGCGGCCCCGGTGAAGTAGCACAGCTCCTTAGCCGAGGCGCTGCCGAGGGCGCACAGCAGCTCGGTCACGGCATACCGCAGGGGCGCGGAGCGGCGCCTTGGCGTGACCAGGGCCATGGCCTCCTCGGGCGGGATGGCCAGCGAGGCCACCAGCTCTTTCTTGTCCCCCACCCCCCGGGAGGCGCTGGTTTCCAAGGTGAGAATGCCCTTGTCCCGCAACAGCTTGAGGGCGGGATTGGGATCTTTTGTCCCGAACGCCTCCTTGATTTGGGCCACATCCGCCTCCCGCCCCGAGGCGAAGAGCAACTCCACGATGCGCCGGGCGTGCTCTGACCGGCCCGCCGCCGCATAGGCCGCCTCCCGGTCCACGCCGGGGGCCAGCTTCCAGCGATCCTGAAGGGAGAAGTACAGCCCCGCCGGGAGCATGGCCCGGGCCGCGTCGTACACGGTGCAGAACCAGCGTTCCCGCATCCACAGGGCCAGCCGGAGGGCCTCGCCGTCCAGCACCGGCTCTTCGTCTAGAACGGTGAGAATGCTCTTGCGCCTTGGGTCGTCCGGGTACCCGCCCTCCAGCGCCAGGACGATGCCCTCCGTCCGGCGGTTGCCCGCCCCGAAGGGGACGACCACCCGCATACCGGGGCGCAGGGTGTCCAGCAGCTCCGGCGGTACCTGGTAGTCGTAGGGCTTGTCGATGGCGTAGGTAGCGGCCTGCAACGCGATCTTGGCCACGGTATTCCCCTCCATCTCTCCGCCCCCTTTCCTCCAGAAAAGGCAAGCGCCGGGCGCTTCCCCGTCGCTTGCCTTATGCTCACTCCTCGTCGTTCAGCTCAACCTTGCCCTCGGCCACCTCACGGATAGCGATGGTCACGGGCTTGTCGTCCAGCGGAATCCCGGCATCCTCCGCCTCGCTGGCCACCTGGCGGGCCCGCTGGGCCACTACGTTCACCAGCATATAGCGGCTGGGTACCTGCTTGAGCAGTTGGTTCATCGGGGGTTCGAGCATCATATTGGATCAGACTCCTTCCACAAGATTGATTCGGTGCTTGGTACGGCAGCTCTCCGCCGTCAGGATGGCGATGATCTCGCCCGCGGCCTCGGATACCTTGTCGTTGACCACCAGATAGTCATAATTGGGGATCTGCTTGCACTCCTCACGGGCCTTCTGGAGGCGGCCCTGGATGACCTCCTCCGCGTCGGTGGCCCGGCGGTGCAGGCGGCGGGAGAGCTCCTCAAAGGAGGGGGGGATGATAAAGATAAAAACCGCGTCTGGGCACTTGGCCCGCACCTTGGCCGCGCCCTGCACCTCAATATCCAGCAGCACGTCGGTGCCGGCGGACAGCTTCTCCTCGATCAGGCGAAGGGAGGTGCCGTAGTAATTATGGACATATTCGGCGTATTCCAACAGCTCACCGCCGGAAATCATGGACTCAAACTGCTCCCGGCTGACAAAATTGTAGTTGACGCCATCCTCCTCTCCCACCCGCGGCTGGCGGGTGGTGAAAGAAACGGAGAAGTAGATGTTTTCCCGTTCGCTCAGGAGCTCGGAAATCACCGTGCTCTTGCCCACACCAGACGGGCCGGAGAGCACAATGAGCTGCCCCCTGGTTTTCTTTTTCAGGTTCATGCGTCCTCATCCTCCTCTGGGGCGGGCTCGTTCTCCCGGCCGCCCAGCCGCCCGGCCACTGTCTCTGGCTGTAGGGCCGAGAGAACGATGTGGTCGCTGTCCATGATGAGCACCGCCCGGGTGCGCCGCCCATAGGTGGCATCAATGAGCACACCCCGGTCCCGGGCCTCCTGGACCATGCGCTTGATGGGGGCCGACTCCGGGCTGACAATGGCGATGAGCCGTCCGGCGGAAACCATATTTCCAAATCCGATATTGATAAGCTTCATCCTGCCCCACCGCCTTACTCGATGTTCTGGATCTGTTCCCGGATCTTCTCGATCTCGGCCTTGATATCCACCACGTATCCGGCGGTCTCAATATCATTGCATTTGGAGCCGATGGTGTTGGCCTCCCGGTTGAACTCCTGGATCAGAAAGTCCAGCTTGCGGCCTACGGGGCCCTCCTGGGCCAGCATGTGGTCCAGTTGGGACAGGTGACTGCGCAGGCGGACGGTCTCCTCGTCCACAGCCACCTTGTCGGCATAGACGGCGGCCTCGGTGAGGATGCGGCTCTCATCAAGCTGGGTGTTCTGAAGCACCTCCGCCATTTTGGCGCTCAGGCGGGCCCGGTAGTCGGCCACAATGCCGGGGGCGCGCTCCTCCACCCTGGTAGTGAGGGCCTCGATGGTGTGTGCCCGGCCGGTCACATCCTGGAAGAGCTTTTCGCCCTCCCGCGCCCGCATGGCGTCAAAGTCCTGAAGGGCCAGCTCCAGCACGGAGCAGATGTCCGCGCTCACGGCCTCCAGATCCTCCTGGGTCTTCTCTACCAGGAAGACATCCTGGAACCGGGAGAGCAGGGAAACCGAAATGTCGTCCTTTAAGCCGTAGCTGTCCCGCAGCGCGCACAGCGCGGCATAGTAGCCATCCGCCACAGGCTTGTTGACCGAGATGGATACATCCCCGTTCTCCGACGGGCCGATGGTGACGAACACATCCACCTTGCCCCGGGAGATATGGGCCTGTACCTTGGATTTGATGGCGTCCTCCGCAAACACATAGATGCGGGGCAGCTTGATGGTGCAGTCCAGATAGCGGTTATTGACGGAGCGCAGCTCCACAGTGATGGAGCGGCCATGGACCACGGCCTCTCCCCTGCCGTAGCCCGTCATACTTTTCACCAACGCGGGTTCCCCCTGTTCCATTCGTCTTTTGTTCTGAGGCTATTCAAAAATTATACCAGACTAGGAAGTCTTTCGCAATACCCTGTCCACCCGGGCCACATAAAAGGAGTGTAGGACTACAATACATATTGGACATCTGAA
>NZ_JH417667.1 GCF_000239295.1 Flavonifractor plautii ATCC 29863
GGGGATTGCCGCGGCCGAAGGGATGGGACAGGTCAACAAGTACGGTCTTGCCCATAGTATAAGACTCCTTTTCTTTATGATTAAAATTGAGTTGTAACAAAATCAGGAACAGACGGCGGGCTGAAAATGAAGATCTGTGGCGGTCTGGATCATCTCATCCCAGGTGGAAAAGCGGGTGCTCTCCTGCACGAAACGGTCCAAAAGCGCGTCGTCATAGATGAGACAGTCGGAATTCCAGTTTACAAAGACAGCGCTGGAGTAGCGAAAGCCCTCAAAGGACTGGAAACGGGTATTGGCCTGCATGAAGGAATCGTCAAAGATTTGCATCAGCAGGTCCTTCATTTTCTGGGGGTAGTCCACATATTGAAAAGCCATATCAACCTTCCTGACTGCCGTAGAACTTCTGAGCCTGTTCCTCCACGTACTTACGCCACACGGGCTGGTCGGCAGCCATACGGGGACGGATGTACTCGCTCATCTGGCCGCCCTTGCCGTGGACCAGCTCGCCGTTGCTGATGGACATATACAGCAGAGGCTCAGAGGGGGGGCAGCCCTCGATGTGGATGGCGTTGGGGTGCTTCTTCAGGTATTTGCGGGTACAGTTGCCGTGGAGCACCAGCTTCTCGTCGGGTACCTCGTCGGGCAATTCATTTTTTCCGCCGGCCACAACCACGAAGTCGGAGCGGCGCTCGTAGTCGCCGATGGCCTTCAGAGTCTCCATGTTGATGGCCAGCAACGCCTGGCAGCTGGAGCAGGCGCCATCACACAGCACCTTGTACTCGGGCCAACGGGTGCTCATATCACCGATGTAGGGAACCCACATTTTCTTATAGCATTCGGCGACGGTGGCGCCCACAACGTCAATGTTCTCCCGCTCGGTGATACCCAGTCCGGTCTCGGCCGCCACCCGGAAGTAGTCCACCGCCTCGGCGTCGATGCCGACCAGATCGCAGGCGATCAGGTCCACGGCCACGGGATCGGAGGACCCCAGGATGCAGCCCACTTCAATGGGAACGGGGGTGTGGGGGGAGTAGCCGCTGGCGGGACGGATGGCGTCCACGATGTTGATATCGGCGCGGCACACGCTCCACACATCCATCATAGCCATGGTCAGATTCTGCTGGTGCATCTGCAGGTGTACAGCATCCTGCACCACACCCTTAATATTCTTCAGGGCGCAGGAGAACACCATGCTGGCGTGCGCCTTCAGGATGGGCAGGTTGATGAGATGATCGGCCTCCAGCAGGCGGCGGGGCAGCTTGACATGATGGAGGTTGGAGCGGTAGCCGCGGACAGCCACATTGATCAGGTCCTTGTCGGCCTTAATATCGTAGAGCTCCACGCCCTCCTCGCGGGCCACATCGGCTATGCCAGAGACCTCATAGCATTCCATGGTATCGCAGCCGATGGCGGCAGCCTCGGCAATAACAATGCTCTTGGGATTGGCTTTCTTGACTTCGCGGATGACTGCGCGGACGACCTCGGGATTGGTGCAGACCGAAGTATCGGCGGGGGAAGCGTGGCCGGCGTTGGGCTTGAGCATTACAGTGGTGCCGGGCTTGATCATGTTTGTTACGCCGCCCATCAGGTCAAAGACCTTGGTGACGCTGTCCTGAATACTGGCCTCTTTGGCCAGAGCAACCAGCGCTTTCTTGTCAGACATACTCAGTTCTCCCTTCAGTTCTTGGTAATCTCTATTTCCATCAATGGATTATGCAAGGCTGATGCCAAGTGTAATGAGCCGCTTTTTGCTAAATTGCAGGGGGATTTGGGGCGTGTTGTTGCAGAAATAGGACAATACACAATTGCTTGTTGCAGCGCTGAAACAAACTTAGAGTAGCTTATGAAGCTTGAGCAGCTCGGCGAAGGCGTAATCCCGGAATTTGCACACACTGTCGACCGTGTTGCCAATGGAGGGATCCCGGTTGGCGATCTCCTCGTCAACCCCTTGGGCGTATACCTCATTCCAGGGGGTTGACTCCTCGCCGTATTTATCGGCAATGGCCCGGAAGCCGCCTTCCACGCCCAGACTGATAGTGAGCAGCTGGCCGGTGACCGCCATACGCATGCCGGGGCCGAACATAATTGCCTTGTCCATGTCCTCCACAGAGCATACGCCGTCCCGCACGCACTCCTTGGCGGCATCTAGTGCGGCCCAGGAAAGGCGGTTGACAATAAAGCCGTAGATCTCTTTTTTACACACCACGGCCACCTTACCCATGCCAGTGTAAATCTCCTTGGCCTTTTCAATGGCTTCGGGGGCGGTCTGCTCACCGCCGCACAGCTCGATCAGAGGCAGCAGGTAGGCGGGGTTATAGGGGTGGCCCACCAAGATAGATTGGGGATAGAGGGAGCCCTCCTGGAGCTTGGTGGGGAAGAGCTTGGAGGTGGAGCTGCATATAATGGCGTCGGGACCCGTGACTTTCTGAATGGTGGCATAGGTGGATTTTTTCAATTCCAGCCGCTCGGGGATGCATTCCTGCACGAAATTAGCGCCCTTCACGGCATCCTCCAGATCATTCGAGAAATGACAGGCATTTAGTGCGGCATCGGCCTGCTCTCTGGTGGCGGCGCCAGCCCCAACTAGAATATCCAGGATATGGATGATGTTCTGGCGCATTTTCTCATGAGGCACCACATCGTAGAGAACCGTCTGATAACCGTTCAGCATGGCGTTGGCAGCCAAGCCGGCGCCGATCATACCGGTGCCTACAAAAACTGCTTTGATATTGCCCATGTCACTTTCCTCATTTCTTTGTTTGTTATCCAGGGCGTCTATGGTTACTGCGTCCTTACGAAAAGAATAAAGCAAACGACGTGCCAAATATTTGAGCATTAAACAAGGCTACAAACGGCTTATTTTAATCTGGCGTTGCAAAATGGAATCAAATTGGGACAGTGAATGGCGCTGTTATTGCAAATATGCAACAGCAGCGCCGGTGAGAAAACAAGTAGTTAAAAGCAGAAAGATATAGAAGTTTCTGTTTGTTCCTAAAATAGGTTTTATGTGGAATCCTGTCCCTGTCTGTGATTTTTCTGGAGGAGCGTTGACAAACGAGTTGTAATGCTGTTAAATTAGTGAAACACAAGGAGGGCCTATGTAAGGCTTTCATTTTAAGGTTGATTCGCACAAGTGTGTTTATTGTGCCCGGTGCATCCAGCCCTGAGCTTCAGTGATCCTGTATTTTGATGAATCGGGATTGCCGGCCATAAAGCAGAAGGCCGACGGCGTTGTGTGTGGGGAATGGCTGCTGCGGCTGTCAGCACTGCATGGCAGAGCAGGCGGCTCTACCCTGGCAGCATCAGCAAAAGCGACTGGGAAAAGCAGTTGGAGTGAGAGCCGGGCCCGCAATCCCGGCGTCATGTTTTTTGTCACTGCGCCCCATATCCTTGTGATCCACTCATAACGGGAGTGAGGACAGTGGAGGACTGGTCCGGTATTACAGCCTGATTCTGGGTTTTGGCTATCTGGAATATCGCTATGCCTGTGGCGTACAGCGGGAGGGGACCGCGGAAATCAGGGAGCTGAACCTCTGAACGCCTTTGTACCGATGGAAAAGATGGATAAAGGAGAAACGTAATGAACCAGTATTCGGCCATACGAGAGGTGCGGAGGCTTCTCAGAGCAGTAATGGAGCAAAGCCAGCGACCGGAACTGATTGAACAGTTGGAGGAGATTGACGTCCGATTAAAGGCGTTTCATGACCGGGGCATTGATTTTAAAGAAGTGGTGGACGGGCTGGATGACAGCATCATGATTACCGATGCGGAGGGGACGGTGTTGTACATCAACCCTGCCTACACCCGCAACACAGAGATTACAGAGGAGGACGTGCTTAATCGGGATGTCCGTAGCCTGATTGGCAAGGACAAACTGTTTACCGGCGGCGCGGTGACCAGTGTGCTGGAGAGTGGGAAGAGCGCCTTTCGGCTCTCCACCACTTACAAGACCGGGGAGCCGTTGGTGGGCTATGTGGTGGGGACGCCCATCTTCAAGGAGGACGGCAGCCTACGCCAGGTAGTGGCTTGCAGCCGGCCCATCGTGACTCTCAGCTCGTTGCAGGAGGATTTTGAGGCATTTGTTAAGGAAATCAATGCCATCCACCCCAAGACCATCACCACGGACTCAGACAAGCATCTGTCGGAGGGAATGATAGGGAAATACGGCTCCTTGAAGCAGATCGACACTCTGCTGGACCGGGTGGCGCCCACCGATGCCTCGGTCCTCATCACCGGCGAATCCGGCGTGGGCAAGGAGGTGGTAGCGGACGAGATCTACCGCCGCAGCCTGCGGAAGAACAAGCCCTATGTAAAGATTAACTGTGCCTCAATCCCGGGACATCTGCTGGAGTCGGAGCTCTTTGGATATGAGAAGGGGGCCTTCACCGGAGCCAACACCAAGGGCAAGGTCGGCCTGTTTGAGTACGCTAACCACGGTACACTTATGCTGGACGAGATTGGCGATACGCCCATGGACCTACAGGTAAAACTGTTGCGGGCCATCCAGTCCCAGGAGATCACCCGCATCGGCGGAACCCGCCCCATCAAGCTGGATATCCGCTTTCTGGCACTGACCAACGCAGACCTAAAGAAGAAGGTGGCGGAGGGGAGTTTCCGCCAGGACCTCTACTACCGGCTCAATGTGATCCCCATTGCTGTGCCGGCGCTGCGGCAGCGCACAGAGGATTTTGAGGAGCTGTGCCGGCACTTTATTCATCGCTTTACCAAAAAATATGACCGGACCTTTTGCCTGACGGAATGGCAGATCGACTATATGAAACGCTATCAGTGGCCGGGCAACATCCGGGAACTGGAGAACGTGATGGAGTACCTGATCCTGTGCAGTTCCGGTATCGGCCGCATTGAGGACGATGTGCTGAGAGGTCTGCTGAACGTGCCGGAGGAGAACCTGGGGCCACAGCCGGCAGCGCCCGCAATTGTGGAGTGTGCACAGGAAGAGGAGCCGGAGGAGCTGCCGCCGGAGGACCTGGACTTCAACACCGCAGTGGCTGGATTTGAGAAAAAGCTGCTGGAGCAGGTGCTGAAGGAATCGTCCAATCTACGGGAGGCCAGCCGCAAGCTGAATATTAACGCCTCTACCATCTGCCGCAAGATCAAGCAGTATGGGATTGACTACGAAAACCGCAGAAGCTGATTCAAATAGAAAGCAGCAAGGGCCGCCCGATTATTCCGGCGGCCCTTGCTGCTTAGAGAGAGATTGAAATAGGCGGGGAACGGATTACTTCATCAGCTCCTGCTCGGTAGCCACGTCCTTGTTGTACCTGGTGGGATGGATGATGGCGGTAAGGATCATGTTGACCACAAGCAGGCCGATGTAGAAGATGTAGGCGCCCCGCAGGCTGCCGGTGACCCGGATGGCGAAGGCGTTAACCTGGTAGTTGGTCATGAGCACAATCTGCATCAGGGGGAAGAACACAGAGTTGACCATGGTGAAGCCATGGCGGCCGAACACAGAGGCGGGCAGGGACACGATGAAGTTGGCGGCGGCGCCCACGGCAATGCCGATCATAGCTACAGACACATACACACCGATTGTGGTGTCAGTACAGTTGATGGCCAAGGCGATGCAGTACCAGATCAGGAAGAGGATAATGGCCTTTTTGACGCCGAACTTCTGGTCAATGGCGCCGAAGAGGTAGGAACCGCACACGCCGATGATGGCGCACACCGTCATCAGGCCCACAGCGGCCTCCTGAGAGAAGCCCAAGCTGGTATTGCGGACCACCAGTTGGCTCATGACGCCGGTGGTCACCAGCTGGTTGATGCCGATGATGAGGGCGCACAGCCACAGCTCCTTGGTTTTCAGCAGCTTACCGGCAGTCCAGCCGCCGTTGTCCTCGCTGTTGCCCTGGAAGTACTCCCGCTCATAGACCTCGCGGGTCACGTTGTCAGGATACATGCCGCACTCCTGGGGGGTGTTGCGGACAAGAACCAGGCCGATGATGCCCAGCACGATGGCCCCCACCGCCACGTAGCTCATGCCGTTGGCAAAGCCGAAAGCGCCGATGGTGAAGGAAATCAGAGGCACATAGAAGGCGGAGCCGCAGTTATGGCCCATGGTGGTGAAGCCGTTGGCCAGACCCTTCTTCTTGGGGAACCACTGGGCAATCAGGGTGTTGCCGGCGATGTAGGCTGCGCCGTTGATAAAGCAGGTTACCAGGGTCAGGGCAATGAAGTAGGTGGTCAGGGTGGTGCTGTGCCCCAGAAAAATGTAGGACAGGCCGGCGCCGATCAGGCAGACGCCGGACAGCAGCCGGGGGCCCACGGATACGTTGATGCGGGCGATAAGAATATAGGCCACAACACCGATCATGCCGGCCCAGGTAGCCACGCCCAGCACCTGGTCGTAGGCGATGCCGGTGGACTCGGCGAAGGCGGGAGCTACGATGTTCAGGCCGTCAATGGAAAAGCCGATCAGAAAGAAGAACATCAGGGCCTGGTACAGGATGATGCCCCAGCCTTTGGAGAACTTCATGCTCATATTTTCACTGGCGATTTGGGAACTCTTTTTACTCATAGGTTACTCACTCCTCTTTTGTACTGTAGATGGTCAGCCTTGGCTCTGTTGTACCGGCTTGCGCTGGCGGCAAGACTTGCCTCC
This sequence comes from Flavonifractor plautii ATCC 29863, assembly GCF_000239295.1. Lineage (GTDB taxonomy): Bacteria > Bacillota > Clostridia > Oscillospirales > Oscillospiraceae > Flavonifractor > Flavonifractor plautii. The sequence continues at coordinate 6,623 of NZ_JH417667.1, forward strand.
TCTCTCTCCATTTCGTTCAACAAATAGGTTAAGAGCAAAGTTGATGCCAATAAAATACGATAAAATTACATGATAGAAAGGCCCTGGACAGAAGGATAGCTACGCATCCGTTGCACGGCGGCAACAGGCATTTTTGCTTTGCAACAGCTATCCCCGGGCCAACTGTAGGAGGCTGACTACCGCGCCGTAGTCCAAGGCCCGGAAGTTGCCGCCCAGCGTTCCTGCCATATCGGGCAAAGCCAGCCGCGCCAGGTGCTCAATGGAAACGTCGCACAAACCAGCCTCCCGAAGTGTAACCGGAAGGCCTGACGAGCAGAGGAAGTCCTGAAACGCGGAGATGCCGTTTTGGGCGGTTTGAATCTGGCTGGGACAGGAGGGGACCTGCCAAACCAGGGTGCAGAAGTCGGCAATGGCCTCGGTTTCATCGGTGAGCATATACTTGCACCATGCGGTCATCAGGATACCCAGGGCCGCACCGTGGGGCAGGCCCAGCTCGGTGGTAAACACATGAGAGAGGGCGTGACAGGCAAAGTCCCCCTCAAACCCCAGCATATTACTGTGGGCCACGGTGGAGGCCCACATCAGTTGGCTGCGGGCATCATAGCTGTCGGGGTGAGCCAGCGCCCGGGGCAGCTCTGTAATCACAGTGCGCATCACCGCCGCACACATCTGGCTGCGGAGGGTGCCCTGCTGCCCCTTGTGGAAATACCGCTCAAAAGCGTGAGAAAAGATATCTACCGCGCAGGAGGCGGTCTGTCGGGGCGGTAGTGTATAGGTGAGGACTGGATTCATCAGTGCGAAGCGGGGGCGGGTCAGAGGCTCGTCCAGGGCCGCCTTTTCGTGGAGGACATCGTGGCAGAGGACAGAGACCCCGTTGGCCTCACTGGCGGTAGCGGCGGTGGTGAGCACCACGCCGATGGGCAGGGCCCGCTGAGTTTGGGCTTTGCCGCTGTATAGTTCCCATAGGGGGACGCTGTTTTTGGCACCCAGGCTTATGGCCTTCGCGGTGTCGATCACACTGCCGCCGCCCACGGCCAGCAGCAGGGTGATCTTTTTTTCCTTGGCCAGCCGCCGGCCTTCCTCCGCAGTGGAAAGGGCCGGGTTTTCCTGAATACCGCCAAAGAGGGTGACCGTAAGGCCGTGAGCCTCCAAATCGGCGGTGAGTCTGCCCAGCAGGCCGCTGCGGCGGATGCGATCGCTGCCGTAAAGCAACATGACGTTGGGACCAAAGGGGGCAGAGAGCGCCCCGGCATGGGTTTCCGCATCCCGGCCGAAGATTACCTGGGTGGGAAAGGAAAAGGTAAAGTTTTTCATGGAAGTATCACAGTCAGGCCATCTTGATAAGCACGGCGGTACCCATGCCGCCTCCGGCGCACAGGGTGGCCAGGCCGTATTTGCCGCCCCGGCGTTTCAACTCGTAGAGCAGGGTGACCACCAGACGGCTGCCGGTGGCGCCCACAGGGTGGCCCAGAGAAATGCCGCCGCCGTTGACGTTCAGCTTGTCCTCGTCGATGCCCAGGGTGCGCTGGCAGGCCACACACTGGGCAGCAAAGGCTTCGTTGATCTCGAAGAGGTCGATATCGGACACGGTGAGGCCAGCCTTCTCCAGCACCTTCTGGGTGGCGCTGATGGGGCCGATGCCCATCAGGTCGGGGGAAACGCCGGTGGTGGCCACAGCGACTACGCGGGCCAGGATGGGCAGTCCCAGCTTTTTGGAAAGCTCCTCCTCCATTAGCAGAACGCCGGAGGAGGCATCGTTCATGCCGGAGGCGTTGCCGGCGGTGACCCGGCCGTCGGCCTTAAAGGTGGGCTTCAGCTTAGCCAGCTTCTCCAGGGTGGTGTCCCGGCGGACGTGCTCGTCGGTAGTAATGACGGTGTTCTCCCTCTTGCCATGGACGGTGATGGGGATGATCTCCTCCTCGAATTTGCCTGCGTCAATGGCGGCGGCGGCACGCTGCTGGGAGCGGAGGGCATACTGATCCATGTCCTCCCGGGTAACCCCGTAGGCATCGGCCACGTTTTCGGCAGTGATGCCCATAGAGGGGCCCACGCCCAGGTTGGTCAGGGAGTCCCACATGGAATCCCGCAGCTCCATGTGGCCGTACTTCTTGCCGTAGCGGGCGTCAAACACCATAAAGGGAGCGGCGCTCATGCAGTCGGCACCGCCGGCCATAATGCACTTGGCCTCCCCGGCCATGATCTGATAGAAGCCCAACTGAATGGAGGACATGGAGGAGGTGCAGTTGCGGTGGACGGTGATTCCGGGCACCGTGTCGGGGAGGCCGGCCTTGATGGCGGCCACGCGGGCCAGGTTGTTCTCCAAATAGGTGCGCTGGTAGTTGCAGCCCCAGATCACATCGTCGATGAGGGCGGGGTCCACGCCGGAGCGCTGGATCAGAGCCTGCATCACCGGGATGGACAGGTCCAGGGCGGTCAGGGTCTTGAACTGACCGCCGATGGTGCCGATGGGGGTGCGGCAGGCGGATACGATTGCAACATGATTCATACAGAATAACTCCTCTCAAGGTGTGGTGGGATTGGTTCTTTGAATATAAACTGCAAGTCAGATGCCAACAATTTTGCTTGATTTTTAGGAATAAACCTCCCACCTAACACTGCGATGATGCGGGGATGCAACAAGAAGGGGGTACAAGCAGGTGTGCTTGTTCCGAAAGTGCAATAGCGGAGGAGAGCAAAGCTGTAAAACCCGGCTGCGGGACGGAAAACAGACGGGTGGGCATGGTGGACAATGTGATGTATATCAGGAACGTACCGGCTAAGAGCAACGTCCGGTTTGTGGAGCGGGCAAAGCGGGTCATCGAGGAGTACGGCAAGCAGGCCGCCACCCCTGACGAAGCCCGGGAGCTCTTAAACCTGAACATACAGGTGTATTTATTTAGGAAGAATGGTGGTGTCCACCGGTGGACACCACCATTCTTCGGTCCAACCTAAACAGCGCGCGCATGACCTGCGGCTTGGCCCAGAGGCCGGAATACCGGGATCTGATGACTGCCGCCTCCAAGCTGACCGGCGAGCGGGTAAACCGCTCCACCCACAACCACAGCGTAAGGGGGCGGGAGGCCGTGTGTGCCGGCGTGAACTACTGCGGCAGCCCCGGATGTGACTTGGTGTTGGTGGTGCGCGGCTACCAGATAAGGTGTGCGGATATCGGATGGGTAACAGGGCGGAACGTCCTCTATCTCTGGATTGCGGAGGAGTTCATGTAGCTGCGATAGGACAGAAGTCCGCATCAAAGACGGCCAAGAAAGATGCAGAGCGGTACCCATCCGTCCACAAAGCAGCCTGTGGCGGGCTGGTGCGCATTGCGGCTGGTTATTGACAAGGCGCTATTTGACCAGGTTCAAACGCGCCTGTGCAAGCGGAAGCAGTGCTATTTCAGCAAGGTGAACTGCGGGGCTCTCTTTTGAAAGCAGGCGAACAGCAGGATTCCCTGCCTTTGCTGTCACCCCCATAATGTATTTGTCAGACATTTAGAGCAAACCAATGCTTTTTTAAATAGTGATTATGGTTTCATGCATTTCGCACAATTTAAAAGTATGATATAATAATATACCTAGATAATGCGGTGATTAGCGGAAAGGGTAGGTGGCCATGCAATCAGGAAAAGGCGTTGTTCATCTGACAGAACTGGAAAGCGGGGACTATAAAAGTATCTGTGAAAACCTTTACGACGGGATACACATCACCGACGGTACGGGTACCATTCTGTTCATTAACAAGGCCTATACCCGTACAACTGGAATCCTCCCGGAGGAGCTGTTGGGGCGGAAGGTATCGGAAATTGAGGCGGAGGGAATTCTTTATACCGGCTCTGTAACAGAACGCGTGCTGGCTCAAGGCAAGAGAATCAACTCTGTGGCCACAATTCATCGTTTGAATAAAGAAGTACTGGTGACAGGGACGCCGGTGTTTGACGAGGAGAAGAATATCAGGCTGGTAGTAACCAACACACGGGACTTCCCGGAGCTGAAGCGGCTGGAGGCTCAACTATTGGCTTTGGAGGAAAAGCAGGAAAAAGCAGTTCAGGAACTGGCCTATCTCCGCAGCCAGCAGGCGGGCGATAAGCAGACGATCTACCACAGCGCGGCCATGCGGGAAGTGATGGAAATTGTGCGGAAAGTTGCGCCGACGGATGTCACGGTACTTATCACGGGGGAATCTGGTACGGGTAAGGAACTCATCGCCAACGAGATTTATCAGAACAGCGACCGGTGCGGCAAACCCTTTATCAAACTCAACTGTGCCGCTATCCCTGCTGAACTGTTGGAGTCTGAACTATTCGGATATGAGGAGGGGGCCTTTACGGGGGCCAAACGAACCGGAAAAGCGGGCATGTTCGAGTTGGCCAATACCGGAGTTCTTCTTTTGGATGAGGTTGGGGATATGCCCATGGCACTCCAGGCCAAGCTGCTCCGGGTACTTCAGGAGCGCAGCCTGGTGCGTCTGGGTGGCAGCAAGACGATAGATTTGGATATCCGGGTGATTGCAGCCACCAATAAGGAATTGCTGACACAGGTGCGGCAGGGGAGGTTCCGGGAGGATTTGTACTATCGGCTCAGTGTGGTGCCTATCGAACTCAAGCCCCTTCGGGAGCGTCGGGAGGACATTCCGGTACTGGCCAGGCACTTCTGTGAGCTGTATCGGCGTAAATACGGAAAAGAGACCGAACTCTCCCCAAACGCCGTGGCAGAGTTAGCCAAGTATGACTGGCCTGGCAACATCAGAGAGCTGGAAAATCTGGTGGAGCGGCTGGTGGTTACCGACAGTGTGGGTGAAATTGGTGGCTGCCAGGTTGCGTCGGCGCTGAATTTTTCCGGTACCGCGGTACCGGAGGCTGGCCCTCAAAGGGCCAGCCTCAAAACTCAACTACAGACCTTTGAACGTGAATTGATCCTCGGAGCTCTGGAGCGGACTGGTTCCCTTCGCAAGGCGGCGGCCAGCCTGGGGGTAGAGCATTCTACTCTTGTAAAAAAATGTAAGAGACTGGGGATTAGCTCCGCAAAACGGTGATTTTTTTGACCACTATGGTGAATTTTTTCCGACTCAAGGAATATAACATTTTTAAATTTCTATAATCAGCATAACTTGCCCAAGTTTTCTGGTCTACATGTGGATAAAGTACAAGGGTTGTATAGGGAGGAGAGAGAAGGGCCTGGTGATTATTTTCACCAGGCCCTTCTCTCTCCTCCTTCTCCTGTACCGCTATAATTCCTTGCGGCTCAGTAGATTCCGGGAAATCTATAAGGAATATATAAAATTGGCACGAAAATTGCGGAAGTAAATTAGTAAATTTGTAGGAGGAGGCAAAACCATGAGCGAGCTGAAGAACAAGACGATCATCACTGTGGCCA
>NZ_JH417668.1 GCF_000239295.1 Flavonifractor plautii ATCC 29863
TCAGATGTCCAATATGTATTGTAGTCCTACACCGCACCAGCGGGCAAAGGAGGGAAATGGCTTGACATGGGAAGAAAGAGGGACTATAATCTACCTATACAATGGAATACTGAATGGTATACAGGTGCGCCTCCTCCCGGAGACGCTGAAAAGGGAAGCGGGTGTGAATCCCGCACAATGCCGTTGCTGTATTGGTGGAGCGGTTCTTATAGGTCACTGGGGCTGTGCCCTGGGAAGGCGAGAACCGCGCTGGATGCCTGAGTCAGAATACCTGCCTGTATATGACGCACAGGAAGCCTCCCCGGTCCAGGGAGGGTGCAGTTGCTTATGACTGAGACAGGTATCATAAGGTTTGTTTGCTGTACCCGTGGAGGTACAGCTTTTTTGTTTTGTGGATCCAGAGACCACCTCTCTTTGTGATTTGGCGCAGGCATGGGCTGTGTCTGCCAGCACAGCCCATGCCGCACCGGCACGCCGAATGATAGGCGCTTTTCTCCATGCAGATGCTATGCAGTGGAAAAAAGTCGTTCTGACTTGATATATGGATAGGGCTCACCCCGCGGGAGCGGCTCCGAGGCAGGGGCCGCTCCCAAACTTTGTATGGAGGCAGACGGACAGGCAAGCCTGTGGCAGCGTGGGGCAGGGGAAAACCGGCCGGAGCTGCCAACCGCCGTATAGACGCAGACATGGAACCAAAAAAGGGGCCATCACTCCGGTGATGGCCCCTTTTTTGAGCTCTGGCCGTAAGTCTCACAGCAGGAGGGCGGCCAGATAGAGCGGCAGATTGACGGCGAGAACCGCCAGAGTTACGCCGCCCACAAGAACAGCGCCGCTCAGGGCAAGTACCGCCGTGCCGGTCACAATGGGGTGGGCCTTCAGCCCCCGGGCGAGGCAGCCGCTGACGGCCGATTTCCAACTGGCTCGGGCTGCGGTGCGGGGGGCGGGGACAGACGAATGGACTGGATAGGCATACATCAGAAGGACTCCTCTCTGCAGCGGTGTGTCACAGTGCGCTGGATACTCTCTTTACAGAATCAGTATAGCGCGAAAGGGATTAGGAAGGTGCAAGAGGAGAGTGGAGGGCGTTAAGAATCCATAAGAATCCCACAAAGCTAAAAATACAAATATTACCACAATAAAAAGAAAGGATAAGGGAACATGCGGATGTGTTAAGGCTGAATTAAGATTGTGAAAAAGCTCTTGATTTCTTTCCGGAACGTGGTAAAACTCATACGTGCAATCGCTGGAGGCAGAGGCGGGGTTCTGCGGCCCGGCGGTTGGGAATCAGCGCGTCAGGTCCGGACCGCGGGAGACGACCGGCACCGCTCCGGCGGTGGAGAGCACGCGGAGACGGACACAAGGAGGGAAACAAGATGGACGTAATGGATCTCGCTATGATAGCCACTCTGGTCGTGAGCTTTGTCCTGGTGAAACTGTTGGCCGACTGGTGCGACCGCCAGATGGACAAATAAGACTGTTTTGCTAGAAAAGAGGAAGTGCTAGTTATGATTGCTTTGGGTATCGTCATTATCGCGCTGGCGTGCTATCTGGTGTACGCCCTGGCCAACCCGGAAAAGTTCTGAGGCACAGAGGAGGAATTTTGCAATGCTGCAAATCATTCTGACCCTGGTGATTTTCGTGCTGCTGATCATCCCGATCGGCCGCTATATGTTCCACATCGCCACTGGTCAACATACGTTTTGCGACCCCGTGTTCAACCGCATCGACAATGGAATCTACCGCATCTGCGGTATCAATCAGAATGAGGGCATGGGCTGGAAGAAATACGCCTTGGCTCTGGTACTTACCAACGCCGTCATGGTGTTTATCGGCTACCTGATCCTGCGCATCCAGTTCCTGCCGGTCTTCAACCCCAACGGCATCGGCGCCATGGAGCCCACCCTCTCCTTCAACACCATTATCTCCTTCATGACCAACACCAACCTGCAGCACTACTCCGGTGAGAGTGGGCTGAGCTACCTCTCCCAGATGCTGGTCATCATCTTCATGATGTTCGTCTCCGCCTCCACCGGCTACGCCGCCTGCGTGGCTTTCTGCCGCGGCCTGACGGGCACCAGCAAGAACAACCTGGGCAACTTCTATGTGGATCTGGTGCGCATCACCACCCGCATCCTGATCCCCTTCTCCATTATCGTGACACTGATCCTGGTGTGGCAGGGCGCTCCCCAGAATTTCATGGCCAACCAGACGGTGACCACCATCGAGGGCACCCAGCAGGACATCGCCATGGGCCCCATCGCCTCCCTGGTCTCCATCAAGCACCTGGGCACCAACGGCGGCGGCTTCCTGGGCGCCAACTCCACCACCCCGCTGGAGAACCCCACCATCATCTCCGACATTACCGAGCTGCTGAGCATGATGATCCTGCCCGGCGCCTGCGTGATCATGTTCGGCCTGATGTACCACAACCGCAAGAAGCTGACTGATGAGGCGCACCCCGTCGTGGGCCGCCGCCTGACCGACCGCCAGCCCATCTTCGGCGGCGAGGGCCGCACCGTGTTCGTGGCCATGGGCATCATTTTCGTGGTGGGCCTGTGCCTGTGCTACTTCTCTGAGCTGGCGGGCAACCCCAAGCTGGCGGAGATTGGCCTGAGCCAGTCCATGGGCAGCATGGAGGGCAAGGAGGTCCGCTTCGGCATCGCCCAGTCCGCCCTGTTCACCACCGTCACTACATCCTTCACCACCGGCACCGTCAACAACATGCACGACACCCTGACACCCCTGGGCGGCATGGTGCCCCTGCTGCACATGATGCTCAACTGCGTGTTCGGCGGCAAGGGCGTGGGCCTGATGAACATGATCATGTACGTCATGCTGGCCGTGTTCCTGTGCGGCCTGATGATCGGCCGTACCCCCGAGTACCTGGGCAAGAAGGTGGAGGGCCGCGAGATGAAGATGGCCGTGCTGGTCCTCATCATCCACCCCCTGCTGATCCTGGGCTTCTCCGCCCTGGCCGTCGGCACCGAGGCCGGCCGCGCCGGTATCACCAACCCCGGCTTCCACGGCCTGAGCCAGGTGCTGTACGAGTACTCTTCTTCCGCCGCCAACAACGGCTCTGGCTTTGAGGGCCTGGCCGACAACACCTACTTCTGGAACATCACCGCCGGTCTGGCCATGTTCTTCGGCCGCTACCTGGCCATCGTGCTCCAGCTGGCCATCGCCTGGTCTCTGCTGTGCAAGAAGCGCATGAACGAGTCCATCGGCACCCTGAAGACCAACAACATCGGCTTCGGCGTCATCGTGGCCTTCGTGGTCTACATCTTTGCGGCGCTGACGTTCTTCCCGGCCCTGGCTCTCGGCCCCATCGCTGAGCATCTGTCCATCTGGCTGCCGGTTTAAAGGAGGATTACGGATTCCCTATGAAAGATAAGCATCGGACCAAATTCGTAACAAAGGACATCTTCAAGTCCTCTGTTATCGGGGCGTTCACCAAGCTGAACCCCAAATATATGATGCACAATCCGGTCATGTTTGTGGTTGAGATCGGCTTTGTCATCGCTCTGCTGCTCTCCATCTTCCCCGAGCTCTTCGGGCCCACCGACGGCATCAATAATGTCCGCCTGTACAACATCTTTGTCTGCGTCATCCTCTTTGTCACCGTCCTCTTCGCCAACTTCGCCGAGGCGGTGGCCGAGGGCCGCGGCAAGGCCCAGGCCGAGAGCCTGAAGAAGACCCAGAAGGACACCAAGGCCCGTCTGCTCAAGGCCGACGGCACCGAGACCGTCGTCTCCTCCAGCGAGCTGAAGAAGGGCGACGTGGTCATGGTCAGCGCCGGTGAGATCATCCCCAACGACGGCGAGGTCATCGAGGGCACCGCCAGCGTGGATGAGTCCGCCATCACCGGCGAGTCCGCCCCCGTGCTCCGCGAGTCCGGCGGCGACTTCGCCTCCGTCACCGGCGGCACCACTGTGGTGTCCGACTGGCTGAAGATCCGCATCACCTCTAACCCCGGCGAGTCCTTCCTGGACAAGATGATCGCCCTGGTGGAGGGCGCCTCCCGCAAGAAGACCCCCAACGAGATCGCCCTGCAGATCCTGCTGGTGGCCCTGACCATCATCTTCATGATCGTCATCGTCACCCTGTACCCCATCGGCCGCTACAGCGGCGTCACCCTGCCCGTGTCCACCCTGATCGCCCTGGCGGTGTGTCTGATCCCCACCACCATTGGAGCTCTGCTCTCCGCCATCGGCATCGCCGGCATGGACCGCGTCACCCGCTTCAATGTCATCGCCATGAGCGGTAAGGCCGTCGAGGCCTGCGGCGACGTGGACACCATGATCCTCGACAAGACCGGCACCATTACTTACGGCAACCGCATGGCCGCCGACTTCATCCCCGTCAGCGGCGTCAGCGTGGAGGAGCTCACCAAGTATGCGGCCCTCTCCTCCCTGAGCGACGCCACCCCCGAGGGCAAGAGCGTGGTTGCCCTGGCCAAGGAGCGGGGCGTCGTGGTGGACGAGAGCAACCTGAAGGGCGCCGAGTTCATCGAGTTCACCGCCAAGACCCGCATGAGCGGCGTGGATCTGGCCGACGGCACCTCCATCCGCAAGGGCGCCAGCGACGCCATTGTGGAGTACGTCAAGGGCCTGGGCGGCACCGTGCCCGCCGATCTGCAGGGCCACACCGACCAGGTGTCCAAGCAGGGCGGCACCCCCCTCACCGTCTGCGTGGGCAAGCGTGTGTTGGGTGTCATCTACCTGAAGGATATCGTGAAGGACGGCCTGGTGGAGCGTTTCGCCCGCCTGCGCGCCATCGGTATCAAGACCATCATGTGCACCGGCGACAACCCGCTGACCGCGGCGACCATCGCCCAGGAGGCCGGCGTGGACGGCTTCATCGCCGAGTGCCGCCCCGAGGATAAGATCAAGGTCATCAAGGAGGAGCAGGCTCAGGGCAAGATCGTCGCCATGACCGGCGACGGCACCAACGACGCCCCCGCTCTGGCCCAGGCCGACGTGGGCCTGGCGATGAACTCCGGCACCACCGCCGCCAAGGAGGCGGCCAACATGGTGGATCTGGACTCCGACCCCACCAAGATCCTCGAGGTTGTGGAGATCGGCAAGCAGCTGCTCATCACCCGCGGCTCCCTGACCACCTTCTCCATCGCCAACGACATCGCCAAGTACTTCGCCATCATCCCCGCCATGTTTATGATGGTGATTCCCCAGATGCAGGTGCTGAACATCATGAAGCTGGCATCTCCCACCAGCGCCATTCTGTCCGCTCTGATCTTCAACGCCATCATCATCCCCTGCCTGATCCCGCTGGCCATGCGCGGCGTCAAGTACAAGCCCATGAGCGCCAGCAAGATGCTGACCCGCAACATGCTCATCTACGGCCTGGGCGGCGTCATCGTCCCCTTCATCGGCATCAAAGTGATCGACCTGATCATCGCGCCCCTGCTGACGATGCTCGGCCTCGGCATGGCAATGTAACAGGAGGAAACCGAACATGAAAGTGATCAAATCTCTCAGAGCGCCGGTTCTGGTGACCCTGGTACTGCTGCTGATCTGCGGCCTGATCTACCCGGTTGTCATGACGCTTATGAGCCAGGCGCTCTTCCCCAGCCAGGCCAACGGCAGCATCATCTATGTGGACGGCCAGGCCGTGGGCGCCAAGAACGTGGGCCAGGATTTCACTGACCCCCGCTTCATGCGCTGCCGCCCCTCCGCCTACCAGTACAACACCTATACGGTGGATGAGGAGGGCAACAAGTTCTACAACGACGGCAGCGAGTACGCCGGCGTGGCCTCCGGCTCCAACAACTACGGCGCGTCCAACCCCGCTCTGGCGGAGCGCGTGCAGGGCGACATCGACGAATTCCTGGCGGAGCATCCCGACCTGACGGTGGAGGACATCCCCACCGACCTGGTGACGGCCTCCGGTTCCGGCCTGGATCCCCACATCAGCCCTGCCTCTGCGGCTGTGCAGATTCCGCAGTTGGCGGAGAACACGGGCCTGACCGAGGAGCAGTTGGAGCAGTTCGTGGCGGACAACACCACCGGCAAGGTGCTGGGCATCTTCGGTGAGGAGACGGTGAACGTTCTGGGCGTCAACCTGGATATCGCCGAGGCCCTCGGCCTGATCGGCGGCGTAGACTAATCGCTCAAAAGCCCCCCTGAACCTTGACCCGGATTGGTTCAGGGGGGCTTTCTGCGGCGCAGAGAGAGGGTGAACATCATCAGAATTGCCTTGATCGCACCACAGGAGAAGGACCGGCAGCAGCTCCGGGAGCAGATGTTTTCCTATGCGGTGCGCTGGAAGGTCGCCGTGGTGACCGACTGCTTCGACTGCCTGGAGGAGTTCGCCATGGCGGCGCAGAGCGGTGGATATCAATTAGTCTGCCTCCGCGGCGGCGAGCGCCAGTGGAGGGCGGCGGAGGAGCTGCGGCGCATCCGCGGAGAGGGGGAGACCCTCTGGGCCTATCTGGAGGAGGGACAGGCCCTGCGGGCCAAGGTGCTGACCGCGGCCGACACCTTCGGCGCCGTGGAGTGGCGGCGGGTGAGCGGCATGAACACCGTCATGACGGACTATTTCGCGCTGGCTCCCCGCCACGCGCGGGATGCCATTCTGCCCATTAAGCACCCGCTCCGTACCGATGATATCCACTACATTCAGGCGCAGAAGCAGACCCTGCTGCTCTACACCGCCTACGACCGCGTCCGGGCCCGGCTGGGCTTTCAGGCCATGGCCCTGCTGCTGGACGGCGAGCCCCAGTTTCTGATCTGCCCGGGCGGCCTGATTTTGAACACCGACAAGGTCTCCCGGGTGGAGGGCCGGGTGGTGGCCCTGGAAAATGGGAAACGGCTGATGCTGGAGGAGCCGGCGGTCCGGGAGCTCCAGGCCCGCCGGGCGGTCCGCCTTTCCCATATGCAGGCGCAAACGGTCTGAGTCAGATGACTCAGACCGTTTTTTGTGCTATAATAGGGCAGATACCACAGAGAGAAGGGGACGCTTTCATGAAGTATGAGGACATCCGGCGGCAGGTGCTCACCGCCATCCGGCAGGCCAGCGCTCAGGGGCTGATCCACGGGACATCAGGCAATATCTCCGTGCGGGACCGGGAGGCGGGGGTGGCCGCCATCACCCCCAGCGGGCGGCCCTATGACACTATGGAGCCGGGAGACATCGCCATTGTCACCCTGGACGGGGAGTGGGTGGATGGGCCCTACGCGCCCTCCTCTGAGACCCCCATGCACACGGCGGTCTACCGCGCCCGCCCCGACGTGGGGGCGGTGGTGCATAACCACGCCCTGTTCTGCACCGTGATGGCCATGGCGGTGGATGAGCTGCCCCCCTCCACGCCGCCCCAGGCGGAGTTCGCCCCCATCCGGGTGGTGCCCTTCGCGGTGCCCGGCTCCCGGGCGCTGGCCGCCTCAGTGGCCGCCGCCCTGGGGACGGACGGGCTGGCCGTGCTGCTGCGCAATCACGGCAGCCTCTGCTGCGGCCGGGACCTGCCCGCGGCCATGACCGCCGCCGCCTATGTGGAGGAGGCGGCCCAGGTGGCCTACTACGCCTCCGCCCTGGGCCGCTTCACCCCACTGGGCGAGGCGGACATTCGGGCCTGTAAGGAGATGCTGGCCGCCGGGCGGGCGGTCTAGCCGGCGAAAGGGAACGAAACAGCCCCGGCCGCAATGCGGCCGGGGCTGTCTGTTTACGGATTGACCACCTCGCCGGTGAAGACGCTCTTGCTTTCCACCGTCAGCTCGCCATCCCGGCAGTCCACGGTGAGGGTGTCGCCGCCCTGCACCTCGTCGGCGATGATCTTCCGGCTGATGAGGGTCTCCACACTGTGCTGCACGAAGCGGCGCAGGGGACGGGCGCCGAAGGCCGGGTCGTAGGCGCTGTCGATGATGTGCTGCTTGGCCGCCGGGGTGAGGGCCACCTTGAGCTGCTTGTCCTCCAGGCGGCGGTTGAGCTCAGCCACCAGCAGATCGATGATGTGGGTGATGTTGTCCTTGGTGAGGGGCTTGTAGAACACAATCTCGTCCAGCCGGTTGAGGAACTCGGGCCGGAAGGAGTGGTGCAGCAGATCGTTGACGGCATTTTTCGCCTCGGCGGTGATGTCGCCCTTCTCGTCGATGCCGTCCAGCAGGTACTGGGATCCCAGGTTGGAGGTGAGGATGATGATGGTGTTCTTGAAATCCACGGTTCGGCCTTGACTGTCGGTAATCCGGCCGTCGTCCAATACCTGGAGTAATATGTTGAACACGTCGGGGTGGGCTTTCTCCACCTCGTCGAAGAGCACCACGGAGTAGGGGTGGCGGCGGACGGCCTCGGTGAGCTGGCCGCCCTCCTCATAGCCCACGTATCCGGGAGGGGCGCCGATGAGGCGGGAGACGGAGAACTTCTCCATATACTCGCTCATGTCGATGCGCACCAGGTTCTTCTCGCTGTCGAACAGGGCCTCGGCCAGGGCCTTGGCCAGCTCGGTCTTGCCCACGCCGGTGGGGCCCAGGAACAGGAAGGAGCCGATGGGGCGGTCGGGATCGGCGATGCCCGCCCGGGAGCGGAGAATGGCCTCGCTCACCAGGCGCACAGCCTCGTCCTGGCCCACCACCCGCTGGTGGAGGATGTCCTCCAGGTGGAGCAGCTTTTCCCGCTCCCCCTCCATCAGCTTGGCCACGGGGATGCCCGTCCAGCGCTCGATGATGCGGGCGATCTCCTCCTCGGTGACCTTGTCCCGCAGCAGAGAACGGGCCTTGCCCTCGTTGGCGATGGCCTCCTCGGCCTCCAGTTGTTTCCGCAGCTCGGGGATGCGGCCGTACTGGAGCTCGGCGGCGCGGTTCAGATCGTACTGCCGCTGGGCGGCCTCCAGCTCGGCGTTGGCGCTCTCCAGCTCCTCCCGGAGCTTCTGCACCTTGCCGATGGCGTTCTTCTCGTTTTCCCACTGGGCCTTCTTGGCGTTGAACTCGTCCCGCATCTCGGCCAGCTCCTTCTGGATCTCGGCCAGATGCTCCCTGGACAAGGCGTCGTCCTCCTTCTTGAGGGCGGCCTCCTCAATCTCGTGCTGGATGATCTTCCGCTGGATGACGTCCAGCTCGGTGGGCATGGAGTCGATCTCGGTGCGGATCATGGCGCAGGCCTCGTCGATGAGGTCGATGGCCTTGTCGGGGAGGAAGCGGTCGGTGATATAGCGGTTGGACAGGGTGGCGGCGGCGATGATGGCGCCGTCCTGGATCTTGACGCCGTGGTACACCTCGTACCGCTCCTTCAGGCCGCGGAGGATGGCGATGGTGTCCTCCACCGTGGGCTCGGAGACCATGACGGGCTGGAAGCGCCGCTCCAGGGCGGCGTCCTTCTCGATATACTGGCGGTACTCGTTGAGGGTGGTGGCGCCGATGCAGTGCAGCTCGCCCCGGGCCAGCAGGGGCTTGAGCAGGTTGCCCGCGTCCATGGCGCCCTCGGTCTTGCCCGCGCCCACGATGGTGTGCAGCTCGTCGATAAAGAGGATGATGCGGCCCTCGGACTTTTTGACCTCGTTGAGGACGGCCTTCAGCCGCTCCTCAAACTCGCCGCGGTACTTGGCCCCGGCGATCAGGGAACCCATATCCAGGGCGAAAATGGTCTTGTCCTTCAGGGAGGCGGGGACGTCCCCCTTGACGATGCGCTGGGCCAGCCCCTCGGCGATGGCGGTCTTGCCCACGCCGGGCTCGCCGATGAGCACCGGGTTGTTCTTGCTCTTGCGGCTCAGAATACGGATGACGTTGCGGATTTCGTCGTCCCGGCCGATGACCGGATCCAGCTTGTTGGCCCTGGCCCGCTCCACCAGATCGGAGCCGTACTTCTTCAGGGCGTTGTAGGTCTCCTCCGGGTTGTCGGAGGTCACACGCTGGTTGCCCCGCACGTTGGTCAGGGCCTGGAGCACGCCCTCCTTCTGCACGTTGTAGGTGCGGAACAGCTCCTTCAGCTCCCGGTTGGCCGTGTCCAGCAGGGCCAGCAGCAGGTGCTCCACCGACACATACTCGTCCTTCATAGACGCGGCGATGCTCTCGGCGGTGTTGAGGCACTTGTCCACGTCCTGGGCCACATAGATCTTGCCCTGCTCCCGGCCGGAGCCGGACACACGGGGCAGCTTCTCCACCTCCGCCTTGGCGGCGGCGGTGAAGGAGGGGACGGTGAGGCCCATGTTCCCCAGCAGCTGGGGAATCAGCCCGCCCTCGTCCAGCAGCAGGGCCAGCAGCAGGTGGGGCTGCTCAATCTGCTGGTTGCCGTACTCGGTGGCGATGGACTGGGCGTTCTGCACCGCCTCCAGGGATTTCTGGGTATATTTCTGCGCGTTCATATTGCGTCACGCTCCTTTTATAAGGAGAATCAGGATTTCTCCCGACCCAACAGGTAATCTGTGGAGACTTTATAATAGTCAGCTAATGTTACCAGATGGGGCAGGGGTATATCCCGTTTCCCGGTTTCATAAATACTGTAAACTCTTTGGTCGATTCCAAGAATCGCAGCGATCTGCGCCTGGGTCATATCGTGATCCTCGCGCAAATCGCGCAGCCGGGGAAGATACATGTTATTCACCTCGGCGCTATTGTATCTTACTACCGGATAATAGTATTGACTATACTATCGAATGATAGTAATATAACAATATGAGGTGATTTTATGTCATTGCCCCGGAAGTACATGGTGGAAAAGCGGGTCTGCGGGACCTGCGTTCATTACCGCCAGCACTACGTCCGCACGGAGCAGGGGAATTATTACCCTCTCTGGTACGGTCATTGTATTCACCCCTGGCGGCGGCACCCGGAGCCGGACTTCGGCTGCGAGCGCTGGGAGGGAACAGAAAACGGGAAGGAGCCGGTCAGCCAAGGCTGACCGGCTCCCGGATATCCAGGTCAATCAATGGCAATCCGGCGGCTCTCAGGAACCACGGGGACGGCCTTGGGCAGGTTCAGCTCCAGAATGCCGTTGTTGTAAGCGGCGGTAATGGAGCCCTCATCGATGCCGGTGATATCAAAGGAACGGCTGAAGGAGCCGTACCGGCGCTCCCGGCGGATGTAGGCACCCTTGGCGTCCTTCTGCTCCTGGTTCTCGCTGTGCTCGGCGGTAATAGTGAGGATACCGTCCTTCACATCCAGCTTGATGTCGCCCTTGTCGAACCCGGGCAGCTCGGCTTCTAAGACAAACTTGTCTCCGGCGTCCCGAATGTCGGTGCGGAAGGCGGGCAGGCTGGCGTTGCTGCCGCGGAAGAAGTTGCGGGTAAAGTTATCAAAGGTATCAAACAGGTTGTCGTCGCTGCGCTCAAAGGGAAGCATGCCAAACATAAAAATCGCTCCTTTTTTCGGAAATGTGATTTAGCAATGGGAACATTGATGTGCTAAAACTTCCTTTGTTCCATTCCAATCATCCTCTTTCCGGGGGCCTTTCCGGCCCCTCAACTCATTTTCTGAGACAAAGTATAGGCCGAGTTTATGAACAAATATACATGTAAATATGTCTAAATTGTAAATGTTAGCACTCTGCGTTTAAGAGTGCTAAAAAGCCAAAGGGCCTTTACGGGGGACGGAAAAAGAGGTATAATGCCCCAGTGTGTTTCAAAAAGGGAGGAAAAACCGTGAGAAAGACCAACGATCTGGGGCGTGATCCAGTCTTCCGGCTGGTGTGCCGGCTGGCCATCCCCACGATGCTGGCTCAGCTGGTCAGCGTCCTATACAGCATTGTAGACCGCATCTACATCGGCAACATCCAGGGCATCGGCGATCTGGCCCTGGCGGGGGTGGGGGTGTGCGGCCCCATCGTCACCCTGCTGTCCTCCTTCGCCTCCCTGGTGGGCCTGGGCGGCTCCCCCATCATGGCCATGCGTATGGGGGAGGGGAGGGACAGGGAGGCCGGGCGGGTGCTGTCCAACAGCTTCCTGATGCTGCTGATACTGTCCGGCGTGCTGACCACTCTGTTCCTCCTGCTGAAGGAGCATCTGCTCATGTGGTTCGGCGCCAGCGACGCCACCTTCGGCTACGCCAACACCTACCTGACCATCTACACCGCGGGCACCTTCTTTGCCCTCATGGCCACCGGCATGAACAGCTTCCTGATCGCCCAGGGATTCTCCGGCCTGGGGATGGCCACGGTGATGCTGGGGGCGGTGCTCAACATCATCCTGGATCCCATTTTCATCTTCGGCCTCCATCTGGACGTGGCCGGGGCCGCCCTGGCCACCGTGCTCTCCCAGATGGCCTCCTGCGCCTTTGTGCTCCTCTCCCTGCGGCGGAAGCGGATGCCGGTGCGCCTGCGGTGGGGTCGCATGGAACTGCACATTGTGCGGCGGGTGCTGGCCTTCGGCCTGTCCCCCTTCCTCATCATCGCCACGGACAGCATCCTGCTGATCGTGCTGAACACTGTGCTCCAGCGCTACGGCGGGCCGGAGCTGGGGGATACCCTGGTGACCTGCGCCACCATCGTGCAGAGCTACCTGCTCCTCATCACCATGCCCATGGGCGGCCTTACCCTGGGCAGCCAGCCGGTGGTCAGCTTCAACTACGGCGCGGCCAACCTGGAACGCATCAAAAGGGCCATCCGGTCTATCGTGGCCCTGTGCGTGACCTTCTGTGTGCTCATGACGGTGGTGACCCACACCCTGTCCCCGGTGTTTGTGGGCCTGTTTACCCAGAACCCGGAGGTGGCGGCGCGGTCGGTACGCTACATCAAAGTCTTTACCGCCATGATCATCCCCCTGGCGATCCAGTATCCCCTGGTGGACGAGACCACCGCCCTGGGCCATGTGCGGCTGGCCCTGTTCTGCTCCATCTTCCGCAAGTGCGTGTTCCTGGCGGGTCTGCTCCTGCTGCCCGCCCTAGTCTCCCCGGAGGCCACCTTCCTCTCCGAGCCCATCGCCGACGCGGTGGCCGCCACAGTGACCACCTGCCTGTTCCTCCACTTCTTCCCCAAAATCCTGGCCCAGCGGGCCGCGCGGGAGCGGGAGGAGCGGGAAGAGCAACCAAAAGTTGCGCCATAATTGGTGGAGGCAACCGGTCAAACCGGGTAGAATGAGGCCAGTTTGAAAGGAGTGTTTGGTATGAACATTACATCGATCTACATGATTCCTTTTTTGCTGTTCGAACTGGCTATCTGGGCGGGGATTATCTATCTAGCCGTGCTACTGATCAAGGCCCTGCGGAAGTACCTGAAGTCCGGCCCCGTCCGGCAGGAGAAGGCGGAGATGGCCAAGAGCCTGGGGGAGGCCATCAGGTATCACCGCACCCGCTGCAAGATGACCCAGGAGTTCGTGGCGGAGTCCCTGGGCGTGAGCCGTCAGGCGGTAAGCAAGTGGGAGAGCGGCACCGCTGATCCCAGCACCTCCAACCTGCTGGCCCTGGCCAAGCTCTTCGGAGTTTCGGCGGAGGAGCTGCTGAAAAGCGTGGAATGACCTCCAAAACTGTGATCGCCTGCCCCGACCGGGGCAGGCGATCTTTTTTATTGGACTCATCAAGAGGCGGAGCGGGCGTTCTGTCCCTGCTGCCAGTCCTTGTTGAAGCGGTGTTCATCCACTAGCAGTACAATGAGCGCGGAGACTACGGATACGCCGGCAAAAATGAGATAGGTGTAGCGCAGGTTGCCGCCGGTGATGTTGGAGACTACGCCGTTGACCACGAAGGAGAGGGCGGACACAGCGCCTTGGATGGGGAAAACGACGGAATTTACCTTGCTGAATCCCTGACGGCCAAACACGGAGGTGGTAAGGGAGGTGGTGAAGTTGGCGGAGCCGCCGATGGACATGCCGATCATAAAGATGGAGACATAGACCAGAACGGTGTTCTCGGTGGCGTTGGCCAGCAGGGAGAGGGCGTACCAGATGCCGAAGAACAGCATGGACTTTTTGGTGCCAAGGCGCTCATCCATATAGCCCACGAAAAAGGAGCCGACCAGGCCGATGAGAGCTACCAGGCTGAGGATAAAGGTGGCCTGCTCCCGGGAGAAGCCCAGCTCCATGTTGCGCAGCACCATTTGAGATACCACGCCCAGGGAGCAGATTTGGAACATGCCGGTGGTGACGGCCACCAGCCAGGTTTCCTTGCACCGCAGCAGTCTGCCGGTGGTCCAGCCGCCAGTGGGATCCTCATGGCCGTGGAAGTACTCGGTTCGGTAGACCTCATCGGACACATTGTCCGGGTTGAGGCCGCGCTCCTGCGGAGTATTGCGGACGAGAAGCAGACCAAGAATGCCAAGCACGATGGCGCAAACGGAGATGGGAATTACACCGTTGCCAATGCCCAGCCGACCTACCAGAAGTGTGATAAGGGGGACAAAGGCGACGGAGGCCAGATTGTGGCCCATGGTGGTGTAGCCCATGACGATGCCTTTTTTCTTGGGGAACCACTGGGTGACCAGATCCCCGCCGGAGATGTAGCCCGCAGACATGACGCCGCCCACCACAATACACATGCAGACGGTATACATGGCAAGATTGACGGCATTGCCTACGCCGAGATAGGCCAGGCCGGCGACAATTAGGCACACGCCGGAGGTGATGCGGGCGCCGATCACCCGGTTGATCTGGCCAACGACAATAAAGAAGATGACGCCCACCACGCCGGCCACGGTGTTCATATTCAGTACGGTACCGGGAAGGATGCCGAACTTCTCTGCGATGGCCGGGGCGGTTACATTGGAACCGCTGTTCACCATGCCGGCATAAAGCCAGAACATCAGCAGACAGTACAGGATGGTGACCCAGCCCTGCACACCGAAGTTTACGACCGAGGACTTGTTGCCGTCATGTTTCCTGTTCCTCATGGATGACACCTCCAAATCAATTAAGAAAGGGAAATTCCCAGTAATGCTTCTGTGTTTTGATAGTAGAGCCTGGCGTAGTCCGCCTCATTCAGCGGAATCCCGCGCAAAAAGGCCATCATGTCCTCCACGGACTCATAGGGGTAGTCGCTTGCAAAGAGAATGTGGTCCATACCCAGCACATCCTGGGTACAGCGGAAAGCCTCCGGCGACATATTGCCGCTGGTAGTAACCCAGATGTTGTGCTGAAAGTAGTAGCGCAGCGGGCGGCGGCAGCGAATGGCCGGATTGGGCAGAAATTTGATCCGGTTTTCAATACGGTCCAGCAAAAAGGGAAGCCCCTCGCCCAGGTGTCCCAGTACCAGCCGGAGAGAGGGAATCTCGTCGAACAGGCCGGATACCACCATGCGCAGCAGCGTGGTGACCGTATCCACCGTAAAGCCAAGACCGGGACCGGCAAAGGTAAAGCCGTAGCCTGCGTAGCGGCTGCCCTCGGGGAGCTGAGGGTGGAGATAGACGTAGACGCCAAGTTCGGCGGCCTTGCGGAAGAGGGGGAGATAGCGGGGATCGTCCGGTGCGGTGTTTCCGTAATTAGAGTGGGTGTGCCATGACACGAAGCCATATTCCTTCACACAGCGCTCCAGCTCCCGCTCCGCAGCAGACACGTCCTTTACGGTGAGAATGGCGCTGCCGAACAGACGGCCGGGATGGGCCCGCGTCAGCTCATACAGCGCGGCATTGGTGGCCTGGCAAACGGCTATGCTCTTGGCGGGCTCAAGCTGCTCGGCGCCGGGGGAACAGCTCAGCACCGCATGGGTAATCCCCTGCTGCTCCAGTAGGGACAGGCGATGCTCGCCTACTTCCAGAAGCCGCTGAAGCAGCTCCCCCTGGGGCATACAGACATCCTCGGTCCAGTGAATCTGGTCAGTGGCGCGGTCATAAAACGGCGGCTGACTGCGCTGCGCCAGCGCGTCAATGAGACATGGAGCGTAAAAGTGATTTTCCAGATCAATGCGGATCAAAGAAAGACCTCCCTTCGAGGAATAATATAATTGAAATAGTCGGTAATAATTATTACACGATGCAAGAGTAGAATAATAATAATATACTGTAAAGTGTTATTATATTATTTTTGCAGAGAAAAAACAAAATAGATGTTTTGGACAAAAAGTTGGCGGGAAACTTGTGCGGAATACAGAATTGGAGGCACAGTGATGCTTGACAGGATATTTATAACAGGATAAACTAGAATCAACAGTTAAATTTGAAAGGAGGGGGAGAAGCATGGAGAGCGATGTCAGGGAAAAGATTTTGGAGACAGCCAGATGTATTTTCCTGAAAGAGGGCTACAAAGGGACAACCATTAACAGTATCGCCCGGGCGGCTGGGATCTCCCCGTCCACCATCTACCTGCACTTCAATGGGAAAAAGGATCTGTTTGAAAATCTGGACATTTCGGAAGAAGAGGCGTTGCAGGATGCATATAACGCCAACCGCACCTCAATTCTTCAGACGGCGCTGATCCTTTTTGGGGAACACGGCTATGACGGGGTATCTATGGATATGCTGGCCAGGGAGTCGGGCTATTCCAAGGCCACACTCTACCAGTATTTCAAGGACAAAGAGGAGCTCTACTCCGCTGTCATGCAGGAGACACCGTTCTATTTCAATTTTTTGAGCATTCAGCCGGAAATAGACGGCTATGATTTGGAGGCTGCTATCAAAAAGATAGGGCTGGCCTATCTGGCGGTTTTTGACACGCCGGAGCGTATCGCCTTTACCCGGGCCATCATCCGGGACTCCAAGCGGCACCCGGAGGTCAGCAGCATCTATCATAAGAACGGCATCGGCTATGTGGCCCGCTGTGTAGAGACGGTGCTGAAGAGGTATACCGGCAATCTCCAAGAGGGGGTGGACACCTATCTGGCCTCTAAGACCTATGTGGGCTCCCTGTTTGGGTTTGCGATTCAGTATAAAATTGTGGTGGGAGTAGAACCCCAGTACGGGGATGAGGAGATTGTAGATACGCTGACAAAGATTTTTCTCCACGGGATTCTGCATTGAATTCAAAAGCACCCTGACTTACAGGACAGGGCGCTCGGGCTGACCGGGAAAGAGCAGAAGGAGGGGAACGTATGCTTGCCATTTGGAACCGCCGCGAGCTGGTCACCGTTCTGACCATGCAGGAACAGAGCGATATCTTGTCCGCCCTGCGGGATGCGGGGTTGGACTACACGGTGAAGGCGATCGACCGCAGCTCGCCTTCCGCCCTCAATCCGGGTACCCGGGCCGACTTCGGTACCATGGGCATGTCGTCGGGGGCACAGTACGAGTACATCATCTATGTGAACAAGAGGGACTACGATGCCGCGCGGGACGCGGCGGGGCTTCCCGGAGACATTCGCTGAATCAGAAACAAAAAGTCCGGCCCGTGCAAATGCACGGGCCGG
>NZ_JH417669.1 GCF_000239295.1 Flavonifractor plautii ATCC 29863
CTTTAGGGCCGCGCCTCTTCTGTTTTCCGCGCAATCGTCTCCTCTATCTTCTCCGCCGCCCGGGCCGCGCCTCCGGCGGCCCGGAATCCGGCGGCCAAGGGCGCGATGGCCCGCCGGTACGCCTCCCTCTGCGCCAGCACCTCTTCCACCGCGGCCCGGATCGCCGCCGGGCCGCGGCGCTCCAAGCGCAGCCCCGCCCCCAGCTCCGCAGCCCGCCGGGCCACCGCCGCCTCCTCCGACTGCTGAGGGGCCAACACCATGGGCACGCCGCACCAGATGCTCTCGCTGACGCTGTTCATCCCGCAGTGGGTGAGAAACACCGACGCCTCCCCCAGCACCCGGAGCTGCTCCACCCTGGCCTCTGCCCGGACATTGGGGGGCAGAGCGCCCAGCGCTGCCGCCCCCTCCGGGCTGCCCACCGACAGCAGCACATCCCACGGCCCGTCCCCTAGGCCCTCCGCGCAGGCCCGGTAAAAGCCGGTGTTCCCGTGCATAACCGTGCCCAGGGAGACGTACACCAGCGGCCGCTCCCGCCGCTGCGTCCGGGGCGGCAGCTCCGGCAGGGACGGCCCCACAAAGGCCACCCGCTCCCCGAAGTGCTCGCCGCCGGGCTGGAAGGCCCGGGAGGTGTATACGATGGTATCGGTCTCGCTGTCATTCTGAATCAGCTCGGTGAGCTTTTCCACCTCGTACCCGTGCTCCCGCAGCAGAGCCAGCCTCTTCCCGATTTGGGGCAGGCCCGTCAGGGTGTAGAATACCTCCAGCGGGCCGGGGCGCATCGCCCTGGCGGTCTCCTGGTCAAAGGCGAAGGTGGTGGTGGAGCACACCAGCGGCAGCCCCAGCCGCCGGGCGTACAGCTTGCCCCAGACGCAGATGGAATCGGCTACCACGCAGTCGGGCCGGAATTCGCCCAGCTCCCGGAGCACCTTCTCCTCCATGGCCACCGTCACATCGATCACCATCGCCATGAGGCTGGAGAAGTCGTGCCCCATCCGCCGCCCCAGATCCCTGGGGGCGGGGGGCAGAAAGGTGTCGCAGGGGACGAACTCGGCCCCCGCCCCCTCCAGCTTTGCCCGAAATTCCTCAAAGGAGTAGTAGCGCACCCGGTGCCCCCGGCGCACCAACTGCCGCACCACCTCCACCGTGGGATTGGTGTGCCCGTAGGCGGGAATGGAGAAAAAGACGATCCGGCTCATATTACGCCCCCATTTCTTATTAGTAATACTTTTCTTACTTATAGCACCGCAAAGGCAGAATGTCAAGATGAAATAAAAGTGCCGCGCCCTCAGGCGCGGCACTTTTATTGCTCCCGGTCCGAAAAGACATCACGGAAGACCGGATCCGCCTTCTCAAAGGTCTGGAGTGCAATCCCCCGGTTCACGTCCGCCAGCAGCAGCAGCGTGTCCCCGGGCCGGACGCCGAACATCTCCCGCACCTCCTTGGGCACCACGATCTGCCCCTTCGGCCCCAGCTTCACCGAGGCCAGATACTTTCCCTCCGGCATAGCCACCTTGTCCATCGTTCTTCCCTCCTCCGCCTATCTGTTGGAATTGTAACCGATTTCCTACGCTTCGTCAACCAGGATTGTCCCAGTTGTCAACCAGATGCTTCTCTGCTACAATACAGGCAGAACGGAAGGAGGCGGCCGCCGTGCAGCTTGATCCCATCACCCGCGCAGTCCTGGACGCCATGCAGGAGGGCGTGCTGATCATTGACGCGCAGGAGCGCATTGTCTATGGAAACCGGGCCTATGTGGCCTTTCTGGAGAAGGAGGCCGGCGGGCCCATCGGGCCGATCGAGGGATACCCCCTGCGGCTGCTGCGCCCCGGCGCCCGGCTGCCGGAGGTGCTGGCTCAGAAGCGCCCCATCCTGCACACCCCGCGCCAGGAGAGCGAGGACATCTACTTCGTCAACATGTACCCCATCTTCGACGGAGCGGAGGTGGTGGGCGGCCTGTCGGTGGTCACCTTCTGGAAGGACGCCTTCGACTTCCGGGCGGAGCTGGAGCGCTATGAAAAGCGCAGCCGTCAGGTGCTCCGCCGGGTCAACAAGGCCAACGCCGCCCACTACACCTTTGACTCCATTGTGGCGGTCTCCCCCCGGTCGGCGGCCTGCCGGGAGCTGGCCAGCCGCCTGGCCCAGACCGACGTCACCGTCCTGCTCCAGTCGGAGAGCGGCACGGGAAAGGAGCTGTACGCCCAGGCCATCCACAACGCCAGCCCCCGCTCCGCCGGGGTGTTCGTGGCCATCAACTGCGCCAACTTCAACGCCAATATGCTGGAGTCCGAGCTCTTCGGCTATACCGAGGGGGCCTTTACTGGCGCCAAGCGGGGCGGGAAGATCGGCCTCTTTGAGGCCGCCGCCGGCGGGACGCTCTTTCTGGACGAGATCTCCGAGATGGACGTCGGCCTCCAGTCCAAGCTCCTGCGCGCCCTCCAGGAACGCCGCATCCGGCCGGTGGGCGGCGTGGAGGAGGTGGAGACCGACGTGCGCATCATCGCCGCCTGCAACGCCGATCTGCCCCGCTATGTGGAGGAGGGGAAATTCCGCACCGACCTGTTCTACCGCCTCAACACCTTCCCCATCCACATCCCGCCGCTGCGGGAGCGGAGAGAGGACATCCCTCCTCTCTGCCGCAGCCTGCTGGACGAGCTGTCCCGCAAGCTCAAGCGACGTCTGGAGCTAACGCCCGAGGCCCTGGACCGCCTGCTGGCCCACAACTGGCCGGGCAATGTGCGGGAGCTGCGCAACGTGCTGGAGTTCTGCGCCTATCTGACCCCTTCCGGTCTCATTACCGAGCTGTCCCTCCCCGAAAACCTCCGGACAGCCCCCGCCGCCCAGCCTCTCACGCTGGCCCAGCGCACCCGCGCCTTTGAAAAACAGGAGATTCTCCGCCTGCTGGCGTGCAACGGCTCCCACCTGGAGGGCAAGAAAAAGACCGCTGCCCAGCTTGGCATCTCTCTGGCAAGCCTCTACAACAAGTTGAATGGGTCGTTCTAACTTTTTAGAATTTATTTCTAGTTTTTTAGAAATCAGCTGTATCAGTATGCGCGAGTAGTTACCATTTGGTTTCTATCCATTAAAATTCCAATATTTTAGAAATCATGCTTTTCTCCTCTCTTCCGGCCGTTCCCCCAAGATACTGCAAGGACTGCTTTTTTATCCCCCGTCCCCGCTCTTTCACTTTGGCATCCGGATTGCTTATTCTCTTGCTGCAAGCAGCGTGTGGAGAGGTTGCTTGAATAAAAGAGGAGGTAATGCGAATGTCACCTTTAGCGATTCTCGGATTCCTGACGGTCATTATCATGCTGGTGCTGATCATGACCAAAAAAGCATCCCCGCTGGTGGCCCTCATTGTGGTACCCGTGGTCACCGGCATCATCTCCTGTTTCTTCATCGCGGTTGTGCCGGAGGGCGCCGCGGAGGGGACGCAGGGTGTGGTCGACTTTGTCGCCAACTTCAAGTCCCTGGGCGACATGATCACCGGCTCCAAGGGCATCGGCTCTGTGGCCGCCACCGGCGTCATGTTCATTTTTTCCATTCTGTTCTTTGGTATCCTGACCGACGCCGGTACCTTCCGCCCCATCATTAAGGGGATTCTGAACCTGGTGGGAACGGATCCCGTCAAAATCGGCATCGGCACCGCCATTCTGGCCGCCGTCGTCCACCTGGACGGCTCCGGCGCCGTCACTTTCCTGATCTGCGTCCCCGCCCTACTTCCGCTGTACGACGCGTTGGGCATGCGCCGCACCACGCTGGCCACCATTGTGGCGCTCTCCGCCGGCACCATGAACATTCTGCCCTGGGGCGGCCCCACCATCCGTGCCGCCACCGCGCTGGGCATGGGCGATAACCCCGTCGCCTTCTTCCTTCCCGTCCTTCCCGCCGTGCTGGTGGGCCTGGTATGTGTGCTGGTTATCTCCGCATTCCTGGGAGCCGGCGAGAAAAAGCGCATCGGCGCCGTGGCTCTCCAGGCCGCCGGAAATACCGAGCAGGAGCTCACCGAGGAGCAGAAGGCCCTGCTGCGTCCCCACCTGTTCTGGGTGAACATCATCCTCATTGTGGCCGCTATCGTGTCCCTGCTGTTCTCCGGCTTCGCCCCCGCGGTGGTATTCATGGCCTTCTACGTGCTGGCCACCGTCATCAACTACCCCAGCGTGAAGGATTCCAAGGCCCGGGTGGACGCCCACGCCAAGGAGGCCCTCATGATGTGCTCCGTGCTCTTCGCCGCCGGCTGCTTCACCGGCATCATGCAGGGCACCGGCATGATCACCGAGATGGCCAGCACGCTAGTCTCCATCATCCCCCATACGATGGGCAAGTTCTTCCCCCTCATCATCGGCATCATCGGTATGCCCGCCTCCCTGCTCTTTGATCCCGACTCCTTCTACTACGGCGTACTCCCCGTGCTGGCTCAGACCGCCGAGGGCTTCGGCGTCGCCGGTGTAGATGTCGGCCGCGCCGCTATCCTGGGTCAGATGACCATCGGCTTCCCCGTCTCCCCTCTGACCGCCTCTACCTTCCTGCTGGTGGGCCTGTCCGGCGTGGACTTCGGCGAGCACCAGAAGAAGACCATCCCGCTGGCCTGGCTGGTGTCCCTGGTGATGGTGGTTGTCGCCATTCTCACCCGCGGCATCGCCATCTGAGCCGCTCTCTCGTCTTTGAAATGTCAATTATCAGAAAGGAAGTCATTGCATGACGAAAACCATCCGCATCGGCAGCGGGGCCGGCTATGCCGGCGACCGGCTGGAGCCCTCACTGGAGCTGATCGAAAAGGGCAACCTGGACTATATCAGCTATGAGTGCCTGGCCGAGCGCACCATCGCCATCGGGCAGCAGGCCAAGCTGAAGGACCCGTCCAAGGGATACAACGGTCTTCTGGAGCACCGCATGGAGAAGGCCCTTCCCCTGTGCTGGAAGCACAAGGTGAAGCTCATCACCAACATGGGCTCTGCCAATCCCCAGGCCGCTGCCCAGAAGTGCGTGGAGATTGCCCGCAGGCACGGCCTGACCGGCATGAAGATCGCCTGCGTCACCGGCGACGATCTGCTGCCCGTCATCAACAAGTACATGGACGCCGAGGTGTGGGAGACCCACGAGCCCCTGTCCAAGCTCCCCGGTGAGATCGTCTCCGCCAACGCCTACATGGGCGTGGAGGGTATTCTGAAAGCCCTGGAGCAGGGCGCCGACGTGGTCATCACCGGACGCGTAGCCGACCCCGCCATCTTCATGGCCCCCGCCATCCACGCCTTCGGCTGGTCGCTGGAGGACTGGGACAAGCTGGGCAAGGGCACCATGATGGGCCACCTCCTGGAGTGCGGCGGCCAGGTCACTGGCGGCTACTTCGCCGAACCCGGCAAGAAGGATGTCCCCGGCCTGGGCCACCTGGGCTTCCCCATTGTGGAGATCTCCGAGGACGGGTCCTTCTTCGTCACCAAGATTCCGGAGTCCGGCGGCATGGTCACGGTGGAGACCTGCTCCGAGCAGATCGTCTACGAGATTCACGATCCCGAGAACTACCTGACCCCCGATGTGGTGGCCGACTTCAAGCAGGTCAAGTTTACCGAGGTGGAGAAGGATAAAGTGAAGGTGGAGGGCGCCTCCGGCAAGCCCAGGACCGAGACCTTCAAGTGTTCCATCGGCTACAAGGACTGCTTCATCGGCGACGGCGAGATCAGCTACGGAGGCCCCGGCTGCGTGGCCCGCGGTAGGCTGGCCCTGGACATCATCAAGGAACGCCTGGAGCTGGTGGCCCCCGGCGTGTTTGACGAGCTGAAGTTCGACCTCATCGGCTGCAACAGCCTGTACTGGAACCCCGACTTCAAGTACAACGAAGAGCCCAGCGAGGTGCGGGTCCGCGTGTCCGGCCGAGCCAAGGCCAGGGCCGACGCCGAGCTCATCGGCAACGAGGTGGAGGCCCTCTACACCAACGGCCCAGCCGGCGGCTGCGGCGCCGTCAAGCGCACCCGCGACATCGTGTCCGTGGCCTCCATTCTGGTGAGCCGCTGCGATGTTAAGCCCGAAGTCGAGATCTTTGAAGTCTGATTTCAAGACAGAAAGGAGGCATTTTCTATGAAACTCTGGGATATCGCACACTCCCGCACCGGCGACAAGGGCAACATCTCCAACATCTCCCTCATCGCCTACGACCCCAAGGACTATGCGCTGCTCAAGGAGAGAGTCACCGCTGAGCGGGTGAAGGAGCACTTCAAGGGCATGGTCAAGGGTGAGGTGGTCCGCTATGAGCTGCCCAATATCCATGCGCTGAACTTTGTCATGTACGCCGCCCTGGGCGGCGGCGTAACCCGCTCCCTCTCCGTGGACATGCACGGCAAGGGCCTGTCCTCCTATCTGCTGGATATGGAGCTTTGAGCCTTTTCAGAAAAAGCGCCGCCCCGGAGCCTGTCGCTCCGGGGCG
>NZ_JH417670.1:0-7985 GCF_000239295.1 Flavonifractor plautii ATCC 29863
TCTTTGACCCTGAGACCGAGAAGAACCTGATGTATTAAAAAAAGCCCCCGCCATAGCAAAGCTATGGCGGGGGCTTTTTGGCCTTATGCGCCGAGAAGCAGGGCCTCCAATGCCTGGGGGGTGTCCACGATGCGCTGGGCGCCATGGGCAGTGAGAAACTCCGCGTCCCGGAAGCCCCAGCTCACCGAAAGGCAGGGCAGCCCGGCGTTGGCGGCGGTCTGGATGTCCACATCGGAGTCGCCCACGTAGACGGCCCGGCCGGTTCCGGCGCCCAGCTCCTCCAGCGCGCGGAATACCGTGTCCGGCGCGGGCTTGCGGGCTACCCCCTGGGATTCGCCGATGGCCACCGGGATGCGCGCCCCAAAATAGGCATGGCACAGGCCCTTTACCGCACTGTCGAATTTGTTGGACACCACGGCGGTGCGGATACCGGCCTGCCCCAGACGGTCCAGCAGGGGCAGAACGCCGGGGTAGGGGGCGGTTTTATGCTCCATATTCAGGGTATAGTGGGCGCGGAAGTCGGCCAGGACGCGGGCTTCCACCTCCTCGGGCGTCCCCTCGGGCACGGCCCGGTGGATGAGCCGCCCCACGCCGTTGCCTACGAAGCGGCGAACCTCCTCCAGCGTTCGGGCGGGCATCCCCTGAAGCGCCAGAGCGTAATTGGTGCTGTCGGCCAGATCCTGAAGGGTGTTCAGAAGCGTGCCGTCTAAATCAAAGATGACTGTGTCGTAGGGGTACATGGTTGGAGCCTCCTGTGTCGAATGTCAGAAAATCGTACTGGGCATCAGTATACCACAGGAGAGGGGGGAACGGAAGAGGCTGGCCAACAAAAACCCCAGCAGGCCGCAGCCGGGAAAGGTGAACAGCCAGGTGAGGGCGATGCGGGCAGCCACACGGTGGTTGACCGTCCCCCCGCCGGCGGAGCCGGCCCCGAGAATGGCGGCGGTCTTGGCGTGAGTGGTGCTCACTGGAAGGCCGGCCAGCGTACACAGGAGCAGGCAAAGTCCGCCCCCCAGATCGGCGGCCAGACCCTCCCGGGGGGCCAGAATCACCATGTCCCGACCCACGGTTTCGATGATCCGCCGCCCGCCCATCGCGGTACCCAGGGCCATGACGGCGGCACAGAGCAGCATAAGCCAGCCGGGCACGGAGAAGGTTTGGCCCACACCGCCCCCCTGGGCCAGCGCGGCGCCCAGGAGAAAGACGCCCAGAAATTTCTGCCCGTCCTGGGCCCCGTGGAGGAAGGCCATAGCGCCCGCCCCGGCCAGTTGGCCCCGGCGGCAGAGGGGGAGGGAGGGGTGCAGGCGCTCCAGCAGACGGCGGCACAGGCCGCCCACCCACCAGCCCAGCGCCACGGAGAGGACCAGTCCCAGGAGTACCCGTCCCCAGGCTCCAGCCCGGATGTTGTCCAGCCCGCCGGGCAGGGCCAGGGCGGCCCCGGTGAGCCCGGCCACCAGGGCATGGCTCTCACTGGTGGGCACCCCGAAGCGCCAGGCCAGGACGGCCCAAAGGACAATGGCGCACAGCGCCGCGCAGAGAGCGGAGAGAGCCGCGGCCCGGTCCGGGCCGAAGTCAGCGATGGAGTAGACGGTCTCCGCTACTGTTGCGTTGATTGCCGTCATGACGAGGACGCCCAGCAGGTTGCATGCCGCC
Organism: Flavonifractor plautii ATCC 29863; assembly: GCF_000239295.1. GTDB lineage: Bacteria > Bacillota > Clostridia > Oscillospirales > Oscillospiraceae > Flavonifractor > Flavonifractor plautii. The sequence continues at coordinate 1,654 of NZ_JH417670.1, forward strand.
GCCAGCGCGACCGCCCGCCGAAAGGAGAGAACTCCCGTTGATACCACAGTGGCGATAGCGTTTGGCGCGTCGGTCCAGCCGTTGACCAGCACCACGGCCAGCACCAGCAGACAGGTCAGCCCCAGTACCGGATTGTGGGCTACCTGTGTGAAAAGATCAGACAGAGACAAGACAACACCCCCTGTCCCCATTCTACGGGGACAGGGGGTGTTGTATGTGAGAGAAATTGGGGCCCCATCGCTCATACCTCAATAGAGCCCGGTGGTACCGAGAATACGGGTTACCTCGTCGGCGCGGGCCGACCAGGCGGCGGCGGCCCCATGCTCCCTCCGGCGGTTTTTGGCCCAGTCGCCGGTCTCCGCCAGGGCGCGGCGGCAGAGGGCGGCGAATTCCTCCGGAGAGTGGGCGCCGTACACCACGTCGGGGAAGTGCTCCACCTGCTCGGGAAAGAGCATGGACACCACGGGTTTGCCGGAGGAGAGGTATTCGTAGATGCGGCAGGGCACCACGTCATTGCCCTGCTCGGAACGGCGCAGCAGGTTGAGGCATACGTCAAAGCGGGCCAGGTAGTCGGGCACCTCCACCGGCGCCCGCCGCCCCAGGAGGCGGACGTTGGGCAGCCGCTCTAGCAGCTCGGCCATGGGGTTCTTCTCCCGGCGGCCCAGAAAGACGAAGGTGCAGGCCGGCATGGCCTGGGCGGCGTACAGAACGGGGGCGAGGTCCAGATCCCGCCACAGGGTGCCGGTATAGCCCAGAATGGGGCTGGAGAGCCCCCGCAGCTCCGGCGGAAGCTCGGCGGGGGGCCGGGTAAACATGGGGTGGTTCACCCCGTTGGGCAGCAGGGCGATGTTGTCGTTGCAGGGGGAGAGGTGGTCAATGAGCCCCTGGGAGGCGGCAAAGACCACATCGGCGGCCAGGGCCAGATCGCTCTCCCACCGGGGGGACTGGTCGGGCCAGTCCCGGTCGCAGTCGTAGACCACACCCCGGTGGGGCACCTCGTCCAGCAGGTGGATGTGCTCCGGCGCGGTGCACCACAGCAGCGGCTCCTTAAAACGGTGGTGCTCCATCTGGCGGCGGATAAACTTACCCAGTTTGCGGTAGTGAAGGCGGAACAGGAGGCGGTGCCGCTCCTCCGCCTCCAGCACCGGGGGGAGGGCGCAGACCGTGAGACCGGGGCGCACCCTGCGGCCCGGCTGTCGGGAGTATTTTCCCGGCGGCTCGAACAGGAGCACCTGGGCGTCCCGCATGCGGGTCATAAGCTGCTGGGTGCGGGTGGGGATAGTGCGCCAGGGGTCAGCAGACAGGCAGAGAATCTGTCTCACGTCCCTCACCTCTCCAGCAGCATCCGGGCGGTCTCGCTGTTGCGCCGTTCCACCTGGCGCAGCCGCTCCACGCCGCCGGAGAGGAAGGCCTCATCCCCGATGCGGGCGCAGGCCGCGTCGATGTGGGACCGCAGGGCCTCCTCCGTCACCTCGTCCAGCCCGGTGTAGAGATCCTGTCCGATGTAGGACAGGAAGGAGCTGATCTTCTGGTCGTAGACCACGCCCACCAGGGGCACACCCTGACCGGCGGAGAAGACCAGGGCGTGGAGCCGCATGGAGACCACCGCCTGCATCCGGGCGAACAGACCGATGGTGTGGTCGGAGCGGCCGGTCTGGGGAAGAATGTAGTGGGGGGCCTTCATGTGCTGGGCGGCCAACTGGGCCGCCCCCACGTCCAGACGCCGCTCGATGGGCAGAAAGACAGGGGTGAGGCCGTACGTCTCATAGGCGTAGTCTGCCGCGGCGCCGAAGACGGCGGCCTTGGCCTCAAACCCCGGCCAGGGCCGCAGGGCGAAGCCGATGTAGCGGCCGTGGGGGTCAATCCCCTGACTCTCCAGAATGCCGTCCACCACTTGGGCTGGTGCGGCGGGGAGGATCACCGTGGGATCGGCGGAGAGGATGACCTGTGGCCTCGTCACCCCCATGTCCTCCAGTTCCTCGGCGGAGTGTGTGTCCCGTAGGGTGATGGCGTCCACGCTCCTCTGGAGCACGCGGGAGGCCCTGCGGCGGTTGGCGGGGGAGTGAATGGGGCCGATGCCGCAGCCGTACATCATCACCTGGTTGCCCAGCCGCTTGGCCCAGGAGATAGTAAACAGATAGAACCACAGAGAGCGGTGGCTGGTCACATCCTGCATCAGGGAGCCGCCGCCGTTGATGTAGAGGTGGGTCTTGCGCATCCGCCACAGAAAGCGGGGGAAGGCAAAGGTGTAGATGGAGTTGACCCGGTAGGTGAGGCGGGTGTCGTCCGGGTTGCGGGAGAGCACCCAGATGGGGAGGTCCGGGTCGATCTGGCGCAGCTCGGTGACAATGGCCTCCAGGATGGCGTCGTCGCCGGCGTTGCCCCGGCCGTAGGCGCCGCATACCAGGGCGCCGTCCCGGCGGCCCTTCTTGCGGCTCTGGCGGCGGAGAATGGTCTCATAGATGTTGAGCTGGCGCTCCAGGGTGCTCTCCAGGGAAAAATCCTCCCTGCCCCGCTGATAGAGCCGCTCCCCCAGGTGTTGGCGGAGGGTGGGGTCCTTGGCCAGAGTAATCAGGTGGCGGGCCAGGGTATCCGCGTCGCCCGCCTCGAACAGCAGGCCATGGACGCCGTGTTCAATGAGGTAGGGGACGCCGCCCACCCGGCTGGCGATGGTGGGCAGGGCGGCCCGGGCCCCCTCGGTGAGAGAGTAGGGGAAGGTCTCCGACAGAGAGGTGAGGGTGTTGATGTCGATGGCGTGGTAGAAGCTGTCGGTGTCGCTGACCCATCCGGCGAAGCACACCTGCCGCTCCACCCCCAGCTCAGCGGCGAGCCCCTTGAGCATGGACATCTGCTCACCGTCGCCGGCGATGAGCAGCCGCAGATTGGGGCACTCCCGATGGGCCTTGGCAAAGCCCCGGACCAGGGTGGCGATGTCCTTGACCGGGTTGAGCCGGGCGGCGATACCGACCACTACACTGTCCCCATCGGCCTCCAGCCCCACGGAGCGGAAGTATTCCTCACGGCTCAGGGCAGGGGTGCGGGGGGTGAAGTCGATGCCGTTGTAGATGGTGAACAGCCTGTCGGGATCAAAGCCCCGCTTGATGAGCAGGTCGGTCATGGCGTCGGACACGCCGATGCGGTAGTCCAGCCGGCGCAGGGCGATGGTGTTGATGGTGCCGTAGGTGAGGCGGGAGAGGGGGCGGCCCAGGTAGTCCAGCCGGTAGTCGGAGTGGACGGTGGTCACCACCGGCAGGCCGGTGGAGCGGCGCAGCAGGGCGCCCATCATGTTGCCGCGTGCGCCGTGGCAGTGGATAAGCTGATAGCCCCCCTCCCGGATCATCCGTTTGAGGGTGCGGTATGTGCGCAGCAGATTGCGGCCGGAGAGCACCACTGTAGGGATGCCCAGCTCCCGGGCCTCCTGGGCAAAGGGGCCCTCCAGAAAGCAGACCATGGTCACCTCGATGGTGCGGGAGAGGTTTTGCAGCAGGGAGTGGACGTGAGTCTTGGCTCCGCCGCTGTCGCCGCCGGAAATCAGAGTGATGACTTTCATATATGAAAACCTCCGGACAAAGAAAAGACTTGTTTCAGGGTAGGGAAGTATGGTACAATATGCAAGTATCATTGTACCAAGTATTATGTCAATTTACAACCTCGGAGGTTACAAAAGATGATAGACGAAAAGGGAAGATTGTTTGGCAAGCTCAACATTGTGGATCTGCTGGTGATTCTGGTGGTCCTTGTGGCCGTAGTGGTGCTGGGCGTGAAGTTCCTGGGCAAGGACGGGGGCGGCGGCATCAATCCCGGCAAGACCCAGGTAACCTATACCGTGCTGGTCAAGGGTGTGGAGCAGGAGGTCTACGACAATATCCAGAAATACATCCCCGGCCAATTGATGGCCTCCGGCGAGATGCTGGATGGCCAGGTGGTTTCTGTGGAGCCGAGGGCCCATGAGCAGACCGTGACGGTGGATACCACTGACGGCACCCTGGAAATTCCGGTGGATGAGGGCACCATAGACCTGCTCTTCACCATCGAGTGCAACGTGGTCAACCCCATTACCACAGAGATCGGCACCCAGGAGGTGCGTGTGGGTAAGACCCATACGGTAAAGACCGACAAGTTTGAGCTGATGAATGGCGTCATTCTGGACTGCGAGTGGGGGGACGGCGCGGCTGCGGCCGATGCTCAGTAAGACAAAAGAACACAGAGGGGCGGCGGCAGCCATGTCGCCGCCCCTCTCCTATATGGAGGAAACAATATGCCCGAATGGTTTCTGAATCTGGACGGAGGCATCCTGCTCTGGCTCCAGGAGGCGGTGCGCAACGCCGTCCTGACACCCCTGTTTACGCTCTACACCCATCTGGGTGACAGCGGACTGATGTGGATTGCCCTGTCCGTCCTTCTGCTCTGCTTCAAAAAGACCCGGAAGGCGGGAGCAGCTGGCCTGATGGCCCTGCTGCTGAGCCTGATGTTCACCAACGGGATTCTCAAGCACCTGGTGGAGCGCCCCCGGCCCTGGCTGACGGTGGAGGGGCTGACGCCTCTGATCGCGGAGCACGACCCCAACTCCTTCCCTTCAGGACACACTAGCGCCTCCTTTGCCGCAGCGTCGGCCTGGTGCCGCACTCTGCCCCGCCGGTGGATGGGGGTGACGGCGGTGGTGCTGGCCGCCCTGATGGGCTTCTCACGGCTGTATGTAGGGGTCCACTTCCCCAGTGATGTGCTGGCCGGGGTGCTGGTGGGCCTGTTCTGCGGCTGGCTGGCCTGCCTGCTCTGGCAACGCTTTGCCGCTTGGAGGGGACTGGAGGCGTAACACGAAAAAAGAGCTGTATCCCAGACGGGATACAGCTCTTTTTGGTAAGCGAGTGAAAAAGCTTACTTCAGCTCGACCTTGGCGCCGACCTCTTCCAGCTTCTTCTTCAGCTCCTCGGCCTCGTCCTTGGAGACGCCCTCCTTGATGGCCTTGGGGGCAGCCTCAACGGCAGCCTTGGCCTCGGCCAGGCCCAGACCGGTGATCTCACGGACAGCCTTAATGACCTTGATCTTCTCGGCGCCGACCTCGGCCAGCACCACGTCGAACTCGGTCTTCTCTTCAGCAGCGGGAGCGGCAGCACCGCCGGCGGCGGGAGCAGCCATAGCGGCGGCGGAGACGCCGAACTCCTCCTCCAGAGCGTGGACGAGCTCGGAGAGCTCCAGAACAGTCAGACCCTTAACCTCTTCGATGAGGGCATTGATTTTCTCAGAAGCCATGATAGGTAACCTCCTAAATAAATGTTTGTAAAAATGTGTGTCGAGTTACTCGACAGCCTCGGCGGCCTCGACAGAGCCGCCCTTCTGCTCGCAGATGGCCTTGATGACGATGGCCAGGCTGGTGATGGGGGCCAGCATGGTGCCCAGAACCTGAGCCTGCAGAACCTCCTTGGAGGGCAGCTCGGCCAGAGCCTTGATCTCGTCCAGGGACAGGACCTTGCCGTCCATGAAACCGGCCTTGATGGTGAACTTCTCACCGTTGAACTGCTTGGCGAACTTGTTGATGACGCGCATGGGAGCGATGGGATCGCCGTGGGACAGGGCCAGGGAAGTGGTGCCGTTCAGGACGGAATCCATCTCCTCCAGACCCACATTGTTGATGGCGAAACGCACCAGGGTGTTCTTCACGACGGCGTAGTCCAGCTCGTTCTTGCGGCACTCGGCGCGCAGAGCGGTGTCCTGAGCCACAGTGATTCCCTTGTAGTCCACAAGCACGCCGCTGCTGGCGGTCTTGAGCTTCTCGGTCAGCTCGGCCACGATGGCCTGCTTCTCGCTGAGAACCTTTGCGTTAGGCATTTGGAATTCACCTCCGTTGAGATTGAGTCCAACTTTTCCGATGCAGACGCAACAAAAAAGCTGTTTTCGCATTCAAAGCAGGCGAAAACAGCACAAAGAATTTTATCCCGTTGTGGCTGCATTCTCGGCAGGATTTCCGGCTTGCGCCCACCTGCTGTCTTTGAACACGGTTAATAGTATATCATCCCGGACAGGCTGTGTCAAGCACAACCTGTCCGAAAATGACATTTTTTTGCGGGGCCTGTCGGCCCGTATCCGCCGCTACGGCGAACTCGTCCCGCTTCCGTTGCTCTCTCACCCTCGAGGCCCCCACGCGAACCCAGCGAAGCGGTTCGCGTGGGGAAAAGGAGCCGCAGCGGAAGGAGTGAGCTTTGCCGCTGGCGGCGAAGCGAAGGATCTGGAGCTTGCGGCGACGCTGTCACGCTGCGGGTTGGGCGCATGGTCGGGTCGCTAAGCGGCCATTCCGCGAAACATGCCGCTGGGCTTCGCCCAGCCTGTTTTTTCGC
>NZ_JH417670.1:8125-22549 GCF_000239295.1 Flavonifractor plautii ATCC 29863
GCAACTGCTTTTTCGTCTGCGGGGTGCGCTGTGCAGCTGCTCCACGGGCCCCCGCGCTTCTTGTTACATCAGCTTCGCGGAATTGATCTTCACGCCGGGGCCCATGGTGGAAGCACACACGCAGGAGCGGATGTACTGACCCTTGGCGGCGGAAGGCTTAGCCTTGACAATGGCACCCATCAGAGCGTTGAAGTTCTCGGTGAGCTTCTCGGCGCCGAAGGAGACCTTGCCGATGGGGCAGTGGATGATGTTGGTCTTGTCCAGACGGTACTCCACCTTACCAGCCTTGATCTCGGTGACGGCCTTGGCCACGTCGGGGGTGACGGTGCCAGCCTTGGGGGAGGGCATCAGGCCCTTGGGACCCAGGACCTTACCCAGACGGCCCACAACGCCCATCATGTCGGGAGAAGCCACGACCACGTCATAGTCGAACCAGTTCTCCTTCTGAATCTTCTCCACCAGGTCCATCTCGCCCACGAAGTCGGCGCCGGCGGCCTTGGCGGCCTCGGCCTTGTCGCCCTTGGCGAAGACCAGCACGCGCTGGGTCTTGCCGGTGCCGTGGGGGAGGACGATGGCGCCGCGCACCTGCTGGTCGGCGTGACGGGAGTCAACGCCCAGCTTCACGTGGAGCTCGACAGTCTCGTCAAACTTGGCGGGGGCGGTCTTCACGACCAGCTCCATGGCCTCAGCGGTATCATACAGAGCGGCCTTGTCGATCAGCTTGGCGCTCTCCTGGTATTTCTTGCCTCTAAACATTGCTCTTTCCCTCCTTCGCCTTAGTCGCCCACGACGATGCCCATGGAGCGGGCGGTGCCGGCGATCATGCTCATGGCCGCCTCGATGCTGGCCGCGTTCAGGTCAGGCATCTTGGTCTCGGCGATCTTGCGGACATCCTCCTTGCTGATGGTGGCCACCTTGGTCTTGTTGGGCACACCGGAGCCGGACTCGATGTTGCACGCCTTCTTGATGAGAACGGCGGCGGGGGGAGTCTTGGTGATGAAGGTAAAGGAGCGGTCGGCGTAAACGGTGATCACCACGGGGATGATCAGGCCCACGTCGTTTTTGGTGCGCTCGTTGAACTCCTTGGTGAACGCGGCGATGTTGATGCCGTGCTGACCGAGGGCGGGACCGACGGGGGGCGCGGGAGTCGCCTTGCCCGCGGGAATCTGAAGTTTCACATAACCAGTAATTTTCTGTGCCATTTGAAACAGCACCTCCTACGATAAATGTGGTTGGAAGCGGAACTGCGGTGCAGTCCCTCCCACGTGCGGGGAATGGGCCGCCCGGCCCGGAGCTCAGTCCTGGACAGGTTCTACCTGGTCCAGCTCAAGCTCGACGGGGGTTTCGCGGCCGAACATGGAGACCACCACCCGGACCTTGCTGCGGTCCAGGTCGATCTCCTCGACCGTGCCCAGGAAGGACTCCAGAGCACCGTCGGTGATTTTGACGTTGTCGCCCACCTGATAGCCGACCACCACCTCGCGCTTTTCCACGCCCAGGGCGGCGATCTCCTCGTCCGTCAGGGGGATGGCCTTGTTGCCGGAGCCGACAAAGCCGGTTGCGCCGCGGATGTTGCGCACCAGATGCCACGTGTCGTCGGTCATCACCATCTTCACCAGCACGTAGCCGGGGAAGACCTTGCGCTCCACGGTTTTTGGGCCGTTATCCGTGATCTCGGTGACCGTCTCCAGGGGGATGCTGACCTCCTGAATCAGGTCGCGCAGGCCGCGGTTCTCCACGGCCTTCTCGATACTGGCGGCCACGGTGTTCTCATAGCCGGAATAGGTATGAACCACATACCACTTCGCATTGTCAGCCATGTCGCACCTTAACCCTTACCAAAGAGATCCAGCAGGGCGGTAATCACGGCGCCGGCGAGGGCATCGAACAGCCAGATACAGATGCCAACGATAATGCAGCAGATGATCACGATGACGGTGTTGTTGACGGTCTGCTTGCGGGTGGGCCACTGGACCTTCTTCAGCTCGCTCCTCATATCCTTGAACCACTTGCCGATGCGAGCGAACACGCCGGGCTTCTTCTTGTCAGCCTTGACGTCCTTTTTCTTATCGGTTTTCGCGGGCTTGTCGGCAGCCTGGTCGGCGGCCTGCTCGAGCTTCTCGTTTTCAGACATTCCGTTTAACCCTTCTTTCTTCTGAGCCATAGCAGCACTCATTACTTGGTTTCGTTATGAACCGTGTGCTTCCTGCAGAAGGGGCAGTACTTGTTCAATTCCAGACGGTCGGGAGTGTTCTTCTTGTTCTTGTTGGTGTTGTAGTTCCGCTGCTTGCACTCGGAGCAGCGCAGAGTGATCTTCACCCGGTTGCCGGCCTTCGCCATGTTCGGCACCTCCTTCATTGTTTGACCGCGCGCAGCAAAAAAGCTGGACACAGCCCTTGGGCCGAATCCAGCAACGTAAAGGCGCATAGACTGCGCCCACTATGTTACGTCACGGTGCGGATTCGGCATGCTTGCCTCCCTATGTCCTCACAGTGAGGGAAGGGTTTTGTACGTCATCACACCGTAAAAATGCGCACAAAAAAAGAGCCCTTTTTCATAGGTATATCAAGTCTATCACAGCTCATATGGGAAGTCAAGCGCTTTTTCCTTGTTTTTTCCCAAAAAGTACGCTATAGTGGTACGGAAAAGGAGTGGTAGATTTGCGTATTATGGCCATCGATTACGGCGATGCCCGCACCGGAGTGGCAATCTCCGATCCCACCGGCCTGCTGGCCGGCTACACCACGGTGATCCAGAGCCGGAAGGAGGGGGTGGTGGCGGAGGAGCTGGCCCGCCTTGCGAAAGAGCACAGTGTGGACGAGCTGGTAATGGGCTTCCCCCGGAACATGGACGGCACCGAGGGGCCCCGGGCGGAGCTCTACCGGGCCTTTGCCGCCCGGCTGGAGGAGGTCTGCGGCCTCAAGCCGGTGCTCTGGGATGAGCGCCGCACCACGGTGGAGGCCCACGGCATCCTCCACGCCTCGGGCAAGCGGATGAAGCAGCATAAGAAAACCGTGGACGCGGTGGCGGCGACGCTGATTCTGGAGGGATATCTGACCTTCAGGCGGCGGAGCGGCTGTGAGTAAAAGAGGCGTCCACGGTTTCCCGCGCAGCGGGGCGGCGCTTGCGCCATACAAGTATTTTGCGGAGCAAAATCTTGGCGCAGGGGCAATTCACTTGCCCCGAGCATGCCAAAAGGCATCAGGGTTCCCATCCGGCATGGCCGGATGGGAGGGACGCGGTGGCGGCGACGCTGATTCTGGAGGGATATCTGACCTTCAGGCGGCGGGGCGGATGAAGGGGCGAACCTTGTGGCCGCCCCTACATGGTTCGTATGGATATCCCTACGAGCGGCTGAACAGCTCCCGCAGCCCCACCACGATCAGGAAACCGCCGAAGCAGCGGTGGAGCAGCTCCACATCCAGGCCGGTGGCGGCCCAGGCGGCCAGAGCGGTGCCCGCCAGCCCGGCCAGGACGGCGGGCCAGACGGTCTGACGGTCGATATAGCCATTTTTGATGTGGGCGGGCAGGGCGGTGGCGGCAGTGGGAAGAAAGTAGAGCAGGTTGACGCCCTGGGCCAGATTCTGGGGTACCCCGGCAAAGGCAGTCATATAGATGAGCAGCAGGGTGCCGCCGCCGATTCCGAAGCCGGAGAGCACGCCGGTGACGGCGCCGGCCAGGAGGGAGATGGGCCACGCCATCAGAAGAACAGCGCCTTGACGCCGCCGTAGAGGATAAGCAGGGCAAAGGCGCGGCGGAGCCAGACCATATTCAGCTTCTTGAATACCCTTCCACCCACGAAGCCGCCCAGCAGGCCGCCGGCCAGATAGGGGAGGGCCAGCCCAAAGTCCAGTCCGCCCCGAACCCAGTAGATGACGGACGAGAGTGCGCACAGGGGGAGGATAATGGCGATGGACGTGGCGAAGGCGCGGCGCTGCTCCAGTCCACACCAGCGGGTGAGGAGGGGCACCAGCAGCATCCCCCCACCGCCCCCGAAAAAGCCGTTGGCCAGCCCGGCCGCTCCGCCAGCCGCCGCGCTGCGGAGCCGGGAGCCTTTTTTCTGCGTCAAAAAACATCCCTCCATTGGCTTTAGTTTACCAATGGAGGGATGTCTTTATACGTGCAGCCCGGCAAGGGACAGGACCACTTCTCCGGCCAGCATGAGCCCGGCCACCGGAGGCACCCAGGCCACGCTGCCGGGGACGGAGCGGCGGCCGGGGGGCGGCGCCTCCCGCTGGAGGGCGGCCTTCGGCTCCTCCGGCGACCAGAGGACCCGGTGGTGGAGGATGCCGCGGGCGCGCAGCTCCTTGCGTACCACCCGGGCCAGGGGGCAGCCCTCGGTTTTCGACAGGTCGGTGATACGGAACAGGCCGGGGTCCAGCTTGTTGCCTGTGCCCAGGGAGGAGACGATGGGGACGCCCCGGGTGAGGGCGGTCTCGATCAAATCCAGTTTGCAGGACACCAGGTCGATGCAGTCCACAATGTAGTCCAGCGGCTGGTCGAAGAAGTCCTCCCGCCGCCCCGCCTCATACTTCTCCGCCCGGATGGTGAGGCGGCAGTCCGGATTGATGTCGCGGATACGGTCGGCCATGGCCTGGGCCTTGGGCTGGCCCAGGGTGGAGCGGGTGGCCTCCACCTGGCGGTTCAGGTTGGTCAGACCCACCGTGTCGTGGTCCACCAGCGTGAGGGCGCCCACGCCGGAGCGGGCCAGGGCCTCGGCGCACCAGCTTCCCACGCCGCCCAGACCGAACACGGCTACGTGGGCGGCAGCCAGGCGCTCCATGGCCTGGGGGCCCAAAAGCATCTCTGTGCGGAGAAACCTCTCGTCCATGCAGTTCATCCCTTTCCAAAAACAGGCGGACGGAGCAGCGCTCCGCCCGCCTGTCCCATGATGTCTCTTACTCGCCGAGGTACTTGACGCCGGCGCCCTGGGTGGCCTCCATGTTTTCCGTCAGGCCCTCCAGCCAGGTGTTCAGCTTCTCATTGGTCAGCGCGTTCTTGCCGGTGAGCTTCCAGACGGGCTCGTCCCAGCCCTCCAGGTAGATGATGTGCCAGCCCTGCTGGCCGTCCTGGGGATTCTCCACCAGACCGGTGTCGCCGATGGCGCGGCCGTCGGCAAAGATCCAGTCGTTGAAGCCCTCGAACATCACGCCGGGCGCGACCTGCTCGTACAGGCCGCCGTTGGTGTTGGAGCCGGGATCGTCGGAGTATTCCTCGGCCAGCGCGCCGAAGGACTCGGCGGTCTTGTCGCCCGCCTCCCACTGGGCCAGGATGTCCTCGGCCTCGGCCTTGGCGGCGTCCAGGGCCTCCTGAGTGGGCACCTTGCTCTCGTCCACGTCCTCGGTGGCGGGGTCATCGGCATCGGCCACCTCGGCCTTGATGAGAATGTGTCGGATGTCAGCAGTGGCAGTCTCATCCCGGTAGCGGTTCAACAGCATGACGGCGTAGTAGCCGGAGCTGGACTCCACCACACCCACATCGCCGCTGGCGCGGCTGTCATCCATCAGCCATTCGCCAAAGCTCTGATAGGAGAGGCTGCTGCCCACCGTGCCGGTGTGCAGGGAGGCGTCGGGATCCGCCTCATAGTCCTCCTTGTCGTCCTCAGACACATAGTCGGGGGCCAGCTCGGCAAAGGCAGTTTCCTTGTCATCGGAGGAATTCACCGCAGCCACAAACGCATCGGCCTTGGCCTTGGCAGCCTCCATGGCGGCCTTCGTCTCCTCCTCGGTGGGCTCCACCGTGTTGCCGTCCTCGTCGGTGGTGGACGCGGCCTTGCCGCTGAGATAGATATAGCGGTAGTCGTAGGTGTCCAGCGTGGAGGCATTCTCCTCATAGTAGGCCTGAATGTCCTCGTCGGTAATGCCCAAGCTGTCGGCGTAGGCGCTCTGGTAACCGTTCACCAGAGCTTCCCGCTCCACACAGGTCTTGAAGGCGGAGGGGGTCATATACTTGCCGTACATGGCCTTCAGATAGCCGTCATAGGCATAGCCGTAGGACTCGGCAGCCTTTTTGGTGGAGGAGATGGCCTCATCCACATAGGCCTTGTCATCGTCGGACAGGGTGTAGCCGGCCTCAGAGGCGGCGGTCTCCAAGGCAGAGATCTTCTTCAACTGCTCAATGGTACTGTCCAGGAACTGGTCAAAGTAGCTCTTGGTCTGTTCCTCGTCCGTATACTGGGTTCGGAGATCCTTGCTGGGATCAAAAGCGCCGCCGCTGGTGCTGTATGCCTGATTCATATAATAGGTGAAATAATAGTTGACATCGGTGACGGAGTAATCGCGGCCGCCCACCGTCAGAGCGGTCTTGCCGCGCTGGAAGATGCCGGAGTGCCAGATCAGCAGGGCGGCCACCAGCACGGCAACAATGACGCCGATGACCGTATAGACAACGGCCTTGCGCTTGGCGGCCTGCTGCTCCTGGAGCTCCTTCCTCTCCTTTTGAGTCAGGCCCTGTGTCGGGTCGCTCTGGCGCGATTTCTTTTCTCTGGATGCGCTCATTTGTAGCTTCAGTCCTCTCATAAGTGTCCCCCCGCGGGAGCAGGGGGCCTGGCTATAGACATTCTGACATTATACAGGAAATGCCGCACTCTTTCAAGAGCGAAAACAGGTTTTACACTTTGTTCAAATGCCGGAAATAAGAAAAACCCCACGAAACAGCGTTTCGTGGGGGCCCCGCTCTGGCCGTGCGGATCCATTTAAAACCTGCACAAAGTGGCAGGTGGGTTGCCTCCATGTCGCTTCGTTGCTTCCAACTTCCAGCCGTCCCTCGGAGGGGCGCCGGGAGGCCTGCAGTCCACGCCATGAGGTGGGCATCCCGTTTCAGAGATGTGGGTTTAAATAAAACCCGTCACGCACCGAGCAGGAAAAAATTATGCGTCCGAGCCGTCCTCCTCCGCGAAGAGGGACTCCATAAACTGCTGATACACCAGCTCCAGCTCCTCCTCACTGTCCAGGGTGGAGAGCTGTTCCTCGCCGTCTGCCTCGATCACCTTGAGGATCACCAGGCCGTATTCCTCATCCAGATCCACATCCTCTACAGAGCCGTCCTCTTTCCCCTCCACGGCCGGGAAAAAGGCCATGTAGGTCTGGCCGTTGTACTCTAGTGTGTCCAGATGCTCCAGCTCAAATTCATTGCCGTCCTCATCAGTGACGGTGATGAAATCAGGGCCAAATTCTTCACTCATATTGGGCACCATACCTTCCTTTTCTTCGTCTCTTATTTTAGCCTGTTGCGCCCAAAAATGCAAGAGTGGGATCTGCCAAATTTTTGACGAAGCCTATATTCATCCTTTATTGGAAAGAATTAGGGTGGACAAGCTGGAGGAATATGCTATAATATCAGCAATCGCCGCATGCGATGGGGCGATCCTGCAAGCATACGTGTTCCACCGAAAAACGGAGGTGTCATTTTGGCGTCAACATCCAATCAGGGCCCCAATCCGAACCGGGGCCGGAAGCGGAGGCGGCCGTCCACGGCTGCGGTGGTTGCGGGCACGGTAGGGAAGGTGCTGGGCACCTTCCTCCTGATCTGCGTGATCACGGGGGCTATCCTGCTCTGCTTTGCCGCGGTCTACATCAAGACGGTCATCATCCCGCAGGCCCATCTGGAGGCCAATTTCGTCATGAACCAGACCAGTACGATTTATTATAAGGATTCCACTACGGGGGAATATGTGGAGCACCTGTCCCTCCATGGAACAGAAAACCGCCAACTGGTCGACTTTGAGGAGATCCCAGATAATCTGATCAACGCCACCGTGGCCATCGAGGACGAGACGTTCTGGAAGCACCACGGCGTCAACTGGAAGCGTACCCTCAAGGGGGTGCTGCTCATGTTCACCGGCGGCGATATTCAGGGCGGCTCCACCATCACCCAGCAGCTCATCAAGAATGCCACCCAGTACGACGATGTGACGGTAAAACGGAAGATTCTGGAGATCTTTACCGCTTTGGACTTTGACAAGACCTACTCCAAGGAGCAGATTCTGGAGTGGTACCTCAACTATATTTACCTGGGAGAGGGCTGCTACGGCGTGGCCACGGCGGCCCAGAACTACTTCGGCAAGGAGCTGTCGGAGTTGGATCTGGCCGAGTGCGCCAGCCTGATCTCCATCACCAACAACCCCTCGGCCTACAATCCCTACCGCTATCTGGAGAACAACCAGTACCGCGCAAGGCTGGTTCTGGGCAAGATGCTGGAGCTGGGGAGCATCAACCAGTCCGAGTACGACGAGGCCATGGCCGAAATTGATGATCTGGCCTCCCATCTGGAACGGAGCACCGATGAGGCCAGGCCCGCCACCATCTACAACTGGTATGATGAGCAGGTCATCACCGACGTGATGAACGACCTCATAGAGAAGTACGGCTACTCCGAGCAGGTGGCCTCCGACATGGTCACCTCCGGCGGACTGAATATTTACGCCTGTGTGGACCCGGAGATCCAGTCCATCGTGGAGTCGGTCTACTCCGACCGCAGCAACCTTCAGCTCACCAGCAAGTCGGGGCAGGCGATCCAGTCGGCCATCGTAATCATCGACCCCCAGGGCAACATTGTTGGGCTGGCCGGCGCCCTGGGCGAAAAGAGCAGCAACCGGGGCTGGAACTACGCCAGCCGCTCCCTGCGGCAGCCGGGCTCCTCCATCAAGCCGCTGAGCGTCTATGCGCCCGCTCTGGAGAGCGGGGTGATCAGTCCTGCATCCGCTTTTGACGACTATCCGGTGCAGCTCCTCAGCGGCAAGGCCTGGCCGCTGAACAACCCCCAGACCTACCGGGGTAGGATGACCGTAGCGGCGGCGCTGGAGGTGTCCTCCAACCCGGTGGCCGTGCGCACCCTACAGAACCTGGGTGTGGAAAATTCCTTCCAGTTCATGGAGGAGAAGTTCCATATCGACCTGGAGGACGGCCGCACCGTCAACGGACAGGTGATGAACGACCTGGGGGCCAGCCAGCTCGCTCTGGGCGGCCTCACCGACGGCGTGAGTGTGGTAGACATGGCCGCCGCCTACTCCGTGTTCCCACGCAACGGCCTGTATGTGGAGCCCCGCACCTACACCAAGGTCACCCGTGTGCTGGACGACGGCACGGAGGAGGTTCTGCTGGACAATACCCAGAATCAGCCCGAGGCGGTTCTCTCCGAGGAGACCACCTGGTATATCAACGACATGCTGAAAAATGTGGTTACAGGGAAATTCGGCGGGGCAACCGGCACCGGGGCCCAGCTCTCAGGTATGACGGTGGCCGGCAAGACCGGCACCACCAACTCCAATAACGATAAGTGGTTTGTGGGCTATACTCCCTACTATACCGCCGCGGTCTGGGTGGGCTATAACAACCCGGAGCGCATCAGCTCCAGCAATAACCCGGCTGTGTCCATGTGGAAGAAGGTCATGGCCCCCATCCATGAGGGGCTGGAGAACAAGTCCTTCCCGGCCGCCGGCAGTGAACAGAAGAGCGTCAGCATCTGCATGGACAGCGGCCTGCGGGCCACTGAGGCCTGCCTGAACGATCCCAGAGGCAGCCGGGCCCGCACCTTCACCTTGTTCAGCGACGACGTGCCCGCCGAAACCTGTAGTCTCCACAAGGAGGTGGAGGTTTGCACCGGCAGCCCGGTGCTGGGCGGCGACGGCACGGCGATTGAGGGCCTGTATCATCTGGCGGGAGAGTTTTGTCCCCGGCAGGCCGACGAGGGCGCAGGAGTCACGGAGGGCACGGTCAAGACCATCGGCATCCTGGATTACAGCCGGGAGAGCGTGGGCGGGGCCGCCGCCAAGGACAGCAGTTACCTCTACAGCTTCCTGGAGGCCCAGGGGACCTGTGACGTCCACACCACCGCGCCCCAGCCCCAGGAGCCGGAGGAGTATGATCCCAACAGCTTTGTGATCAGTGATCCCTCCACCTGGCCGCCGGTCAACGACCCCAGGTACGAGAATTTTGACCCGGAGAACCCGGCCACCTGGCCCAACGCGGGACAGCCGTCTGAGACCCCGTCTCCCGGGGAGAGCGGCCAGCCCAATCCACCCGAGACCAGCACAAGCCCCACACCGTCTCCCGTACCCACGCCGGTGGAGACGCCCCCGGACGAGCCCTATATCCCGGCGGATGGTACGAAATAAAGAAACAAACAGCCCGCGGCATGTGCCGCGGGCTGTTTGCTTAAGGTCCGAACAGGCTGTGCAGGAGGCCGGAATCCCAGAGCTGCCGGGCCAGCACGGCGGCCAGTGGGGCGAGAAGCATTCCAAGAACTCCGAGCGCCTGAAAGCCCACATACATGCAGACCAGGGCAGCCAGGGGAGGGAGCCCCACCCGCGCCCCCACCAGACGGGGCTCCAGCAGGCTTCGCACGAGCGAGATAACGGAGTAAAGCACCAGCAGGCCCACGCTCATCCGCACGTCGCCCCCCAACAGGGCGAGCACTGCCCAGGGCAGCAGTACGGTGCCTGTACCGAAGACCGGCAGGGCGTCCACCAGAGCCACAAGTCCGGCCAGAAGGAGGGACAGCTCCACCCGCAGCAGCAGGAAACCGGCGGCGAGCTCGCCGAAGGTGATCAGCATCAGCAGGCCCTGGGCTTTCAGCCAGCCGCCCAGCGCCTCCCTCAGACCGCCGGCCACCCGGCCCAGCCGTGTCCGCCACGGCGGGGGAAGGCGGCGGCGCAGGCCGTCCAGCAGAGCGGGACGGCCTGCGCTGGTGAAATAGGTGGCCAAAACTGTCGTAAAGAGAAAAAGAGCGGCGGCGGGAAGGGCCGAAGCCAGCCCTGTCACCGCCCCGGCCAGGGCGTCATAAAAGCGGTTGGGCAGGGCAATGCCCTGCTCCAGAAGGCCCTCCAGGGCATCACGGGCCAGGGTTTGGAACTGAACGGGCAGGGCGATGAGGAACCGGTAGGCCCAGCGCTCCAGCCCGTCGGCCAGCGTGGGCAGCCCGGCCAGCAGGGTGGGCAGTCGGCCCAACAGCAGGGACAGTTCGTAGCCTACCCGCCATACCACCAGCGCCAGCCCTCCCAGAACAGCGGCGGTGAGAGCCGCGGTACACAGTGCGGCGGCGCCCCGCCGGGGCAGGTGCAGGCGCTCCATCAGAAGGCGTACGGCGGGCTCCAGCAGGGCGGCAAGGCTGAAGGCCAGCAGGAAGGGGAGCAGCCAGGGGAGGAGAAAGCGCAGGGCCAGCCACAATCCGGCCAGGGCCAGGGCGGCATAGAGCAGGCGGAGCAGAAAGCGCAGGTGTCTGTTTTCCGGCAAAAGACAGCCTCCTCTCCTGAAAATCGGTGAGAATACACAAAAACGGCATGGGCGGATCGGCAGAAATCGGCAGAGTTGGCAGGGGCTTTGCCCTTGCGGCGGGCGGGAGGGTGTGCTACAATAGACCACAAAGGATAAACAAATGGCTTTCTCACGTGGACATATGGGCGGGAGGTACATAGAATGGGTAAGTCACCCAGTTATTTCATCGTGGAGTCCAGCGCACTGCCAGAGATTTTTCTGAAGGTGGCGGAGGCCAAGCGGCTGTTGGAAACCGGCGAGGTGGACACGGTCCACTTGGCCACCCGGCGGGTGGGCATCAGCCGCAGCGCATTTTATAAATACAAGGATGCGGTGCGGCCCTTCAATGACATGCTGCATGGGCGGATCGTCACCTTTCAGTTCCTGCTCAAGGACGAACCAGGGGTGCTGTCCGCCGTCTTAAATATCTTTGCCCAGACGGGTGGGAATATTCTCACTATCAACCAGTCCATACCAAGCAACGGCTGTGCTGCGGTGACGGTGGGGGCGGAGACCTCGGGGCTGCGCATCGCGCTGGAGGAGTTATTGAACCAGGCCCTGGAGATAGAGGGAGTCCTGCGCTGTGAGATTTTGGCGGGCTGACGGCCCGGACAGGAGGAAGACAGAATGGTGAACGTGGCAATTTTAGGGTTTGGCGTGGTGGGCTCCGGTGTGGCTGAAGTGCTGGACACCAACGAGCGGCACATCGAGGGCAAGGTGGATGATCTGATCCGCCTGAAATATATTCTGGATGTGCGGGATTTCCCAGACAGCCCCTTTGCAGGCAAGGTGGTGCACGATTTTTCCGTGATTGAGCAGGACCCTGAGGTGTCCATCGTGGTGGAAACCATCGGCGGGGCCAAGGTGGCGCTGGATTTCACCCGCCGGGCCCTCCAGGCGGGCAAGAGTGTCATTACCTCCAACAAGGAGCTGGTGGCGGAGCACGGCTGCGAGCTGCTGCGGCTGGCCCAGGAGAAGGGGGTCAGCTATCTGTTTGAGGCCAGTGTGGGCGGCGGCATCCCCATCATCCGCCCCCTGAACCAGTGCCTGGCCGCCAACGAGATCGAGGAGATCACCGGTATCCTCAACGGCACGACCAACTATATCCTCACCCGTATGATCCGGGCGGGGCTGAGCTTTGGCGACGCTCTGAGGGAGGCTCAGGCCAACGGCTACGCCGAGCAGGACCCCACCGCCGACATTGAGGGCCACGACGCCTGCCGGAAGATCTGCATCCTGGCCTCCCTGGCTTTCGGGCGGCATATTTACCCCCGGCAGGTGCCCACGGAGGGCATCACCGGCGTCACCCTGGCCGACGTGGCCTATGCCGACTCCTGTGGAAAGAAGCTCAAGCTGCTGGGGCGGGCTATTCGCCGGACCGACGGGAAGGTGTGCGCCTATGTGGCCCCACACCTGGTGGACCGGGAGAACCCCCTCTCCGGTGTGGAGGATGTATTCAACGCCATCGCCGTACGGGGCAACGCCATCGGAGAGGTGATGTTTTACGGCCGGGGGGCGGGCAAGCTGCCCACCGCCTCCGCCGTGGTGGCCGACGTGATCGACGCGGCCAAGCACCGGGACGAGAAGAAGCGGATGTTCTGGGCCGAGGGCGGGGACGATACGGCGGTGCCGCCCGACGGGCTGGAGAGCCGCTGGTACCTCCGGGGGACCGGGGTACAGGCGGCGGAGGCCGCCTTCCCGGACCGTACCCGGCTGAGCCGCCCCGGAGCGCCGGCGGACGAGTTCGCGCTGGTCACCCCGCCCATGACCCGGGCTGCCCTGGAGGCCCGGCTGACGGGTATGACGCCCGGCTCCATGTTCCGGGTGCTGGACTGAGCGCATAGAATGTCGCGGAGGAGCGCGCCTCCTCCGCGACGGACGGATATTCCTGATTTAGGGGGTACATATACCAATGGGACTCATCGTTCAAAAATTCGGCGGCAGCTCCGTCGCGGATGCCGACCGCATCCGCAACGTGGCCCGCATCATAACCGAGACCTACCGCCGGGGCCACCGGGTCGTGGCGGTCCTCTCCGCCCAGGGCGACACCACGGATGATCTGATTGCCAAGGCCGCGGAGATCAACCCCAACGCCTCCAAGCGGGAGATGGATATGCTGCTGTCCACCGGCGAGCAGATCTCCTGCTCCCTGTGCGCCATGGCCATCGAGGCCATGGGCTACCCGGTGGTCTCCCTGACGGGCTGGCAGGCGGGCTTCCGCACCAACTCCTCCTATGGCGACGCCCGCATCAAGCGCATCGATACGGAGCGGGTGCTGGCCGAGCTGGACAAGAACACCATTGTCATCGTCACCGGCTTCCAGGGCCTCAACAAGTATGAGGATATCACCACCCTGGGCCGGGGCGGCTCCGATACCTCGGCGGTGGCCCTGGCCGCTGTGCTCCACGCGGATCTCTGCCAGATTTATACCGACGTGGACGGCGTCTACACCGCAGATCCCCGCCACGTCAAAGGGGCGCGGAAGCTGGAGGAGATCACCTACGACGAGATGCTGGAGCTGGCCACCCTGGGCGCCCAGGTGCTCCACAACCGTTCGGTGGAGATGGCCAAGCGCTACGGCGTCAACCTGGAGGTCCTCTCCAGCTTTTCCGGCAAGCCCGGCACCAAAGTCAAGGAGGTTGCAAAAACCATGGAAAAACTGCACGTCAGCGGCGTAGCCTGCGATAAAAATGTGGCCCGTGTGGCCGTGGTGGGGCTGGCCGACGAGCCGGGCATCGCTTTCAAGATCTTCTCCCTGCTGGCCAAGGAGCGGATCAATGTGGACCTCATACTCCAGTCCATCGGCCGCAATAATACTAAGGATATCAGCTTCACCGTGAGCATTCAGGATGTGGAGCGCTGCAAGCAGCTCCTGGATGAGCACAGGGATTTCCTTCAGTTCGACCATGTGGATGTCAACGACAAAATTGCCAAGGTCTCCATCGTGGGAGCGGGCATGGTCCACAACCCCGGCGTGGCGGCCAAAATGTTTGAGGCCCTGTACAATGCGGGCATCAATATCAGCATGATCTCCACCAGCGAGATCAAGGTGTCCGTCCTGGTAGATATCAACGAGGCCGACCGGGCAGTGCAGGTCATCCACGACCGCTTCTTCCACGAGTTCGGCGGTAACTAAAAATACAAAGGCGGCGGCGGTCCCATGTGGGACCGC
>NZ_JH417671.1 GCF_000239295.1 Flavonifractor plautii ATCC 29863
GGCAAGCAGGTCGCCACCCCCGCCGAGGCCCGCGAGATCCTCAGCCTGGGCAAGTAAAACATATCAGACAGGAAAGCCCTGCAGGCAGAAGCTTGCAGGGCTTTCCTCCCGAAAAAAGGTTTTCGACAGGCGGAACGTCGTTTGACCCAATGTGACAGGAAACCCTGACGGTTCCCTGTCACACGACCTTTCCCCCGAACCCCTCCTGTAGAAGGATTTATCGACAGTCTGGCTTTTTTCCGTCCCGCCGTTGTGGTATACTGAAAAAAACGACGAGAGGAGGGCCCGCGCTTGGAATCCCTGGAGGCCCTTTTGGAACTGCTCACCCCCCTGGCCCGGCTGGGCCGCCCCGCACTTGCCGCCATCGACGGCCGCTGCGGCAGCGGCAAGAGCACCCTGGCCGGACTGGCGGCCCACAGGCTGGGGTGCCCCCTGTTCCACATGGACGATTTTTTCCTTCCGCCTGCCCTGCGTACACAGGAGCGCTATGCCGCTCCTGGCGGCAACGTCCACTATGAGCGGGTGGAGGCAGAGCTGCTGCGCCCCCTGCGGGAGACCGGTGCGGCCTGCTTCCGCCCCTTCGACTGCCGCTCCATGGACTTCTCCGCCCCCATCCGGGCCGAGCTCACCGGCCTGGCGCTGGTGGAGGGCAGCTACGCCCTCCACCCCGCCCTGCGTGGCTGGTATGACCGCGCCGTCTTTCTGACCTGCTCCCCCGGCGAGCAGCGGCTCCGCCTTCTGGCCCGTGAGGGCCCGAAACGGCTCCCCGCCTTTTTAGAGCGTTGGATTCCCCTGGAGGAGGCCTATTTCCAGTCCACCGGTCTGCCCGGAGGGTGTGACCTGGTGCTGGACACCACCCCCTGATACCGCAAACAGCGGCGGAACGGATGCTCCGTTCCGCCGCTGTTTCAGCCTGTCGAAAGCTTCTTTTCGACAGGTTGAAGGACCTTTTGATGCTTCAAAAAGTCCTTTGATCCAACGTGAAAGGGAACCCCTGACGGTTCCCTTTCACGCTATCCTTCCCTCCTAATCCTTCGGCCGAAGGGTTTACCGACCGCCACCGCTTACTTTATACCTCACCAGGCCAGCCGATTTTCAGGGTCATACCCTCCTGTCCCACACCCGCGCTGCGGGTGATGGGCAGGCGCTGCTCCTCCGAGAAGCCGATGGTCTCGCCATCCCGGAGGGTCACGTCCTCCTCCAGCAGATAATCCGCAATGTTCAGGAGGAAATTCCGCACCTCGGCGGGCTCGGCCCTGGCGTCCAGCACCTCCAGTTCGTCCTTGCCGAAGCTGCGCAGGCCGTCGGTATAGGCGCCCATCCCCTCCTCCGTCCGGTAGAGGCCCACCCACACCAGATTGAGCAGGGGCAGCTCTCCCTCGTCCAGCGGGGCGGCCGCCTCCTGGTAGAGCTCCGGCGGATAGACCGTGCCGTTGGCGTACACGCCCAGAGTCCCCGCCTGCCCGCAGGCGGCGCACACCAGCTTCACCTGGAGGGCGGCGGCCTTCCATGGCCCGGCCTCCCGGCCCAACACCGACACCAGGAGCTGCCCCTTGTGCCGCCGGGCAGCCGCCTCGGCCTCCGGCCACAGGTAGCACCGCCCGGCGGCCTCCTCCGCCTCGCCGTGGGGCACCGGGAAGGGGTAGAGGCTCAGGGCCGCCAGCATCCCCTCCACCTCAAAGACCAGGGTGCTCTCCCCGTCCTCCCCATCCTCCGGCTCGGTCATGCAGGGAATGCCCCAGTGGTCCCGCAGCGCCCGCTTGAAGGCCTCGGGGTCCCACTCCGGCTCCTCCAGCAGCACGAAGGCCAGAAAATTCCCCGCGGAGCCGGGCTGCTCCAGAGCGGGCTGCCCCTCCTCCCGCAAAGAGAAGTCGGCCCCGAACAGCACCATCTGGCTGTGCCCGCCCCCCTGGAAACACAGCCGTAGCCCCTGGTCCCGCTGGATGGTGAACCACGCCAGCTCCAGCCCGTCGGTCTGTAGCTCCGCCCTCAGCTCCAGGAAGGTTCTGCCCCGCCGGTCCAGCTCGGGCAGGCGGGCCGCCAGCGCCGCCGCCCACTCCGCGGACAGCTTGGACAGGGCGGCCTCGTTGCCGAAAAAGCGGCCCTGTACCGTCCCCTCTCCGTAGGGCATGGTGAAAGTGCAATAGGGGGCGTCGGCCTCCCACTCCGTCACGCCCAGGGCCGCCTTGACGGCCTCCAGATTGGCCCGGTCGCAGAGGATACAGGCGATGGCCAGGCGTTTGTCCGCCATCTCCCCCTCCTCCGCCTCTCCGGCCTGGAGCCGCCGGTCCTGCTCCGGGTCGATCCAGTGGTACTCCATCTCCTCCAGGCTCCTGCCCTCCCGGATCTCCCGGGCCAGGGTGGTGAACTCATAGTCCCCCGGCTCCAGGGCCAGCCCCCGCTCCACTGCGGCCAGGGCCCCGGCCGTGTCACCAAAGTGGCTGCGCAGCTTGCCCAGTTGTAGCCAGCCCCACACATAGTCCGGCTCCACCGCCACTCCCTTTTCCGCGTAGGCCAGGGCCTCCTCCAGCCGCCCGCAGTACAGCAGGGCGCAGGAGTAGCGGTAGTACCACATGCCGCAGCGGGCGGCCTCCGCGCTCCCCTCCGACGCGGCCATCCACTGCGCCGCCCGGCAGTACGACTCATATTCGTCCAGGTTGTTGCAGGCGTAGGAGTACCAGAGGGCCGTCTCCAGGTCGGCCTTTGCCGCCTCCTCGGAGAAGCGCCCCCGGCGCACGCCGTCCTCCACCCGCTTCTCCAGGTAGTCCAGCATCTTGTAAAAGTACCCTGTGGAGCCGTCGCTCATGGCCTCCAGGTTTTCCACATCCTGCGGTGACAGTACCAGGCTCTCCATATCCATCCCCCTCGCAAAATAAATATAATTTATAAAATCTGTTTTTATTATAACAGGGCGTCCCTCCCCTGGCAAGCCCCATTCCGGCGGGGCGCGGGAAAAGCCGGGCGCAATTCCCCTATCCCCTTGCATCCTCCACCGGAACGTGCGATAATAAACTGAAATCACCCGTTTAATCAAAGGAGGTTCCCGCATGAAGCCCACCCAAGCCTGCCGCCCCGAAAACCTGCACTATCTGAAAATGCTGGCCCGCCAGTACCCCACGGTCCAGGCCGCCAGTACGGAGATTATCAACCTGCAGGCCATCCTGAACCTGCCCAAGGGCACGGAGCACTTTGTCTCCGACGTCCACGGGGAATACGAGGCCTTTCTGCACATCCTCAACTCCGCGTCCGGGGTCGTGCGGGAAAAGCTGGACGATCTGTTTGCCGCCACCGTCTCCAAGGCGGAGCGGGACCAGCTGGCCACCCTGATCTATTACCCCAAGGAGAAGCTGGAGGAGATCCAGCGGGAGACCCCCGACATGCGGGAGTGGTACCGCATCACCTTCCACCGGCTCATTGAGATCTGCCGCCTGGTCAGCTCCAAGTACACCCGCTCCAAGGTGCGCAAGGCCATGCCCAGGGAGTACGCCTACATCATCGACGAGATGCTGCACACTCACTACGAGGACAACGATAAGCGTGACTACTACGAGAACATCATCTCCACCATCATCGACATTGGCCGGGCCTCCAACTTCCTGGTGCAGCTCTGCGAGCTCATCAAGCGCCTGGCGGTGGACCACCTCCACGTGGTGGGGGACATCTTCGACCGAGGCCCCCGGGCGGACATCATTCTGGACTCCCTGCTGGACTACCACAGCGTGGACATACAGTGGGGCAACCACGACGTGCTGTGGATGGGGGCGGCCTCCGGCTCCCGCACCCTGGTGGCCACCGTGCTGGCCAACTCCCTGCGCTACAACAACCTGGAGGTCATCGAGACCGGCTACGGCATCTCTCTGCGCCCCCTGTCCGTCTTTGCCAACGAGGTCTACCGGGACACCGACGTGTCCCGCTTCTCCGTCAAGCTCACCGGCGAGGAGGCGGAGCGGTACACCGAGAAGGACAAGCTGCTCTCCGCCCGGATGTATAAGGCCATCACCATGATCCTCTTCAAGCTGGAGGGGCAGAAGATCCTGCGCAACCCCGACTTCGGCATGGCCGACCGGCTCCTGCTGGACAAGATCGACTACGAAAGCAGGACTGTGACGGTGGACGGCAGAGCCTATCCCATGCTGGACACCGACTTCCCCACCGTCAACCCCGCCGATCCCTACGCCCTCACCCCCGAGGAGGAGATCCTGATCCACCAGCTCACCCTCTCCTTTCTCCACAGCGAGAAGCTCCAGCGGCACGTCCGCTTCCTCTACTCCAAGGGCAGCCTGTATAAAATCTTCAACGGCAACCTGCTCTTCCACGGCTGCATCCCCATGGCGGCCGACGGCTCCCTCCTCTCCTTCCCGGTGAACGGGGGGCGTCTCTCCGGCAAGGCCTTCCTGGACTATGCGGATTTGGCCGCCCGCCGGGCCTACTACTCCGCCCCCGGCTCGGCGGAGCGGGCCGCCGGCATGGACTTCCTGTGGTTCCTGTGGGCGGGCCGCAACAGCCCCATCTTCGGCCGCGACCGCATGACCACCTTTGAGCGGCGTTTCCTCGCCGACGAGTCCACCTGGGCCGAGCCCAAAAACGTCTACTACCAGCTCTACAACGACCCGGAGATCTGCGAGGCGCTGCTGCGGGAGTTCGGCCTGGAGGGCCCCCACTGCCACATCATCAACGGCCACGTCCCCGTCAAGTCCAAGAAAGGGGAGAGCCCCATGAAGGGGGGCGGCAGGCTGCTGGTCATCGACGGCGGCTTCTGCAAGGCCTATCAGCAGACCACCGGCATCGCGGGCTATACCCTCATCTACAACTCCGCCTGCTACCGCCTGGTGTCCCACGAGCCCTTCGTGGGCCGGGCGGAGGCCATCCGCACCAGCCAGGACATCGCCTCCACCTCCGTGGTGTTCGAGCGGCTGGAGTCCCGGCTGAAAATCGCCGGCACCGACGTGGGCCGCCAGCTCCAGGAGCAGATCGACGATCTGATGGCCCTCCTGCTGGCCTACCGCAGCGGCGCCATTGCCGAGGATCACAAGGAGTATTGACGAGGGCCCCCGCCCTCTGGTACACTGGAAGAAAAACGGCGGTTTCCGCCGAAAGGAGGCTCTGTATGGCCCTCATCGCTTGCCCGGAGTGCGGAAAAGAGATCTCCAACCAGGCCCCCGCCTGCATCCACTGCGGCTGTCCCCTCGCTCCAAGGGCTCCCCTCGATCCAAACCGCTTCTCCGTGGTGCTCACCGCCTGCCCCGAGGACTCCGAGGGGCGTTACCGCGTCCGAAAGCTCGCCATCCACCTGGAGGAGAGCGTCTGGGAAGCCGTCTACGCGTTTCTCTCCCAGCCCGCGGCCGAACGCGACCCCTCCACCCTCCAGACCCATCTGACCCAAAAGGACGCCTGGGCGCTGGCCGACACCCTCCGCGGGGCGGGGGCCGAGGTGCAGGTGCTCGACTCCACCATACCCGACGTCCCCCAACCCCATCCCTTCGAGGGGTGCCGCGCCATGGGCTTCGGCAAAACCGTGGCCGCAGTGATCCTTGGCGTCCTGGCCGCGCAGCTGATCCTCCTCCCCCTGGCCTTGCTCCTCTCCTAGCCCACCACTCCGCCCCTTCCGGCGAAAAGGAGGTTCTCCCCATGGCGCTCATTTCCTGTCCCGAGTGCGGAAAACAGATCTCCGACCAGGCCCCCGCCTGCATCCACTGCGGCTACCCTCTGCCCAAGCAGCCCACAGCCCCGGCCGCTCCCCCTTCCCCGGACCGCTTCTCCGTGGTGCTCACCGCCTGCCCGGACGGGCCGGAGACCCAGAGCAAGGTGGTGGAACTGCTCATGGCCGAGCTGGGTATCTCCCGCGCCGAGGCCGAGGCCTACGTGGACAACTGCACGGTGGTTCCCTCTATCGTCCTGCGGGAGGGGATGACACAGGACGCGGCCCAGGCGCTGACATTCGCCCTGCGTGGCGTGGGGGCTTATGCCCGGGTGGTAGATCCCGCACAGTTGGAGCCCTCCTCTCCCCCTCCGCCGCCCGCCGGGGACCCGCCCGCCGACGAGGGGAGGGGCGGCATGGGTTTCGGCGGGACGGTGGCCGCGGTGATCGTGGGCGTGATCGCGGCGCTCCTCATTCTCTCCCTGTTCTAAAGCGCCAGTTCACCCTCTCCGCGGGGGTGATCGGGGCCGCCGTCCTGCTCTACGCCTGCAACAAGCTGTGGTTTCTCCCCGCCGCCTCCGGTCCCCGCCGCCTCTTCCTGGCCTGGTATTTCAGCGACCTTCTGGCCGGGGCCCTGCTGCTGGCCCTGGTGGAGCTTCTTCTCGCTCTGGGGCGGGTGTCCCCCATACGCTCTGTTCCGGCCGCCGCTGGGTATCTGCTGGCCTGCGGCCTCTTTCTGGAGCTGGCCCCCCTGCTGTATAAGCCCTCCTCCGTGTGCGACCCGTGGGATCTGCTGGCCTATCTGGCAGGCGGCCTGCTGGCGCTCACCCTGGAGCGGCGGCTGCTCAGCCATAGCATATAAAACCGGCTGCTTTCCAAGGAAAGCAGCCGGAATTTTTTAATCCTTTCCAGTGGGGACGCCGCACAGGTGGGTCGGCGCGGCATCGTGGGCCCGGTCGGTGGCGTTGTAGGACCAGAAGCGCCAGCCGCCGGACAGGTTGGAGCACTGGAAGCCATGCTGGGACAGGATGCGGCAGGCCAGATAGCTCCGCAGGCCGCTGTAGCAGTTGACATAAATCTTCTTCTCTTTGTCCAGCTCCCCCAGCCGCCCCCGCAGCTCGTCCAGGGGGATGTGAAGCGCGTCGGAGCGGAGCAGTCCCTGCTTCCTGACCTCGCCCGGCGTGCGCACATCCAGCAGGATCACCGAGCCGTCCGCCGGCAGCTCCGCCACCGCGTCCCAGTGGTGCTGCTCCACCAGCCCCGCCCGGACATTCTCAATCACATAGCCAGCCATATTCACCGGATCCTTGGCCGAGCCGTAGGGGGGCGCGTAGGCCAGATCCAGCTCGGTGAGCTGTTCGGCGGTGAGGCCCGCCCGAATGGCGGCGGCCAGCACGTCCATGCGCTTGTCCACCCCATCGAACCCCACAATCTGCGCCCCAAGAATGCGGCCGGAGGCGGGATCGAAGAGGGTCTTGACCGTCATGTTGCGGGCGCCCGGGTAGTAGGAGGCGTGGGAGGCGGAGTAGGTCACCACCTTGTCATAGGCCACGCCCGCGGCCCGCGCCTGTTTTTCGTTCAGCCCCGTGGAGGCCGCTGTCAGGTCAAAGAGCTTGAGCACCGAGGTGCCCAGCGCCCCGGTGTAGGCGCTCCGCCGCCCGCAGATGTGGTCGGCGGCAATGCGCCCCTGCTTGTTGGCCGGGCCGGCCAGCGCAATGTGGCTTTTGGCTCCGGTGACAAAATGCCGCACCTCCACCGCGTCACCCACGGCGTAGACGTCCGGGGCGCTGGTGCGCATCTGCCCGTCCACCGAGATCGCCCCCTTGACGCCCAGGGCCAGGCCCGCCCGGCGGGCCAGCTCCGTGTCGGGGGCCACGCCGATGCCCAGCAGCACCAGGTCGGCCGGGAACCGCTCCCCGCCCTCCAGCTCTACAGCCAGCCCGTCCCCCTGGGGAGAGAAGCCGGACACCCGTGCGCCCAGGCGCAGCTCCACCCCCTGGCCCCGGAGATAGGCGTGGATCTCCGCCGCCATGTCGGCGTCCAGGGGCGGCAGCACCTGCGCGCCCCGCTGGAGCAGGGTGGTGTGCACCCCCGCGTGCACCAGGTTCTCCGCCATCTCCAAGCCGATGAAGCCGCCGCCCACCACCACGGCCCGCCGGACGGGGTGCTCGTCCAGGTAGGCCCGGATGCGCAGGGTGTCCTCCACCGTGCGCAGGGTGAACACACGGGGGTCGTCCTCGCCGGGCAGGTTGGGCCGCACGGGCCGCGCCCCGGGCGAGAGGATCAGTTTGTCATAGTGGAGGGCGTAGGTGCTCCCATCCTCCAGGCGGCGGACGGTGACGGTATGCTGCTCCGGGCGAAGCTCCACCGCCTCCTGCCCCACCCGCACGTCAATTCCGAAGCGGTTTCGGAAGCCCTCCGGGGTCTGCAGGGTCAGCTCCTCCCGGTCGGTGATCACACCGCCCACATAGTAGGGCAGGCCGCAGTTGGCGTAGGACACGTAGCCCGTGCGCTCCAGGATGATGATCTCCGCGCTCTCGTCCAGGCGGCGCAGACGGGCCGCCGCAGTGGCCCCTCCGGCCACACCGCCGATGATGACAACCTTCATGCTGCTTCCCTCCCTATGCTTCCAGCGGCCCGCGGTAGCCCAGCAGGCCCCCCAGATCGGTGACGGAATACCCCGCCCGCGCCAGCCGGGCTTTGGCCTGGGCGCTCCGCGCCCCGCTGCGGCAGTAGATGAACAGCGGGCTCCCGGCAGGCTCGGCGATGGTATCCAGCCGGTCCAGGGGCAGGTTTTTCGCTCCGGGCAGGTGGCCGTCCCGGTATTCCTCCGGGGTGCGCACGTCCAGCAGGATGGCGCCCGGGGTGTTGCGGTATTGTTCCAGGCCCTCGCTCAGCGCGGGGCGGCGGGCAAAGAGGTCAAACAGTCCCATACATTCAGCACTCCTTTTTCTCACGGACGGGCGGGCCGTCCTGGACGCTCTGTCTGTACTCAGGATACCAGAAATAGCCCGCCCCTTCCGTGACAAAATCACCGTAGGCTGTCCGATGCCAGAGCCTCCAGCGCCGGGAGATCCAGCAGCTCCACCCCGCCCCGGCCCAGCCGCACCAGACCGTCGTTCTGGAAGTCCTTGAGCAGGCGGCTCACCACCTCCCGGGCGGAACCCAGGTGGCGGGCCAGTTGGTCATGGGTGAGGCGGAGGGAGGCGCTCTCCGCCAGGCGGCTCTCCTCCACCAGCAGGGCGGCCAGGCGGCCGTCCAGCTTCTTGCTCAGAATCTGGTCCATTCGCCACATCACCTCGGAGAAGCGGTCGGCCATCAGCTCGCTGGTGTAGTTGGCCACTGCCGCGCTCTCCTCCATCAGCCCTTGATACACCTCCGCCGGCAGAAAAAGGGCCGTGGTATCCCGCTCCGCCTCCACCAGCACGTCGAACTGGATGCCCCGCAGTACGCAGGAGGCGGAAAAAAGGCACATATCCCGGGGAAAGAGCCGGTAGAGGGTCAGCTCCCGCCCCTCGTCGGTGAGCATATAGGCGCGGAGCTGTCCCTCGGTGGGCAGGATAAGCCCCGCGCACTCCGCCCCGCCGCCGTACACCATCTCCCCCCGGACGAAGCGCCGCACCGCGGCGCCCTCCTCCAGCCGCCGCCGCTGTCCCTCCGTCAGACGGTCCCAAAAGGGCAGGTACTCCCGCAGCATCAGCCTTCCTCCTCTCCCTCGTTGGCCTCCTGGGCGGTGCAGGCCTCGGCCGGAGGCGCCTCCTGGAAGCGCACCTCCAGCACCGCCTGGGGCCTGTTCAGCCGGATGGCGGCGTGCCGCCCCTTCCGGGCCGCCGCCTCCTCCAGCAGGGCGGCCAGCTCCCCCAGCACCTCCCCCGTCAGGGGGCCGCCCCGCCAGTGGAACACCAGGGGCTTCCCCTTGCGGACGGCCTGGGCGGCCCGCCCGGCCACCTCCTCCGGGCGGGTGAAGGAGAGCCTGGCCTCCCGGTAGTAGAACCGCCCCCCGTCGGCGCAGGCGGGCACCGGATAGACCAGAGCCTCGTGATCCCGGAACAGCCGCCGGTCGTCCAGATTGAAGTAGTCGTAGCGCACCAGCTCCGCCGATCCCAGCGAGTTGTCAAAGGTGGCGTCCAGGTGGTAATACGCATCCCCCAGGCGCACCACGTTCCAGGCGTGGCGGTACTTGATCCCCTTGTCCGGGTTGTTCTCCGCCAGGGCCACGATGCACCACACCCCCAGCCGGTCGCACAGGCACTTGACCGCCTTGGCGATGCCCTCGCACACCCCCACCCCCTGGCCCAGCGGGCCGAGAATCTCGTGGGAGTAGGGCTTTTTCAGCTTGTCGTAGCGGACATTCCGGCAGATGAAGTCGTGGACATACCGCTCCTTCTCCCCCTCGTTCAGCCCCATGGCCGGGCGGCACAGGCGGTCCAGCCGGGCGGCCAGCGCTTTCTGGTGGGTCTGGATCTTCCCCTTGTCGAAGCGGTACTGGGGCAGCAGCTCCACCGTGGCGGCGGCCGGGTGCACCCGGTAGGAGAAGCCGGTGACGTAGAACAGCTCCGGGCAGTCCAGCCGCAGGCGGGCCAGCACGTCCCCCAGCTCCCGCCCCTCCAGCCGGGGCACCGGGAAGGCGGGGCGGAGGGCGGCCAGCCCGGTCTTCATGGCGTGGTAGGCCGCCTGACCGGCCTTGTCCAGCTGCCGGAAATAGTACGCCTCGGTCATGCCCCCTCCTCCAGCAGCCGGAGCAGCGTCCGGGCCACGCCGTCCTCCTGGTTGGTGCCCGTCACCAGCCGCGCCGCCGCCTTGGCCTCCGGCGCGGCGTTCCCCATGGCCACCCCCAGCCCCGCCGCCGCCAGCATGGAGCAGTCGTTGCGCTCGTCCCCGAAGGCCACCGCCCGCTCCAGGGGGATGCCCAGATGCGCGCACAGGGCGGTCATGGCCGCCCCCTTGGTGGCGTCCCGGTGGGTGAGCTCCACGTTGCCGGGCAGGGAGCAGGCCACCGACAGCTCGGGGAACTCCTCCGCCAGGGCGGCGAGCAACGCCCGCTGGGTGGCCTCGTCCAGAAAGTAGCTCTGGATCTTCTGCACCGGCCGCCCCCGGCGGCCCACATAGCCCCGCAGATCCTCCATGGGGCGGCGCATCTCCCGGATGATCCGCCGGGAGACCGGATCCAGGATCCAGTCGTCCAGCGCGGCGTAGTACCTGGCCTCCATCCAGCCGCAGTTGTCCTCCATATAGCAGTCCAGGGTGCCGGGAAAGTCCTCCAGCCGGGCCATCACCCGAACGGCCAGCTCCGGGGACAGCTCCGCCCGGCGGATGGCCCTCCCCTCCGCCCGGTCCCAAACCACCGCCCCGTTCATCACAATGGCGTACCGCCAGAAGGGCAGCTCCTGCACCGCCCGGGGAATGGCGTTGAAAAAACGCCCGGTGGCGGGCACGAAGGAAATCCCCCGCTCCGCCGCCCGGGCCAGGGCCTCCGCCGTCCCGGGGGACAGTCCCTTGTCCCCCAGCAGCAGGGTGCCGTCCAAATCGCTGAAGATGATATCAATGCGCACCGCAGATGCCTCCTGACCGCCCCGTGGCTCCTTCCGGGGCTTCGCTGTCTGTTTTGTCTATTATACCGTGTCCCGCCCCGGAATTCCACCCCGGTCTGTCCGATTTGACAAAACGCCAAATATAGTATTGCGCTTTTCCAGTTAGCCCTATATAATGTAGCGGACGAATGAATTGTAAGGAGTGGCAGCACCAGTGAAAATCATGAAGCGCAACGGCAGCGAGGCCGCCTTTGACCGGGAGAAGATCGCCGCCGCCGTCACCAAAGCCAATCTGGCCACCGACCAGCCGCCGGAGCTGTCCGGCGGGCAGGTGGCCCAGCTCGCCCTCAGCGTGGAGCAGACCGCCGCCCGGATGGGCCGCACCCTGTCCGTGGAGGAGATTCAGGAGCTGGTGGAGACCGAGATTATGCGCCTGGGCGCCTTTGAGACCGCCAAGCGCTACATCCGCTACCGCTATGTCCGCTCCCTGGCCCGGGCGGCCAACACCACCGACAGCCAGATCCTCACCCTCATCGAGTGCAACAACGAGGAGGCCAAGCAGGAGAACGCCAACAAGAACCCGGTGGTCAACTCGGTTCAGCGGGACTACATGGCCGGCGAGGTGTCCAAGGACATCACCCAGCGGCTGCTGCTCCCCCCCGACATCGTGGAGGCCCACAAGGCGGGCATCATCCACTTCCACGACATGGACTACTACGCCCAGCACATGCACAACTGCGATCTGGTCAACCTGGAGGACATGCTCCAAAACGGCACCGTCATCTCGGGTACCCTCATCGAAAAGCCCCACAGCTTTTCCACCGCCTGCAACATCGCCACCCAGATCATCGCCCAGGTGGCCTCCAACCAGTACGGCGGCCAGTCCATCTCCCTGGCCCACCTGGCCCCCTTCGTCCAGGTCTCCCGGGAGAAGATCCGCGGGCAGGTGCTGGCGGAGATCGCCGCCGTGGGCGGCACCCCCTCGGAGGAGGTGCTCTCCGGCATCGTGGAGAAGCGCCTGCGGGAGGAGATCCGCCGTGGGGTGCAGACCATCCAGTACCAGGTGGTCACCCTCATGACCACCAACGGACAGGCCCCCTTCGTCACCGTGTTCATGTACCTGGGCGAGGTGGACGATCCCCAGACCAAGCGGGATCTGGCCCTCATCATCGAGGAGACCCTGGTGCAGCGCTATGAGGGCGTAAAGAACGAGGAGGGGGTTTGGATCACCCCGGCCTTCCCCAAGCTCATCTACGTGCTGGAGGAGGACAACGTGCGCCCCGGCACCCCCTACTACTATCTGACCAGGCTGGCCGCCAAGTGCACCGCCCGCCGCCTGGTGCCCGACTACATCTCCGAGAAGATCATGAAGCAGAACAAGGTGGATCAGAACGGGGAGGGCCAGTGCTACACCTGCATGGGCTGCCGCTCCTTCCTCACCCCCTACGTGGATCCGGAGACCGGAAAGCCCAAGTACTACGGCCGGTTCAACCAGGGCGTGGTGACCATCAATCTGGTGGATGTGGCCCTCTCCTCCGGCGGCGACCGCGAGAAGTTCTGGAAGGTGTTCGACGAGCGGCTGGAGCTGTGCTACCGGGCGCTGATGTGCCGCCACGAGCGGCTGAAGGGCACCCTGTCCGACGCGGCCCCCATCCTGTGGCAGTACGGCGCTCTGGCCCGGCTGAAGAAGGGGGAGCCCATCGACCGGCTGCTCTACAACGGCTACTCCACCATCTCCCTGGGCTACGCGGGGCTGTACGAGTGCGTCAAGTACATGACCGGCCGCTCCCACACCGATCCGGAGGCCACCCCCTTCGCCCTGGAGGTCATGGAGCACATGAACCGGGCCACCGCCGCCTGGAAGGCCAAGGAGCACATCGACTTCTCCCTCTACGGCACGCCGCTGGAGTCCACCACCTACAAGTTCGCCAAGTGCCTGCAAAAGCGCTTCGGCGTCATCCCCGGCATCACCGACAAGTCCTACATCACCAACAGCTACCACGTCCACGTCACCGAGGAGATCGACGCCTTCTCCAAGCTGTCCTTCGAGGCCCAGTTCCAGGCCCTCTCCCCCGGCGGCGCCATCAGCTATGTGGAGGTGCCCGACATGCAGCAGAACCTGGAGGCCGTGCTCCAGGTCATGGGCTTCATCTACGACCACATCATGTACGCCGAGCTGAACACCAAGAGCGACTACTGCCAGGTGTGCGGCTTTGACGGGGAGATCCGGATCGTGGAGGACGACGGCAAGCTGGTGTGGGAGTGCCCCAAGTGCGGCAACCGTGAGCAGAGCAAGCTCAACGTGGCCCGGCGCACCTGCGGTTACATCGGCACCCAGTTCTGGAACCAGGGCCGCACCCAGGAGATCAAGGAGCGGGTGCTCCACCTGTAAGGAGGGCAGTTCCAGTGTACTACGGCAGCATCAAGCCCTGCGACATCGCCAACGGCACCGGGGTGCGGGTGACCCTCTTTGTCTCGGGCTGCACCCACCGCTGCAAGGGCTGCTTCCAGCCCCAGACCTGGGACTTCCGCTACGGCCAGCCCTTTACCGCCGAGACCGAGGAGGCGCTTCTGGAGGCCCTGGACCGGCCCTACATCAGCGGGCTTACCCTGCTGGGGGGCGAGCCCTTCGAGCCGGACAACCAGCGCGCCCTGCTCCCCTTCCTCCACCGCCTGCGGCAGCAGCTCCCGGACAAGACCGTGTGGGCCTTTTCCGGCTACACCTGGGAGGAGCTGACCGGGCAGAGCCGCGCCCGCTGCGAGGCCACCGGCGCGCTGCTCTCCCTGGTGGACGTGCTGGTGGATGGGGAATTTGTGGAGGCTCTCAGGGACATCTCCCTGCGCTTTCGCGGCTCCTCCAACCAGCGGCTGCTGGACGTCCCCGCCTCCCTGGCCGCCGGGCGGCCCATCCCTTGGGAAGGCTAAACAACAAAAAACAGGCCGGCCGGAGCGGGACCCCTCGCTCCGGCC
>NZ_JH417672.1 GCF_000239295.1 Flavonifractor plautii ATCC 29863
TCAGATGTCCAATATGTATTGTAGTCCTACAGAATGACTCGGCTCAGTAATGCGCTTCAACTTGCACTCCTGGACACTACCATGCTATAATAGAAAATAAAAGAGGCGGCGGCTGCCCAAAAATCGGGTTCAATCCATTGTGGCACAATGATTACAGTCCATTTGAATTAAGTATCATTTTGATACCTTATTAGTATCAATTTGATACTTAATAGGTATCATTTTGATACTTTTCTATTGGTAATAACAGAATGTATATATGCATATAGGAGGTGAGGGGCTATTGAGCGACAGGGCACTAAAAGAAACAGTCAAGGTTCAAAAAGAGTATATTATCGTGGATCAGCAGACCGGAGAAGTGACGAACCAGGTGAAGAAACTAATGTATAGCGTAAAGCCTGGTGCGCGATATGTGAAAGAGTTCGCGCAGAATCCGTTGCTCCGGCAGCAAATACCACACTCAACAAGGACTCTTTTGAGTGCCTTGGCAGCCCGCCTCCCCTATGCCAATAGCGACCCCTATATCTCTCTTGGATCCGATGCGTTGAGTTCCATAGGAGAAACATACGGCCTCGGTGAGGCATCAATGAAACGCGGGTTGAAATATCTGATGGAGAACGGGTACTTGATCCGCATGGGACGCGGGAGGTACTTTTTGAATCCGTATCTATATGGTAGGGGGACAGCGGCAAATATCCTAGAACGCCAGAAGGAGTGGGACGCGCTTCAATCTCGTAAGAAAGACGAATCCCCCGCCTGACCATCACGGCCAAGCGGGGGCGTTTTTGTTATTCTGGGATTTGCACTCCGTTTTCCTTTAGCATTTCCATAATTCTCTCAAAGAAATCTGGTTTTGCTTTTTGAATAGATTCCAATACTTTTTTAGCATGGTGCCAATATCCCCTATCTCCTGAGTCTGAAGGGTATAGGCCACTTGGGCAACTAGGATAGAAGTCTGCGCTCAATGTTGTACCTCCAGCATAGTTTCCATCTTCGCTTCCAAATTCCATGGTTCCATCTTCCCGAAGCCTGCACCAATCAAAGTATTCTCCCCGCGGGCCCCAGCCGCCCTTTGATCTGACGTACCTATTCTTTCCTGAATTACTGCTCATTACGCCTCACCTTTTCTCATTTCTTTCGACCACTTTGCGGCGTATGCGTTACGGTTGCGCCTCGCCATCAGCCCCCCTCCCATTCCACCGGAACGACGAACATGCCGTAGTTCGGCCCTTGTCGGCACGCTCCAGGTGGATAGCATCAAGAATTGTCTCGGTTGCTACCACACCTATCCCCCTTCAATGCTATCATCTTCTCCCTCACCAGCTTGTCCACGACCTTCCCCACGTTGTTCCCGTAGCCACATATCTCGGCCAGCTTGTTTAGGTTCCAAGCGGTTTGAGCGGAGACGAGAATGGAGAGGCGGCGTAGGTTCTTTTTCATCCGTTTTTTAACCCCTCTCGGGACTCTTTCACTTTGTTGTCGATAATATCATCGTGAAACCCTGCATGAAAAATCCTGGTCCCAGCTGATTTCATATCTCTAACCCAGTACTCTTCTGCCTCCAGGATACAGCGGTAAATTTGGTTTTCTGCTCGTGAGAGCCCGCTCATTCTGGTTTTCCCAAGTAAACTTAGATAGTCCTTGTCACAGTATATTTTCATAACCATTTCCCGAATAAATCGAAGTTCTCGCGCCAAAGACTCATAAATTTTCTGCTTATCTGCATTATCAATAATTTTCAATATAATAACCTCCCTGCAATCCCTTACTTTCTCAGTTCCTCCACGCTTTCCTTGACCGCTCGGATGACGTACCGCACGTCTGCCTCGGTGGTATCCCATCCAATGGACAGCCGTAGAGAACCACGTCCGGTTTCCTCGGTGTACCCCATCGCCTTCAACACATGAGAGACACCAACCTGACCCTCCGAACAGGCCGAGCCGGAAGAAGCGCATACGCCCCGTTCATCCAGAGCTAGTACCAAGGCTTGTCCGTCAATACCCCTGAATACAAAGGAAGCGATGGATGGAGAACGCTGTGTGGGGTGTCCAGTCAGTTCCGTACCTAGAATAGAGAGGATGCCGTCAATCAGAATGTCACGTAGTTTAGTGAGATAGGGCACACTCTTGTCCAGGTTATTGGTTGCCCACTCAATTGCCGCACCCATTCCAGCGATACCAATTACATTTTCTGTCCCTGCCCGCTTTCCCGCCTCTTGGTGTCCCCCGTGGAGCATAGGGAGTATATCTACACCCCTGCGCACGAACAAGGCTCCTATGCCCTTCGGGCCACCGAACTTGTGAGCTGACATAGAGAGTAGGTCTACACCCGTCTCTCTCACATCAACCGAGATATGCCCGACGGCCTGGGTGGCATCGGTATGGAATAGCTTATCAGCGGAATTGGTCGCCCATGACGCAAGCGATTTCATGTCTTGTACTGTCCCAACCTCGTTGTTGACCCAAAGAATCGACATGGTATCAATGAATGTCAGGTCTATAACAGGTTTGGATGGTACAATTCCTAGATGGTCACTTTCGAGTCCGACAATTCCACCGCGCCGTCCATATTCCATCGAACTGTGCTCTACATTGCTTTTTACTGTACTAAATGCTGAAAGCACCCAAATATTTGCCTCCGTTGCCCCAGAGGTGAAGTAAATCTCGTCCGGCTCAGCGTTGATGGCCTTGGCGACCTTGGATCTGGCCTTTTCTACCAATTTTCGGGCCTCAGCACCAGCATAATGTAGTGATGACGGGTTTCCATATATATCAAACGCATCGTGCATCGCCCGTCTCGCAGGCAGGCATAGTGGCGTTGTCGCCGCATAGTCTGCGTACACATTTCGTGTCAATGTATGTATCCTCCTTGCAATTTTCACATGTGATAGAAGCAGAGCCATGCACCCGAATGGTTCTTCCACGGTGCTGAATTTTGATTTCGTTTCCATCCGTGGTGGCTATCATATTCCCACACGATTTACAAAAAACCGCTCTATGCATGGTTCCATCCCTTCTATCATCGAGATTTGGGCGGCGGGGCCCCCTTGCTTTAGCCATGGGGAGCGTCAATCCTCTCCTTGAACTCGTTCAAGGGCTATTCCTCCCCATAATGGCCTTGTATCTTCGCTCCAGTTTTTCGTCGGCATAGTCTGCATCTACGCTGTCAAGGAGGTCTCCATACTCCAGGATAACGGCCTCCATAGCGTCCCGGAATCTATCAATCCTGTCCGGGCCGAACCCGTACACCTCGTGCAAGGCCACAGCCGAGGCTTGATATACCGTGGTCAGGCATCTATGTACCAGTTCTTTCTTTTGATGTGCTGATACAGCGCCCTTTGCAGCCATGAGCTTCGCCGCGTATGCGTTCCTCCTCATGCCATATCCTCCTTCGGCGGTTCAGGGAGGGGCATCCAGTGGGTGACATGACAATTACAGACCCTGTTCCAGTCCCCGGTAATATCGTAATAGCAGTCCAGCACACTCATTGTTGTGCCAAAAAACCCAATTGGCGTACCGCTTTCACAATATTTATGCTCTTCGTTTTTGTCCATGCACCCGCCGTGCCAATAGTTTACATTGGTGCAAACGAGATAATGCCCAGGCGCATCCGGCAGCCTCTCCTTGACGCTAATCCACCCACTCATGCTGTCCGCCCTCCTCGCCGTGGACTTTCTTTTTCATCTCTTTTGCAGCTCCTTCACCCACACCAAGGGCATAGGAATAAAGCAACCAGCAAACGAAGCTTCCTACCCAGCAGAAAACCAAGACAGGCATCGGCACCACAAACCAGCCATTTGCCTTGACGATGGACAGGATGATGCCCAGGAAAAGGAGCAGTCTAATCATTGCCGCCCTCCCCGTCGTGGATGGAGCCCTCCGCAATATCCCTTGCCTTTACTGCGTCTGCAAGAGTACGATAAGCACCGATATATTTTTGCTTTCCATTTATGTCTCCATTATCCAGCCGCTTGGCTTTGAAAAGGATTTCTCTCATTGTTTTTCCTCCATCATCGTTAAAGCCTTCTGCAAGCAAGCCTGTATCTCTTCACTGATAGCAGCATTGCTCTTTGCGAATGTACTGTCTAAGTAGTTTTTGTCATGGTAAGCAAGAGTTTCTAGAGCTAACGCAACACGAATGTACTCTTCTGACGTTTTGCATACACACTCAGGGGATTTCATTGGGCACCTCCGATGATCTCGTCCAATGTGGCCCGCCTTATGCTCCTCAGCGTAGGAAACGTTTCATCAAGGTTCTCAAGACTGCCCTTATAGTTGTCTTCGTCATCATACATGTAAAATGTCTGTCCCACTATATCAACGTATGCCAATGTTTTAACAACTGGATATAGCACTTTGATAGCCTTCGCCCTCTCCACCTCCTGCTCCGTCCAGCGGGGCTTTCGGATGATGCGGTCGGGGTGGTTGATGGCATAGCAGAGTGTCTCTATACACGTGTTATAGATTTTCCCTTCTTCATCAATTCTGCAATAAGTGGATTTTCGAACCGGCGTTTCGATTGTAAAAACTTCGTCCACCTCAACCCCCAGAACCTCGCAAATTCTAGGCTTGTCCATGTTGGCCTCCTCCACCGGCGCAGGCATCAGAACTGGGTTGTACTCCCGCTCCAATTCCTCCCGGATTTTCTCTTTTTCTTCATCCAAATAACTTATTCTCCAATATCTTTCAAGCTCAATGATGTGCATTACTTGCTTATCAGAGAAAAGATACAGATGGTCTCTTACCACGGCTTCCCTCTTACTCCTATCTGGATGAGCAGACCCGCCGAAACAGCATTGGCAGTGCTCAATATCGTAATCACAAATAGGGCATTTCTCTTTCATGTTGGCCTCCTCCTTGATTTTCAGGTACTTTTCGATGGCTTCGTCCAGGTTGGCATCCCCCTTTGTGTATGGCACCCAGCAGCTTCCGTCCTCTTTCCGGTACTGGCAGCCCTCGTTCTCATCCCAGGAGCAGCAGGGGCCGGGGCCGCCGTGAGCACAGTCGCAGCACATACCTTCTATGGCGTTGGGTCCCTTATGTTTTGCCGCCTCCGGCCCTCCATCCCGTTCCATACAAAACCGGATATATTCCTCGATAAATTTCATGTCATTTTCGGCGCCCTTGATTTTCCCCTTCCAGCCGCAGGAGGGGCAGTAGAATGTATCTCCACGCCCTCCGTTCCCGCAGTTTCCGCCGCAGTTGGGGCACTCAGCGTCCATAAATATCAGGCTACTCATGGTCGGCCTCCATCCTTACAATAAATCTCCCTATTTCATGCCGCCTTGCTCGGCATTTTTTGTTGTGGCAATCAAACAGGACTCCAGCTTTTCCGGGCCCCTCCACGTCCATCGTCCTCCCAATGAGCTTTTTGGATGGGCTGGTACATT
Source organism: Flavonifractor plautii ATCC 29863 (assembly GCF_000239295.1). Taxonomy (GTDB): domain Bacteria; phylum Bacillota; class Clostridia; order Oscillospirales; family Oscillospiraceae; genus Flavonifractor; species Flavonifractor plautii. The sequence goes on from NZ_JH417672.1 coordinate 5,390, forward strand.
TCTCGCAGTTAGGTAATTCCAACTTACTCAGGTCTAAAATTCGGTCTGTCATGGTTGGCCTCCTTTCGCTGGCCGTAGGAGCAGAAACTCAATGGATGATATTCGTAGGTGTTTTGCTCAAGCACAAAATTTCTCCCAATAAATTCAATGCGGCGAATACATTCATCTTTGTACTTGCATTCCCAACAATAGCACCCGCCGGCAGCGTGAACAGGGTCAACCGTCGGCAACTCATCAAACATACGCTGCATGACGGCTCCAGTCACCCCATCACCACCAAAGCACTCTCGTGCATTATCCGCATCAACTAGTCTCATGATCGGCCTCCTCGTCCATGAGAGCGCCGCACGAAGGGCAAAACATAAATTTACTTGGCTCAATGCCCCAGTTGTTATTTTCGTCTTGATGGAATAAAGAAACCCCACAGTTTGTACAGCATACCCCAGAACCATAATCTGACCAGAAAGCGTGCCGCACCTCCGCAACGTCGGCGGCGGGGAGCCCCTCAAAGTCCGAAACAACAGAGGCACATGATTCGTCTGCGAAAAGCCATAGCAGATTGATAGCATCCGCCTTCTCGATGTACTCCTTCATTCCTCCGCCTCCCACTGTTTCTTCATGTCTTCGTATAACTCTTCCATCTTTCGATTCCACCCCTTGAGCTTCCGCAGGACAAGCAGGCCAAGCGCCATCCACTCCACAGCGGCTATAATTGTAAGAATATCAGCCATCCTGCTCCCTCCGTAGTGCGGCCTCGGCTTCCTTTGGGGTATCCCCAAATACACACCCGTTGTCCATATCATGTAAAACATTGATGGCGCTTGCATAATGGGCTTTTGCCGGTTTGGGGAAGCGCGCACTGCACATATACACCCATCTCGGAGGCTTGAATGGCAGCACCACGCACCGCCCTTCATCGTCGGCCTGCTTGAGTTCGCGGAGGCGGTCAATGGGGCCGAGAGCACGATATTGCTCCAGCTCTTGCTTGTCCACTCTCAGTCCGAAAGCCTCACCCTTGAGTTGTTCGATTTCCCCTGGCTCCAAGCCAGTCTCCTCATAGGCTGCGAGGCGGTCACAGACATCTTTATTCATTTGTCCATATAGGTGGGGCTTGAAACACGCCCTGCCATCGGCTGATCTTCTGGTCAACCGTTCCATGTCAGTCCTCCTTTTGGCCGTCCCACTTCCATGCGGGGCAAAGTTTGTGCAGGTCCTCTACTGCCGCATCCCTTTCCCGTTTTACCCGTTCCAGCTCAGCTTGTACGGCTTCCAACTCCTCGTGCGCCTTGACAATTTCCGTTTTGGCGCAAACGATAGGGCAGTCGTGGCACTTGTCCTCATAGTGTTTCAGACGGGTGATTTCTGCCCTGGTCTGCTCCAACTCGGTCAGAACTTTTATGTATGCCCGTTCTGCATTTTCATAGAGGTGTTGCCTATTGTCTGCGCTCCTCCTTTGCCGCTCTACTTCGTCCCGCAACCTCTCGTTTTCGGCCTGGAGTGCGGAGAGAGCAGTGGCGGCATCAAGGGCAACGCCTCTTTTCAGGTCATTCCCTTCAAAATATCCGTTTAATTGCTCAATCAGCTTCTCAATGTCCATCACTTTCCCTCCTCCGGCGGCCCATCCCAGGCTGTCCAGTATTTGTCGTACAGATCCATCGCAAACGGCTTGATGTGCTTGCAGTATAGGTACCCGTCCTTTACCCCCTCTGCAATCTCCAGGCCGCCCCATTGGAGCTGGGCTATCCCTGCACCCTCAATGTAGATTGCGGTCTCCTGGGTGATGGATTCCATCTCCTGGCGGGTGTATTGGCGTCTCATGGCGATACCTCCGGCGGGCGGCGGTAGGCAAGCCATGTTTGGCCGTATAGTTCTCTATTTCCGCAATCGTACTGGTCAAACGCCGACACAAACAAAGCCTTAATATCGTCAACGGTATGCACTAACACCCAGCAACTTTCCCCATCTTCCAGCTCGACGATATATACAGGCTTTTCCACCATATTGCCCAGCTCATTCCATGTCAGCGGCTCGTTCGGCGGGGGGAGGGTGGGCATATGCTCAACGCAGTACATTACCCGTCCCATCAATGCCTTTTGTGCATCGGATTTTGCCAGTTTATTTGCAATATTTGCAATCTCCAACTCGAGTAGCTCTCCATCAATCGCCCTTTCCATCTTTCAGCGCCTCCTTAACCATGCGTGGGCTTCCCTTTGTGGGGATTTCTTGCGTTGGCAATAAAAGCATCCATAATAAGCGTGAGACGATTATGTTTGACTTCGCCATTTCCATCGATATAAAAGTTTTTCATGCTCCACCGCTGGAGTTCTCGACCAAATGGATAATCTACCACGATATCCTGACCAATCAGGGCAATAAATTCAGGTCTGGTCATCTTTCAGCGCCTCCAATTCCTTCAATCTGATGTCCACGGCCTCGTCCGTCATGGGAGCGCCGCAGGCTGGGCAAAAGTTTTGTGCTTCCTCCATACTATCAAGGTCGTGTTCACACCTTGAACATTCCTGCCAAGTACATCCATCGTCATCAGTCATGCCTATCCACTCACCCCTCCACGACTTCTCCACCTGCTCCCGGCTGACGGGGCGGAGGGCGGAGAGGGCCATATCAATAGCATCCCAATAAGACAGCCCATCTTCCCGGTCATCCCATTCCGGAGTCCTCCGCTGTATAGTTTTCAGGCACTTAATCGCTTCTTCCCGCGTCATCCCTTTTATCCTACTCATCAGCAACCCTTCTCCTTTTATCTCCGCTAATAATCTTCCAAACATAACCAGCGCTTAACCCGTACTTCTTTGCAAGGGCGGTTGTGCTGTGTTTTCTGTCGTTTGGAATGTACTCTGTTCTAATTGCTATCACAATATCGGGCGTAGCTTTCTTTGCAAAATCTCCAATTAGCCCTGTTTTAATTGCATGTTCAATGTTTTTCTTGTGCGTAACCCATTCGAGATTTGATGCACAGTTATTTTTCTTGTCCCCGTCTATATGATTTACTTCAGAAAACCCGTCCGGGTTCGGGATAAAAGCCTCTGCAACAATCCTGTGAACACTTTTCATAACAGAATCGCCCAACCACACCTTGTCGTAGCCATTCGTATCATCATGCTTTACTAAGGTAAATCCATCAATTGTATACTTTCGGCCCAATTTGTTGATGTAAGTTCTTGGGATAGACATTATATTTCCGAAATTGCTAACGATATATTTTCCTTCAAATCCTTTCACCGGTTTCCAATGCTCTTTCATTCCATTCCCTCCAGCATCTCCATCTCCTTCGCGCTCAGAATCGGCGCGCGGATGTTCCACTCAAGCAAGGTATTATTTCTCACATAGAAAAAGTCAAACTTATATCTGAGCCATTTATGTATTTGTCTTGTGCCACATTTTTTGCACCTGACAACGGTTTCTTTCAGCCCGATTTTCTCATTTCCGCGCTCGATATATTCGGCCTCTCCGCCACAGTGAGCGCACGGCAGCAGCACTTCCGCATCCGTCAGCCGCTTGGCCGCCTCTCTATCGCCCAACAGGGCGCGCGTCTTATCGTCCATTGTTCGGGTCCTCCTTGACTGCTTTCCAGCGTTCTTTGCGGCTACACGTTCCGCCAGCCGCATCACAAATGCTCTTGGATGAGCATCGTTCACACGGTCCAGCCTTAAAAAATTGTTTCATGTACATCGCGGTGGTCGATATGCTGTATCCGGTGGCCTGGGATATCTCCTCCGGCCCATGCCCGTCCAGCGCCATGCGCTCCAGCAAATCGCGGGACGGTTTTGGCTTTTTCGCTCTGGTATGCAGTAGGCAGCCAACTCTTTTGGGGTTACAGTCCGGCAGCGGGCACTGTCCACAGATTGCCGCCTCTTCCGCGTCCCGCTCCGTGATATTGCGCTCCACGATCGGCTCCATCGCGTCCAGACTGCGCCAGGGTGCCACCGCTCCGCTGATGCCGTAGGGGTCTGCGGTTATCATGGGCTATACCTCCACCACATGGATTCCGCGCCCGGCCATGAGCTTTTTCTTAAGCTCATATTCCTTGGTTCGGAAGCCCTTCACATCTTCCACCACAGGCAGCCAGTGGACGGCGCCCGTGCAATCCGGCTCTGTAGGCCGCTCATATGCAAAGTCGGCCCGGTACTTGATGGCCCGAACACGCTCGCCCAGCGGTGTCGTGAACGCCTCCTGGAGTGTGAACTCCGGCTGGAGCTTCAAATCTCTGATTTCTCCGGCACACAGCATGAGCATGAGTTGGTCATACCGTACGGCCTCTTTCTGACTGTCGAAGGTGATGCCATTTCGCACCGCCTTCTTGTTGCCGTATTTATTCACAGGGCAAGGCCCCTTTCGTCGAGAATGTCCATCCAGGCCTCCCAGGTCAGCCCTGCCTTTTTTGCATCTTCCCAAGTGCCTGGAACCCCGGCCGCTCTACACTGACGGCGCAGCTCCTGCCACCGCTCCCGAAGGGCTTCCACCGCAGGATCTATGTAACGGGCAGTTGGAGCCGGAGTCGGAAAATTCTGTGTTTTGGGGAGCTCTGGCTGTGGGCAGCGTGAGGAGATGTCGGTCGGGTCAGGCCAGTATTTTTGTGTCCGAAAATAGCTCACCACCGCCTCCCGCACATCGTCCACAGAGTAAGGGGCCAGCGTCAGCGCCCAAACAGCCCGCAAAGCATTGTCCCTGAGGCGAGGGTCTTTAGGCCGGTAGAAAGCAAATAGCTCGAACAGCTTGTCCGTGTCCTCACGGGTCAAAATATCACGTCCTTCCTGTACTTCTACCGGAAGTCTACCGATAGAAGCCTTCTTCTCCTCCAAATTACCGCCATTCTCTCAGGAGAAGGAGGAGGAACGGGGGGATAATAGGGGGATAGAGATAGGGGGTGTGGGGGGAAGAGAAAGGGGGCAGAAGGGGGGCGGTCGTCAGGATACAGCACGGGGCACACCCCGCCGTCTATCCCTGTTCGCCCTGGCTCTTCCGACCGATACGCCTGGAAGCGTTGTCGATTAAAATGGTAGCTCCCCGTCATCATCTGTCAGCTCTGCGAACTCCGCCCCACCAGACCCCGGTTCCGCCGGGGGCGGTGTATAGGCTCCGCCGGATTCCGCACCGCCTTCCGCGTCCCGCTTGGAGTCGCCGAAGTAGACATGATCGGCCAGTACTTCGGCGGTGCGGCGCTTGTTGCCGTCCTTATCCGTCCAGTCCCGGAGCTGTAAGCGGCCATCTACCACGGCCATGCGGCCTTTGGCGAAGTAGCGGGAGACAAATTCGGCGGAGCTGCGCCATGCCACGATGTCAATGAAGTCCGTGGTCTTCTCCCCGGTCTGCTTGTCCTTGAAGTCCCGATCCACCGCCAAGGAGAAGTTTGCCACAGACACCCCGCTCTGCGTCTGGCGCAGCTCGGGATCACGGGTCAGACGGCCCATGAGAATAATCCGGTTCAGCACACGTAGCCCTCCTTCGTAATAAAGGCCCTTAGTTCATCCGGGCTGTAATAGACCCGTACTCCGATTCTGACGCACCGGATCTTTTTATCGTCTCTAAGCTCGTCCAATGTATCCACACTGATGTTCAGCACATCGGCAGCCTCCTTGCGTGTCAGTAGTAGCTTTTCCATTCCATTAACTTCCTTCTTCGTGATGTTGATGCAGGAACACATACCGGCTGTTCGGCCCCATCTGTTGATAAAGCCAGTCCTCCGCCTGTTCCCGGCTTAAATGGTTCTGCGCAGCGGCCCACTCATACGAGAACTCACCCGCGGCCCTCTTTGCCTCCATGCGGGCCTCCAGCTCGGCCCGGGTGTGGTTTGCCTCCACCATGTAGAGGTCGTATCCCCTGGCCTCGATGCCGTCCAGCGTGCCGGTGTCCGTTGCGTAGAAAAGGTGTTCTTTCCCGTCAAAGATGTGCCATGCACAGTTCGGGACGTTGTGCGGTATGAACTCCGGCCTCACACACGCCAATCCTTTATATAGCGCCGCATCCGCGATGTCCTTGTAACCATGTGGGCTTATCACATCAATCCGCCGCTTGTCCACCCCGGCCTCCAGCAGCGGCCCGACCATCCACTCGCAGCACCCCCAGCGGATGGAGGGCCGCTCTTTTGCAAGGGCCCGCACCGTCCGGGGGTTGAAATGGTCTCCGTGAATATGGGTGAGCAGCACCAACCGCAGGTCTTTCTTGACCCGCTCCAGGGCTTTGAAGGGCACGCCGCAGTCAATCAGAATACGGTCGTTGATGACCACGGCGTTGCCCTTGGAGCCGGTGGAGACGATGTTATAGGTCATTGAGGTTTACCTGTTCGTCGCCAGTGTCCCCAGAAGCCTCGTTGCCATCGCCCTCCTGCGGCTCGTACTGAACTGGCTCCGGAAGTTCGGCGGGCGGTGTCTGAATGTAGTCGCCATCCTCAGCAGCCACAGCGTCCGCCTCAAAGGCCGTCTGGAGTTCAATAGACATGACGCCCCACTTGGAGATGAGCTGCCGGAGCATGGTCTTGAAGGCCATAGCATCGAAGTCCTTCTCCCAGAAGGTATAACCCTTCTTGGCCGCGTATCCCTTGGAATATCGAAGGGCGTGGGCCTCCATCTTGTCCCGGCTCCAGTAGATGGTCTTTCGGAAGCCGTTCAGATACTCGAACATGGCGAGATAGCCGACGGTGGCGGAGTCCTCACGGGCTAGCTCATCCGGGTTGAGATTCACCTCCACCTCCTCGGTGAGAGGGTCGAATCGAACCAATTCCCCGGCCTTGACGGCGATCACGTTCAGGTGCTTGTAGTAGCCGGAGCGGAGGGCAAGCTGGATATATCCCTTGTAACCAAGGACAAATTGGGCGTCTGTCGTCTCCGGTTTTATCAGATTGCCTTGACGGTCATATTTCGCCTTATTTTTGAACGGGACGAGGTAATACTGTCCCAACTGAGGAGACGGAGAAAGATTCAGGCTTTCGCCCAGCAGAGCGCCGGATAGGATGGTGGCCGGGTCGCATTCCTGGAGCGCCGGGTTTGTTGCCACGGCGGAGGTGATAGAGGCCACAAATCTCTGGGCCTTCTTAGGGTCACGCAGGGTATTGTTAATCATCTTCTGATAGCCCGGCGTGGAAATCATCACGGAAAACTTGGGGCGCTGGGCCTGGGTAGCTACTGCGTTACTCATAACGGATTCCCTCCTGATTCAAAAATCCTTTTAACTTGCGAAGTTGTGGTTTTGTAGCGTGAACAGTGAAGGTGCACTTATACAACTGTTCGGCCTGCACGGGCGGATCCACGGCAGTAGGCACGGCGGCCTCAACCTTTGCCACCACTTCGGCCTCCCGTGCCCTCTGCACTTCCCGGAGCGCCTGTGCCTCCTTCTCGGCCTCAATGCGCCGGTGCCGTTCCTGCACGGCAGATATGGCCGCCGGGGCGTCCAGCGTCCGCTTGAACTCCACCATGATTTCCTCGGCGTCGTCCATGCCGGAGATCAGCTCTACGCTGCACGCAACCCCGGCCACGAAGTCCGCCAGCTGCTCCCGCAGCTTCTTGGGTGTCTTCTGTTTGGCGGAGGCCATGTCTACCTTCAAACCGGCCTGCTCGAACCGGATAAAGTCGATGCGCTCGGCGGCACACAGTTCCGCGAAATACTCCCGCAGACCGTCCTCGCAGCGCTGCTTGATTTCACGCTCGGTGGCGTCTACCTTGCCCTTTAACGCCGCGTCCGCCGCCCTGAAAGCGTCACTGACGCACTCCTTATAGACAGCCTCAAACTGTTCGTAAGGGCCGAGTACGGCTTTCTTTGCCGCCTTGCGCTGCTCCTCCAGCGTCTGGAACTCTTTATTCAGATCGGCCCGGACGGCTTTCACGGCCTGCACGGTCTCCTCATTACAGACAAGGGCGAGTGCTTCCCCCACCCGCTTGTCCACGGTCTCCTTCATGGCCCGCAGCCGCTCCTCGATTACCGGGAGCTGGGCCACGCGAATCAACTCGTTCATTTCTTCCCCTCCAGTAACATTTTTCGCAAAGATGCCCAGGCATCAGTGAGAATAGGCCGTAGATTTCTCCGCCGCACTCGCGGCAGTAAGCGTACACAGGCTCCTGCTGCACATCCCGATACGGCGAAAAAGGCAGCCACCACTCCATATCAGGCAATCGCCGGAAGCACCGCCCGCGGGCAGCCATCCTCACGCATATAAAGAAATCCGGTTCGGCCATCCGAGAGGCGGATATGCACTGCCCCGTCCAGGGCGTTAATCTCGTCGATTGGATAGCCGATATTCTCCATCGCCCAGCGCAGCAGGGCGGAAATATTTCTGGTATTCAGCATTGACTTCCCATCCTTCGTGCCCTAAAATAAGGGCAGATGTTCTTTCCCTTGCCGCCCTCCGGTCTCGCACACCGGGGAGCGGCGCTTTTATTTGTAAATAACGGCTTCCGCTCGTGTAATAAAATGATGAATGCCAGTAGAGCACTCGTTCCAGCGGTCATCATCAAAATCAGACACTTCAACGATTTCCCCTATGGTATAAACAAAGTCCGGATCATAATTGCTCTTTACCTGGCCGCCAGCAGGATTTCCGTTGATATCTGTGATACTCAATACCTTGGCCTTACTGGCGCGGCATTTTCGGCTAGTAGCGGAGGACCGGCGTGCATCTGCGGGGATTTCCAACTCCACAACAAGGCCACTTGCCTTTTTATAGCCGATATAAGAACCGGAATCTGGGCATTGCAGCGGGTAAAAAACTGTATGAATATCCCATATCATTTGATCCATAGATGCACAGCTCAGGTTGGCATTGCTCAGGTCGGCACCGCGCAGGTTGGCACCGAACAGG
>NZ_JH417673.1 GCF_000239295.1 Flavonifractor plautii ATCC 29863
GCCCCGGGCCGCGCTGTGCGCGGTCCGGGGCCGTCTCTGCGTCCGGGCTTGCGTTGTCAGTGGTCAGGCCGCACCTGTGCAGAAGCGCACCAGAATGGCGGCCGCCTGGGCCCGGGTCGCCCCACCGCCGGGCTTCAGGGCAGCGGGACCGGTCCCGCTGATGAGGCCGCCGGCATAGGCCCACGGCATAGGGGCTGATCTTCTCTGCATCCGCATAGGCGGACAAATCTGCCCTAGCTGACACATCGCGGCCCTGGCTGCGGGCGTAGCGGTAAAGGATGGCGGCCATCTGCTCCCGGGTGATGGTGTCCCCTGGTCCGAAACGCCCGTCTCCATACGGTGGAGGATGGTCACGATCATCCCCCGGGTGGTAGTCACCTCCGGGGAAAATCGTCCGTCGCCGGTGCCGGCCATGAGGCCCGCTTCGGCGGCGTAGCGCACTGTGCTCTCATACCAGGCCCCGGATACCACGTCCACAAAGAAGGGCTCCGCGCCGGGCTTGGTGAAGTATGCCACCACACTGTCGCCGGAGAGCTCGCCCGTCTTGGCGGCGCTCCACTCCGCTGCTCCGGCATCGGCCTTCACGCTCAGGGTATAGCTGCCGGTTAGTTCGGCGCCGGTGACCTTGATGACGATGACGGGGACGGAGGCACCTCGCTTCATGGTGATGGTAATGGTCCCGTCCTCCCACTTCTGGTCGTACAGGTCGGCACTGATGGTCTTGTCATAGGACACACGGACCTCATGCTACTGGCCTCAACACCCAGGTTGCCCAGCTTGTCTACGGGTACCACGCTATACCTATAGGTCAGGTTGTTGGCCGCGCCCAGATCATCCGTGTAGGTATCCGAGGTGGTAAAGCCGATGGCCTTGCCGTTACGGCGGATCTCATAGCCCAGCAGTTTTTCACTGTCGGCGTGCCTCATGGTCAGAGTCACCCTGGGTTACGGCGTATCACTTTCCACCCGGGGAGAAAGCCGTTCTCTTTATTTTATCCCCCCGCAGAATTTGGGCTATTCATCTCTTTTCTGGCCCCGCCCCCGCTGTAATCCTTTGCCGCGGCGACGAAGTCCCGGAACAGGGGATGGGCCCTATTCGGCCGGGACTTGAACTCCGGGTGGAACTGGACGGCCAGGAACCAGGGATGATCCGGCAGCTCCACCATCTCCACTAGCTTCCCGTCGGGGGACAGGCCGGACAGGACCAACCCCTTCTCCGTCAGCAGGGAACGGAAGTCGTTGTTGAACTCATAGCGGTGGCGGTGGCGCTCGGAGATATCCTCCGCACCGTAGGCCTGATAGGCTCTGGTGTCATGCGTCGTGATATAACAGGGGTAAGCACCCAGACGCATGGTCCCGCCCTTGTCAGTGATGCCTTGCTGGTCGGGCATCAGGTCAATGACCGGATGGGCGGTGGCTGCCAGTTCACTGGAATGAGCATCGGCCAGACCGGCCACATGGCGGGCGAACTCCACCACCGCCATCTGCATCCCCAGGCAGATGCCGAGATAGGGAACCTGATTCTCGCGGGCCCAACAGACGGCGGAGATCATCCCCTCGATTCCCCGGTTCCCAAAACCGCCGGGCACGATGATCCCAGCGCACCCAGCCAGCAGTTCCGCGGCATTGCTGTCGTTGATGTCCTCGGAGTCCACCCAACGGACATCCACCTGCACCCCGTTTTCGATCCCACCGTGGGTCAGCGCCTCCACCACGGAGATATAGGCGTCGTGGAGGGCCACATATTTCCCCACCAGGGCGATCTCCAGCCGGCCCGCCGGGCGTTTGGCTCGCTCCACCATGGCACGCCACTCCTCCAGGTGTGGCTTACTGAAGGGAAGTCCCAATACCTCGCACACCGCTTTTGCCAACCCGGCCTCCTCCAGCATCAGCGGCACTTCGTAGAGGATGGGGGCGGTCTCGTTGGAGATGACCCGCTCCGGCGGCACATTGCAGAACAGGGCGATCTTGTCCCGCACCTTCTGGGACACCGGCCCGTCGCAGCGGCAGAGGATCACATCCGGCTGGATGCCCAGGCCCAGCAGCTCCTTTACAGAATGCTGGGTGGGCTTGCTCTTGGGCTCCCCGGTGCCGGGAATGGAGACGATGAGGGAGACGTGGAGGTAAAGCACATTCTGCCGCCCCACCTCAGCGGCCACCTGACGGATGGCCTCCAGGAAGGGCTGGGACTCGATGTCTCCCACCGTGCCGCCGATCTCGGTGATGACCACGTCCACCTCCTCCCGGCGGCCAACCCGGTAGATGCGCTCCTTGATCTCACCGGTGATGTGTGGGATGACCTGGACCGTGCCCCCCAAGAAGGCCCCCTCACGCTCCTGGCTGAGGACGGACCAGTAGACCTTTCCGGAGGTGATGGAGGAGTCCACCGTCAAATCTTCGTCGGTGAACCTCTCGTAATGGCCCAAGTCCAGGTCGGTCTCCGCCCCGTCCTCGGTAACGAACACCTCCCCGTGCTGATAGGGGTTCATAGTGCCCGGGTCAATGTTCAGGTAGGGGTCGAACTTCTGGAGGGCCACCTTCAGCCCCCGGGCCTTCAGTAGCCGTCCCAGAGAGGCCGCCGCTATTCCTTTCCCCAGGCCGGATACCACCCCGCCGGTGATGAAGATATACTTTGCCATACCGATCCCTCCCTTGGGTAAGTTGGAAGTTCAAGTTTTGACGCGTCAGAACCCGCTGGCCCCGTAATTTTTCAGTGCCCGGGCGGAGGGGTCATCCACGTTGCAGCCCTCCCAGGCCCGATTTGGCATCCAGAAGTCCTTGATCATCCGGGCCTGGCCGGGGTAGTACCGCTCGAACAGGTCCCGATAGAGCAGGCTCTCCCGGGTGAAGGGCGGGCGGTACTGGTATTGGGCGCAGCCCCGAGTGAAAGCCAGGTCGCTGTACTGCGCTCTGGCATATTCCTTCAGATCATCCACCATAGAGTGGCCCACCGCGTCGGAGAAGGCCGCCTTCTCCCGCCACAGGATCTCGTCAGGCAGCAGAGCATCGGACTGGAAGGCCCGGCGGAGCAGATACTTGCCCTTGCCGCAGCGGTTGACCTTCAACGCCGGGTCCACCGACATGACATACTCCACAAAGTCCAGGTCCCCGAAGGGCACCCGGGCCTCCATGGACCAGCCGCTGATACACCGATCCGCCCGGAGCACATCGTACATGTAGAGTTCCTCCACCCGCTTTTCCGCCTCAGTCTGGAAGGCAGCGGGAGAGGGGGCAAAGTCGGTGTACTTATAGCCGAAGAGCTCGTCGGAGATCTCCCCGGTGAGGAGCACCCGGATGTCGGTAGTCTCGCGGATGGCCTTGCAGCACAGGTACATGCCTACGCTGGCCCGGATGGTGGTAATGTCCCAGGTGCCCAGGGCGGCCACCACTTTGGGCAGAGCGGCTATCACGTCGTCCCGGGTGATGGTCACCTCCGTGTGGTCCGCCCCGATGAACTGCGCCGCCTTCCGAGCGTACTTCAGATCGATGGCGTCGGTGTCCATGCCGATAGCGAAGGTGCGGATAGGCTTTCCAAGCAGCCGGGCGGCGATGGCGCACACCAGGCTGGAGTCCAGTCCGCCAGAGAGAAGAAAGCCCAGGGGGGCATCGGCGTCCAGCCGCTTGTCCACCGCGGCGATAAGCTTGTCATGGATGTTCTGGCAGACGGTGTCCATGTCGTCCGACCGGCTGAGGCCGGGACGGGCGGGGTTGGCGTAGCGGACAAACCGTCCCCGGTACCAGTAGTGTCCCGGAGGGAAAGGGAGGATCTGCTCACACAGGCCCACCAGCTGCTTGGCCTCGCTGGCGAAGAGAATGCCGCCGTCAGGACCGCAGCCATAGAAGAGGGGCCGGATGCCAATGGGGTCCCGGGCGGCAACGTATTCGTCCGCCTCCCCATCGTAGAGGATCAGGGCGAACTCCGCGTCCAGCCGGGCAAACATGTCCAGCCCGTACTCCCGGTACATGGGCAGCAGGAGCTCGCAGTCGCTGCCGCTGCGGAAGGTGTAGCCCCTCTGCTCCAGCTCTGCGCGCTGCCTCCGCCAGCCGTAGAGCTCCCCGTTGCACACCACCTGGTCAGGCCCCAGGGCGAAGGGCTGCATCCCACGCTCGTCCAGCCCCATAATGGACAGACGGCGAAAGCCCAGCCAGCCGGAGGCGGTTTCCGCCACCCGGGCCATGTCAGGGCCCCTGGTATAGGCCCGGTCCAGACAGGCCAAGACCTCTTCCCGCCCCCTGGTCTTTTGGGTAAATCCCACGATCACGCACATAGAAAGCACCTCCAAAAATGTTTGCGCAGCCCTCGTCCTCTTGATTAGGACGAATGCTGCGCTCCGCGGTGCCACCTAATTTGCCGCCGGACGGCGGCCCCTTTTCCGGCTCTGACAAGTCGGCGCGATGTAACGGTCGCAGCCCGTTCCCCCTACTGGCGCGGTGCGTTCGGGTTTCCGCTCCGGAGCGTTCTTCCCGCGGCCTCCTGTGCGGGGCTTTCACCATCCCCCGCTCGCTGGGACTGAGTCCCCGCAGTACTCTTCTCCCTCATTGCGTTTAACGGTATTGCCTGAAAAAACGGACAAGGGCGCTGTGGTCCATGCCACAGCGCCCTTGCTGTTATGGGATATTATAGTGACCGCCGCCCCCATTGTCAAGAAAAACTTTCGGCGGGCGTCCCCAATTTCCCTCAGAGGCGGATGGGATAGTTGCCAGTGAAGCATCCGTCGCAAAAGCCGCAGCCAGCGTCCGGGGCGATCTGATGTAGGACCTTCAGCGGCAGAAAGCCTAGGCTGTCCGCGCCGGTGAGGGCGCAAATCTCCTCCGGGGAGCGGTCATGAGCGATCAGGTGCTCACTGTCCGGAATGTCCGTCCCGAAGTAGCAGGGGGCGATGAAGGGCGGTGCGGAGATGCGCAGGTGGACCTGCACGGCGCCGGCCTCCCGCAGCAGGACTACGATCTGGCGGGAGGTGGTGCCCCGGACGATGGAGTCGTCGATCATCACCACCCGCCTCCCCTCCACACAGCTGCGCAGCGCCCCCAACTTAATGCGCACCGCCTGCTCCCGGCTGCGCTGATCCGGGGTAATGAAAGTGCAGCCGATATAGCGGTTTTTGACCAGACCCACTCCATAGGGGAATCCTCGACTCCTCCGCATAACCCATGGCTGCGTCCAGACCGGAATCTGGGATGCCGATGACTACATCCGCCTCCACCGGCCAGGTCTGAGCCAGCAGCCGGCCTGCCCGCCGCCGGGCCTCATAGACGGACTGACCGCAGAGCATGGAGTCCGGCCGGGCGAAATAAATGTGCCTGCCGCCCCTTTGTCAAGAGCTCCCCATACCGGCGGTGCAGATAGCTCATTTATGAAAGTCTATTTTATACTTCCTGCACAAATATGGAGAGCCGTCTGGCTATTTGTCTTAGTGGCGAAGCAAAATTGAGTTGAACTTGCAAAAACATCTTGACATGGAATTGCGGTTCGCGTATAATTTCCCATAGTTTAGGACAAAGGCGTTCCGAACCAACAGGTCGGCCTGCCTTTGTCCTCTTTTTATTTTAACTTTACTTGAAAGAATGAGAGGAGTGTCCTGCATGTCGTACAGCAAGGAAGACATCATCCGTATGGTAAAAGAAGAGGATGTGGAGTTCATCCGCCTTCAATTCACCGACATTTTCGGTCAGCTCAAGAACGTGGCCATCACCGCATCTCAGATTGAGAAGGCGGTGAATGACCAGATCATGTTCGACGGCTCCTCCATCGAGGGTTTTGTCCGCATCGACGAGTCGGATCAGTACCTGTACCCCGACCTGGACTCCTTCGCCATCTTCCCCTGGCGGCCCAGCCACGGCAGGGTAGCCCGGCTCATCTGTGACGTCCATGACCCGGACGGAAAACCCTTCGTGGGCGACCCCCGGCACGTCCTCAAGCGGGCTCTGAAAAGGGCGGAGGAGATGGGCTTTGATGCCTTCAACGTAGGTCCAGAGGCGGAATTCTTCCTCTTCCAGACTGATGACGAGGGCAAGCCCACCACCCGTACCAACGACGAGGCGGGCTACTTCGATCTGGGCCCCCTGGACCACGGGGAGGGCACCCGGCGGGAGATCTGCATGGCCCTAGAGCAGATGGGCTTTGAGATCGAGGCCAGCCACCACGAGGTAGCCCAGGGCCAGCACGAGATCGACTTCAAGTACGCCGACGCCCTGCGTACCGCGGACAACATTATGACCTTCAAGCTGGCAGTCAAGACCCTAGCCCAGAAAAATGGCCTCCACGCCACCTTTATGCCCAAGCCCATCTTCGGCATCAATGGCTCGGGGATGCACACTAACATGTCCCTGTTCCAGGGCGGGAAAAATGCCTTCTACGACCCGGATGACCCAAAGGGCCTGTCTAAAGAGGCATATTCATTCATCGCCGGTCTGCTGGCCCACGTGAAGGGCATGGCGGCGGTGACCAACCCCCTGGTGAACTCCTATAAGCGGCTGGTGCCCGGCTACGAGGCTCCCTGCTACCTGGCCTGGTCTGCCTCCAACCGCTCCGCCCTTATCCGTATCCCCGCCGCCCGGGGGCAGTCCACCCGGGTGGAGCTCCGCTCTCCCGACCCGGCCTGCAACCCCTACCTGGAGCTGGCTCTCTGTCTGGCCGCCGGGCTGGACGGCATCGAGAAGGGCCTCACCCCGCCCCCGGAGGTCACCGAGAACATCTTCGACATGAATGCCGCCGCCCGAAAAGCTCACGGCATCGACTCTCTGCCCGACTCCCTGGAGGAGGCCATCCACGCTCTGGAGGCCGATCCCTTGGTGCTGGACACCCTGGGAGAGCATGTGGCAGCCAACTATATTGAGGGCAAGCGGAAGGAATGGGAGGAGTACCGCACCCGCGTCTCCTCCTGGGAACGGGAGAAGTACATCATCAATTATTAAAGCGATCCCATCCCAACAGGGGAGTGAACGCACATGGAAAAGATCATTGTGGCCTTTGAGAGCGAAAAGACCGCCCTGCGTGTAAAGGAACTGCTGGAGGGGGGCGGCGCGGCCGCCTGCTTGGTGTGCCGCACCGCCGACCAGGTGCGGCGGGCCATAAACAAGCTGCCAGTGCCGGCGGTGGTGTGCGGCTACAAGCTGGGGGATCAGACGGCGGAGCTGTTCTTTGAGGACCTGCCCCCCTCCTGCGCCATGCTGGTGCTGGCTCACCAGGACCGATTGGATCTTCTGGGGAATGACGACATCTTCCGCCTGCCATCCCCGGTAAGCCGTGGGGATCTGCTGGCTGCGGTGCGGCTGCTGCTGCAAGTGGGGCGCAGGCTGGAGCGGCACGGGCGCCCCTGTCACAGTGGGGAGGATCGGAGACTCATCGACCGGGCTAAGGCCCTGCTCATGGACCGCCATGGCATAACAGAGGAGCAGGCCCATTACTATTTGCAGAAAAAAAGTATGGACAGCAGGACAAAATTGGCCCAGACCGCCCGGCTGGTGCTGGACAGCAAAACGATGGAATAGAGGCGGAGACGAGGTGGTCTCACGGCGACGGTCGGGAGACGGACCGCCGCCGTTTTTATGGAAAGAGGCGAGACGCATGAGGGAAAAAGCGGCTGAAGGGAGAGGGCTGTACTGCCCCGAATTCGAGCATGACGCCTGCGGCATTGGCGCCGTGGTGGACATACAGGGCCGGGCCAGTCATGAGACAGTGGACGATGCCCTGAAGATCGTGGAGAAGCTGGAGCACCGGGCGGGCAAGGATGCCGAGGGTAAGACCGGCGACGGGGTGGGCATACTCACCCAGATCCCCCACGCGTTTTTTGCCAGGGCGGCGGCGGAGGCGAGCATCGCCCTGCCCGGACGGCGGGACTACGGCGTGGGCATGTTCTTCCTGCCTCGGGATGGTTTGAAACGCCGGCAGGCCCAGAGACAGTTCGAACTGGTGACCGAGAAGGAAGGCATGGCTTTCCTGGGCTGGCGGGAGGTGCCCGTGCACCCGGAGATTCTGGGCCAGCGAGCCAGGGACAAAATGCCTAGCATCTTCCAGGCTTTTGTGGCCAGGCCGGAGGAAACGGCTCCCGGCTTGGATTTTGACCGAAAGCTCTATGTAGCCCGGCGGGTATTCGAGCATCTGAGCGGGGACACCTACGTGGTCTCCCTGTCCAGTCGCACCGTGGTCTACAAGGGCATGTTCCTGGTTCACCAGTTGCGGGCCTTCTACCCCGACCTGCAAAGCATAAACTATACCTCCGCCTTGGCCATCGTCCACTCCCGGTTCTCGACCAACACCAACCCCTCCTGGGAGCGGGCCCACCCCAACCGGCTAATAGCCCACAACGGGGAGATCAACACCATCCGGGGCAACATGGACCGGATGCTGGCCCGGGAGGAGACCATGTTTTCCCCCCTGCTGGCAACGGATAGGGACAAGGTGCTGCCGGTGGTGAACGCCTCCGGCTCTGATTCCGCCATGCTGGACAACACCCTGGAGTTCCTGATGATGGCGGGGATGGACCTTCCCCTGGCGGTGATGGCCTGCATCCCTGAGCCCTGGCGGAATGACCGCACCCTCTCCCGCTCCCGCCGGGACCTATACCACTACTACGCCACCCTCATGGAGCCCTGGGATGGCCCGGCGGCCATCCTGTTCTCCGACGGGGACGTGGTGGGAGCGGTGCTGGACCGCAACGGCCTGCGCCCTGCCCGGTACTACCTCACCGACGACAGCCGGCTCATTCTCTCCTCCGAGGTGGGGGTGCTGGACATCCCACCGGAGCATATCGTGGAAAAGTCCCGGCTGCGGCCGGGCAAGATGCTGCTGGCGGACCTGAGGCAGGGGCGGATCATTGACGACCAGGAACTGAAGGAGGGCTACGCCGCCCGGCAGCCCTATGGAGAGTGGCTGGACACCAATCTGCTCCGTCTGGCCGACCTGCCGATCCCAAACCAGCGGGTGGAGCGGCACAGCCGGGAGGAACTTAGCCGCCTTCAGAAGGCCTTCGGCTACACCTATGAGGACGTGAACGACACCATCCTGCCCATGGCCCGCACCGGGGCGGAGCCCACCGCCGCCATGGGGGTGGATATCCCCCTGGCGGTGCTGGACAACAGGGATCGGCCCCTCTTCTCCTACTTCAAGCAGCTCTTCGCCCAGGTGACCAACCCACCCATGGATGCTATCCGGGAGGAGATCGTCACCGACACCACCGTCTACGCGGCCGATGACGGGAATCTGCTCCAGGAACAGCCGGACAACTGCGGGGTGCTCCAGATCCACAACCCCGTTCTCACCTCCACCGACCTGATGAAGATCAAGGCCATGAACCGACCTGGCTTCCACGCAGCCACCGTGTCCCTGCTCTATTACAAGGGCACCCACCTGGATCTGGTACTGGACCGGCTGGCGGTGGCGGTGGACAGGGCGTACCGGGAGGGGGCCAACATTGTCATCCTTTCCGACCGGGGGGTGGACGAGAACCACGCGGCCATCCCCTCTCTGCTGGCGGTGTCTGCCATGGAGCAGCACCTGGTTCGCACCGGGAAGCGCACCGCCGTATCTATCCTCCTGGAATCCGCTGAGCCCCGGGAGGTCCACCACTTCGCCGCCCTGCTGGGCTATGGCGCCCGGGCAGTGAACCCCTACTTGGCGGAGGAGACCATCGTGGATCTGATCGAGGAGGGCCTGCTGGACAAGGACTTCCACACCGCAGTGGCCGACTATACCGCCGCCGTCCTCCACGGGGTGGTGAAGATCGCCTCCAAAATGGGCATCTCCACCCTCCAGTCCTACCAGTCTGCCCAGATCTTCGAGGCGGTGGGCATACGGCAGGATGTAATCGACAAGTACTTTACCAACACCGTCTCACGGGTGGGGGGCATCGGCCTGGAGGAGATGGCCGCCGCAGTGGAGCGGAACCACGACCGCGCCTTCGACCCCTTGGGACAGGAGACTGACCTGACACTGGAGAGCCTGGGGGAGCACAAGGCCCGAGCCGGTGGGGAGGACCACCTCTATAATCCACAGACCATCCATCTGCTCCAGCAGGCCGTCCGCTGGGAGGATTACGGGCTCTTCAAGCAGTACACCGCCCTGGTGGACGATGAGACAAAGCCCCACACCCTCCGTGGCCTGATGGAGATGAAATATCTGGGCGAGCCCATCCCCTTAGAGGAGGTGGAGAGCGAGGATTCTATCGTCAAACGCTTCAAGACCGGGGCCATGAGCTACGGCTCCATCTCCCGTGAGGCCCACGAGTGCCTGGCCCAAGCCATGAACCTGCTGGGGGGCAAGTCCAACTCCGGCGAGGGGGGCGAGGAAGACGACCGGCTGGGGGACCCGGAGCGGTACTCCGCCATCAAGCAGGTGGCCTCCGGCCGCTTCGGGGTCACCAGCGCCTACCTGGTGAGCGCCAGAGAGATCCAGATCAAAATGGGGCAGGGGGCCAAGCCCGGCGAGGGCGGCCACCTGCCCGCCGGGAAAGTCTACCCATGGATCGCTTGGTGCCGCCACTCCACCCCCGGCGTCACCCTGATCTCTCCTCCGCCCCACCACGACATCTACTCCATCGAGGATCTGGCCCAACTGATCTATGATTTGAAGTGCGCCAACCGTCAGGCCCGCATCTCGGTGAAGCTGGTCAGCGAGGCGGGGGTGGGTACCGTCGCTGCCGGGGTGGCCAAGGCAGGGGCCCAGGTGATCCTCATCTCCGGCCACGACGGAGGCACCGGCGCGGCCCCTCGTACCTCCATCCACAACGCCGGTCTGCCCTGGGAGCTGGGTCTGGCGGAGGCCCACCAGAACCTGATCCAAAACGGCCTGCGGTCCCATGTGGTGCTGGAGACTGACGGCAAGCTCATGAGCGGCCGGGACGTGGCTATCGCCTGTATGCTGGGAGCGGAGGAGTTCGGCTTCGCCACCGCCCCTCTGGTCACTCTTGGCTGCGTCATGATGCGGGTGTGTAACTTGGACACCTGCCCCGTGGGGGTGGCCACTCAGAACCCGGAGCTGCGGAAACGGTTCACAGGCAAGCCGGAGTACGTGGTCAACTTCATGCGCTTCGTCGCCCGGGAACTACGGGAGCATATGGCCCGGCTTGGGGTGCGCACGGTGGACCAGCTGGTAGGCCGCACCGACCTGCTGCGGGTACGGAAGCCCGCCGCCAACCAGCGGGCGGCCACGGTGGACTTGTCCGCCATTCTGGACAGTGCTTACGCCGGCTGGCCAAAGACCCGCTTTGATCCGGCGGACGCCTATGACTTCCATCTGGAGGACACAGTGGATCTGCGGGTACTGGAACAGAAGCTGGGCGTCGCCCTTGAGAAAGGCGACCATAGGCGGCTGGAACTGGCGGTGTCCTCCACCGACCGGGCAGTGGGGACTATCCTTGGTTCGGATATCACTCTCCTCCACGGGGAGGCACTCCCCGACGACACCTTTGTGGTAAAGTGTACCGGCGGGGGAGGCCAGTCCTTCGGCGCCTTCCTGCCCCGCGGCCTCACCCTGGAGCTGGAGGGGGACGCCAACGACTACCTGGGCAAGGGCCTCTCCGGAGGGAGGATCATCGTCTATCCGCCCAAGGACAGCCCCTTTGACCCGGCAGAGAACATTCTGGTGGGCAACGTGGCCCTCTATGGAGCCACCTCCGGCCAGGCCTTTCTCAACGGCGTGACCGGGGAGCGGTTCTGCGTGCGCAACTCCGGCGCCGACGCGGTGGTGGAGGGAGTGGGGGACCACGGATGCGAGTATATGACCGGGGGCCGGGTGGTAATCCTGGGCCCCACGGGCCGCAATTTCGCCGCCGGCATGAGCGGTGGGATAGCGTATGTGCTGGACGAGGACCATGACCTGTACCTGCGGCTGAACAAGGAACTGGTGTCCATGGGCCCGGTCACGGAAGAGGGAGATATAGAAGCGCTGCGAGGCCTGATCCAGGCTCACGCAGAGGCCACCGGCTCCCCCAAAGCCGGACGAATTTTGGCCAATTTCGGAGCCTGGTTGCCTAAATTCAAGAAGATTTTGCCCCACGACTACGACCGGATGTTGCGTACCATCGCCTGGTACGAGGCCCAGGGTATGGGCCGGGTCCAGGCAGAGACGGAGGCGTTCTATGTCAACGCCAGAGGAAAGGGGGACTGACCGTGGGAAAGCCCACTGGATTTCTGGAATATGCCCGGCAGGGCAATCCCTGCCAGCCACCGCTGGAGCGGGTGGTGTACTGGAACGAATTCCATCCCCGGCTGGGCCGGGAGGAACGGCAACGGCAGGGGGCCCGGTGCATGGCCTGCGGCGTGCCCTTCTGTCAGTCAGGGGCGGTGTTGAACGGTATGGTCTCCGGCTGCCCACTGCACAATCTGGTGCCCGAGTGGAACGACCTGGTGTACCGCAGAAAGCTTGGCCGCGCTTTGGAGCGGCTACTGAAAACCAACGACTTCCCAGAGTTCACCGGCCGGGTGTGCCCCGCCTTGTGTGAGGCGGCCTGCACCTGCGGCCTAAACGGCCAGCCGGTGACGGTGAAGGACAACGAGCTGGGGATCATCGAGGAGGCCTGGGAGCAGGGACTCATGTCCCCTCGGCCGCCCGAGACCCGCACCGGTAGGACCGTGGCGGTGGTGGGCTCCGGCCCCGCCGGGCTCTCCTGCGCTCAAAGGCTTAACCGCCGAGGTCACAGCGTCACCGTGTTCGAGCGGGCCGACCGACCCGGCGGCCTGCTGATGTACGGCATCCCCAACATGAAGCTGGAAAAGTCGGCGGTCCAGCGGCGGCTGGATCTGATGGCGGCGGAGGGGATAGCCTTCCGCACCGGTGTGGACGCGGGCCGGGACGTGGGTCAGGAGGAGCTGAAGGAACAGTTTGACGCGGTGGTTCTCTGCTGCGGCGCGGCCCAGCCCCGAGATCTGGACGTACCAGGTCGGGCGGGAGTGGACGTCTGGTTTGCAGTGGACTTCCTGACAGGGGCAACCCGTGCCCTGCTGGATGGGACTTACTGTCCCTCTGCACAGGGCAAGGATGTGGTCATCGTAGGGGGCGGCGACACGGGCAACGACTGCGTGGGCACCTGCATCCGCCAGGGCTGTAAAAGCGTTACCCAGTTGGAGATAATGCGTAAAGCCCCAGGCGCCCGCACCGCCAAGAACCCCTGGCCGGAGTGGCCGCGGGTGTGTAAAACAGACTACGGCCAAGAGGAGGCCATCGCCATCTTTGGTCATGACCCCAGGATCTACGAGACCACCGTCTCACACCTGCTTCGGGATGCGGAGGGGCACCTCACCGGGGTGGAGACCGTCCTGCTGGGGCCGGACCGCAAGCCTCTGACAGGAACGGAGAAACTGCTGCCCTGCCAACTGCTGCTTATCGCTGTCGGCTTCCTGGGCCCCCAGGACTATGTGCCGGAGGCCTTCGGACTGACGCGCACTCCCTGCTCCACTGTACAGACAGCGGAGGGGGGCTATTCCACCAACATCCCCGGCGTGTTCACCGCCGGGGACATGCGCCGGGGACAGTCCCTGGTGGTGTGGGCCATTCGGGAGGGCCGCGAAGCCGCCTGGGAAGTGGACAGGTACCTGATGGGACACGGCGAGTGGACCGAGCTCCCGCTGATTCAGACAGATTGAAAAACAGAAGGCCCGGTCGGTGCCCGCATTATGCAGCACTAGATAAGGATACATCGTGAACCAGGGGTTCATATCATTTTCTCTTAGCATAAGGCCACACCAATCTGGATATTTTAGGCGGAAAGCTTAGAGTACCAGGGGGTGTGGCTTTTCTATTTTCCCTAAAATTGACCAGATCAAAAAATAATATTTTCGAGGAATAAACACCCTTATAGAGGTTGTTTTCCAAAGTTTTGCGTGTTTTCCCTCTGTATTCCCTTTTAGTGCCCTATTTGCTCTCAAATAGGGCACTAAAATCTGAAAAATGATATACAAAAAGGAGAGCGCCGGTTTGTTGGTTTTGTCAACCATCAGGCCGGCGCTTTTTGTTGCCCGGGGAGTTCAAAAAGGGCATTTTCAATTTGCGCCGGAGAAGGATGACATAGCGCGCCAACTTTATTCGTACTGCCAAAAAAGGCACACACTTTTCCGTCTGATATGCTGAATAGATTTTTCGTGGAAAAGATGGCATGACGGAGTCCCCGAGAGTGGGACTCAAAAGGATGATTAAAAGGGGCATTTTGCCCGTAGTGAAGGAGGAGAACGCATATGACCAAAGAAACCTATTTCGAGGAACTGTCCT
>NZ_JH417674.1 GCF_000239295.1 Flavonifractor plautii ATCC 29863
CGTGTCTATGACGGCGAGGAGCACTGGATGTAAGTACCTCCTGATCTTCCTCTTCCATACAAAAGCGTCCCCCGGAACCGATTGGTTCCGGGGGACATCTTTTATTCCCGCTTGTCCAGGGGAAACAGGATTTTCAGGAACAGCTTTTCGGCCGGGCCGCCGCGGATCAGATCAAAGCTGCGCGCCGAACCGTCCGGCCCGGTGACGGTAAACCGGCCTGCCCCGTTGACCACCGCGAAGCCCAGGGCTTCCAGGGTGAGCTGGAGGGTGAGCTCCCACTCCAGCAGGGAGTCCACCGCCCCCTCCCGGTAGGCGTCCCACAGCCACTGGAATTCCATAGGCTGGGTCCCGTCCTGGAGGAAGCCGCGCCACAGCGCCTCCTTCTGCCGGGCCGAGAGGGCCTCCAGCGCGTCCAGCACACCGGCGTCCTCCTCCCAGGCCAGGTAGGCGTAGCGGCTCCCCGTGGGGCGGCGGACCGGAAGGCCATCCCCCAGGGCGGCGGCCTGGGCGGGCTCCAGGGCGGCGCTGGACCGGGTGCGGGCGCTCCCGGCGCACAGGGCGGCCCAGGCGGCGGCCCGGGCCGGAGTGTCCATCTCCACACGGAGGCACAGGCCGGTAAGCTGGTCAAAGGGCCGGCCGGACACCGAGCGCAGGCGGATGACTGCGGTGCCGTCCGCACGCACGGCGGCCCGCAGCTCGCCGGTCTCCCGCCGGGCGGTGGTGCCGTACACCGTCACGGGCCAGAGCCCCTCCAGCCCCGCCAGCGCCCCGCCGCACACCTCCGCCAGATCCCGCCACGGGAACACCGTGTCCGGGTAGAACAGCAGCAGCGCCGGGCTGTCCGGCCGCTGGAGCACCACAGGCTCACAGTCAAAGAGCTGTCCCACATCCCGCATCAGGCCCAGCAGCGCCCCAGGGCCTGCCGCGCACCCAGGCCGCAGTCCAGGGAGCCGGTGCTCCCCGGCGGGGCGGTAGGGATACAGCATGGCCTCTCCTCCCCCGCTCATGCTTCGCTCTCCGCCCCGGCCTCCTCGTCGGGCTGGCGGATCATCCGGTAGCCCACGCCGATGTGGGTCTGGATGTACCGGGGGTGGCTGGGATCGGGCTCGATCTTCTTGCGCAGCGTGGCCATGAACACCCGCAGGGAGGGGGTGTCGGAGGGCAGGGCGCTGCTCCAGATCTTGTTGAGAATGTAGTTGTGGGTGAGCACCTTGCCGGTGTTCTGGGCCAACAGACACAGCAGCTTGTACTCGATGGGGGTCAGGTGGACCTCGTTCCCGTTCTGGTAGGTGCAGCCGGCGGCGTAGTCGATTTTCAGCCCGCCGTTCTGGTAGATGCTGGCCGCCTCGTCCACCTTCTCGCTGTCGTAGCGCACCCGGCGCAGGGACACCCGCAGCCGGGCCAGCAGCTCCTCCACCGAGAAGGGCTTGGTCAGATAGTCGTCCGCCCCGGCATCCAGGGCCTCCACCTTGTCGTGATCCTCGCTGCGGGCGGAGATGACAATGATGGGGGTGTTGCTCCAGGTGCGCACCTTCTTGATGATGTCCACGCCGTCCATGTCGGGCAGGCCCAGATCCAGCAGGATCACGTCGGGCCGGCAGGAGGCCGCCTCCAGCACGCCGGAGGCGCCGTTTTTGGCCCGCCGGTACTGGTAGTGCTGGGTCTCCAGGGTGGTGGAAATCAGGTTGCCGATGGCGTTGTCGTCTTCAATGATCAAGATTTGAGGTTTGTTCATCGGTGTTCACCTCCGCAAGTGGTAGTGTAAAGCTGAAGATAGCGCCCTTGGGATAGTTGTTTTCCACGGTGATGGAGCCGCCGTGGGCCTGCACGATGGAGCGGCACAGGGACAGGCCCAGGCCCAGGCCCCGCCGCCCGTCGCCCCGGGCGTTGTTGGCTGTGTAAAACATGTCGAACAGCTTGGCCTTGGCCTCATCCGAGATGCCGGGGCCGTCGTCGGCGATGCGCACCTCCACGCTCTCTCCCCGCTTCCGGGCGGACACCTGGACATGGGAGCCGGGGGGCGTGTATTTGATGGCGTTGTTGACGATGTTGATGACCACCTGCACGATCAGGCGGGCGTCCATTTTGGCCATGAGCATGTCGTCAGGCAGCTCCACGGTAATGGTGTGCTCCTTGGCCTTCCGGTCCAGGTGGGTCAGGGCCTCCTGGAACACCTCCTCCAGCAGCTCCGGCTCCATCTTCAGACGGATGGTGCCGTTCTCAATGCGGGAGACGGAGAGCAGGTTCTCCACCAGGTTGGCCAGCCACATGGAGTCGTCGTAGATGGAGGTGTAGAGCTGCCGCCGCTTGGCCGCGTCCAGCACGGAGGCGTTCTCCATGAGGATGCCCGCGTTGCCCGAAATGGCGGTCAGCGGGGTGCGCAGATCGTGGGAGATGGCCCGCAGCAGATTGGCCCGCAGAGCCTCCTGCTGGGCCTGCTCCTCCACCCGGTGCTTCTCCTGGCCCAGCAGCTCCTTCTCCAGCACCAGGCCGCACTCGTCCACGATGGCCAGCATCAGGTTTTTCTCAAAGGCGTCAGGCTCCCGGCCCTCCTCGATGGCAATACCCGCCACCGCCAGGGCGCTGCCCTCCCCCCGCACCGCCAGATAGAGGCACTTGGCGTTAGGCAGGGTGTTGGTGGTGGCGCCGGCGTGCTTGTTGTTCTTCTGCACCCAGGAGGCCACCGCCGTCTCGTCAGGGCCCAGGTATGCTCCTGTGTCCACAGTGGGCTCCACAGGGAAGAACCGGGGCTGGCCCAGGGTGCCGTCGGACAGCACCGGGTAGTACAGGGCCGTCCGCTCCAGCAGCTTGCGCAGTTGTACCGCCATGGCCTCCAGAATGGCCTCCTGGCCCTCCGCCTTCTGGAGGGTCTGGCTGGCCTCCAGAAGCACCTGGGTGCGGTAGGCCTGCCGGGAGGCCAGCCGCGCCTGCCGCTTGATGCGGGTGGTCAGCGAGCTGCTCAGGAAGGCCACCAGGAACATCACCAGGAAGGTGGCCAGATAGCTCTTGTCGTTGAAGTGGAAGGTGAACAGCGGGACGGTAAAGAAGAAATTGAAGATAAGAATGGACAGGATGGAGGCCGCCAGGCTATAGAGCCGCCCGCTGGTGACCATGGCCACCACCAGCACGCCCAACTGGTAGATCATGATGATGTTGGCCTCGCTGAAGTCCAGATAGGCGAAGGCCAGGCCCACCATCGTGCACACCGCCAGGATCACCAGGGTGCGCAGCGCGTCCTTGACGGTGAACCGCTCGCTGAGGTTCCAGCTCTTCCGCGGCGCCCGGTAGGCGGGGTAGGTGTCCGGGATGATGTGGATGTCCAGATCGGGGGCCAGGGCGTTGAGCCGGTCCACCAGGTTTTTGCTCCGCTCCCAAAAGAAGCGCTTGTTATTGCTCCGGCCCAGGACGATTTTAGTCACGCCGCTGGCCCGGGCGTACTCGGCAATCTGGAGGGGGGTGTCGTCGCCGTACACCGTGGCGATGCGGGCCCCCAGCTCCTCCGCCAGGCGCAGGTTGGCCCGCAGGCGGCTGCGGTTGTCGTCGCTCATGTCCTTGAAGTCGGAGGTCTCCACGAACAGGGCGGTGAAGCTGCTGCGGAAGGCCTCCGCCATGCGGGCCGCCGTGCGGATGACATTGGCGTTGGACGGCGCGCCGGACAGGCAGACCAGGATGTGCTCGCTGCTCTTGGCCTTGGTGCCCACCCCGGTGTCCGCCGCCCGGTTGAGCCGGTCTGCGGTGCGCCGCAGGGCGATCTCGCGCAGGGCGGCCAGATTCTTCAGGGTGAAGAAGTGGTCCATGGCCCGGGCCGCCTGGTTGGGCCGGTAGATCTTGCCCTCCTTGAGCCGCTCCAGCAGATCCGCCGGCTCGATGTCCACTACCTCAACCTGGTCGGCGCGGTCAAAGATCCGGTCGGGCAGCCGCTCCGCCACCGCAATGCCGGTGATGGAGGCCACCACGTCATTGAGGCTCTCCAGGTGCTGCACGTTGACGGTGGTGTAGACGCTGATGCCTGCCCGCAGCAGCTCCTCGATATCCTGGTAGCGCTTGCGGTGCCGGCTCCCAGCGGCGTTGGTGTGGGCCAGCTCATCCACCAGGATGAGCTGGGGCTTCCGCGCCAGGGCCCCGTCCAGATCAAACTCCCGCAGCGTGATATTCTTATAGGGGATCTCCTTGTTGGGGAGCTGCTCCAGCCCGTCCAGCAGAGCCAGGGTTTCCGGCCGGACGTGCGGCTCGATGTACCCGGCCACCACGTCCACGCCCATCTCCTTGGCGTGGTGGGCGGCCTCCAGCATGGCGTAGGTCTTGCCCACACCCGCCGCATAACCGAAGAATATCTTCAGCTTTCCCGTTCTGGTCTCCTCTTTCAGCTTGAGCTCCCGCAGCAGTGCGTCCGGATCCGGCCGCTGGTCCGTCATGGTTCCCGCCTCCCCTGCATAAAATTTTATATTATATTATATCACAGCTTTTGTTGGAATTTCGCTGCCTTTTTCACTTTCATATAAAGATTGCGTTAAGATTTCGCCAGGGCATGCGCTCACGCTCCTTTACATATAAATGAAAAAACGGCCTATTTGAGAAGGGAGCGGATTTTTGTATGAAGTGTTTGATCCTGCGGCGCCGGACCCTGACCGTGCTGGCGTGCGCCCTGCTGGCGGCGGCCATGTTTGCCCTGGTCAACGCCCCGGCAGTGGCGGAGGCCTCCGCCACCGACCGGCAGCTTCCCATCTACTGCGTTCAGCGGGACCAGAAGATGCTGGCCATCTCCTTTGACGCCGCCTGGGGCAACGAGGACACCCAGCAGCTCATCGACATCCTTGGAAAATACAACGTAAAGGCCACCTTCTTCGTGGTGGGGGACTGGGTGGACAAATACCCGGAGTCCGTCAAGGCCCTCCACGACGCCGGCCACGAGGTGATGAACCACTCCAACTCCCACGCCCACATGTCTCAGCTCTCCAGCGAGGCGATCGTCGCCGATGTGGAGGCCTGCAACGACAAAATTGAGGCCGTCACCGGCGTGCGCCCCACCCTGATCCGCCCGCCCTACGGAGAATACGACAACAATGTAATTACGTCCATCCGCTCCATCGGGATGGAGCCCATCCAGTGGGACGTGGACAGTCTGGACTGGAAGGATCTCCCCGCCGGGGAGATCACGGAGCGGGTGGTGAGCCGGGTCCAGCCCGGGTCCATCGTTCTCTTCCACAACGCCGCCCTCCATACCCCCGAGGCCCTGCCCGCCATCCTCGAAACCCTGCTACAGGAGGGCTACACCTTCGTCCCCATCTCCGAGTTGATTCTCCCCGGGGAATACAACGTGGACTACACCATCGACCACACCGGCCGCCAGCTTCCGGCGCAGCCATCGTCATCCCCCCGATAAGGGTTCGCTGCCCGGACCTTCACCTGTGCAGCCCCAGCAGAGCCTGGTGCCGCAGATGAGCTATTGATTGCTTCGGGAGCAATGATGTTGTCTTACTCATCGGCCCCAGGATTCCCCGCTGAATGTATGGCGCGCTTTCAGGCGAAAATCGACCGGCGGGAACGGGCGGCCCTTTTATACTGCTGATAAACATACGGTTTTTTACATCTCTTAAGCCAGGCCCCCGGAGCGTTTTGCTCCGGGGGCCTGGCTTTCGCTCGGGCATACGCCGGAGCGAAAGCCCTCCATAACTTTTCTGAAGGTAACCCTTTTGTTTTGGAATTTCTCTCACATGATAAGCTTTGGTATAATGAAATTGCACAAAACAAATCGTATATATTCTTATAAAGATTGGGAGTGTGCCTGCCATGGAAAAGAGAATTGCCGTTTTGCGCGGGGATGGAATTGGTCCGGAAGTCGTCAACGAAAGTATCAAGGTATTGGAGCGGGTCGCACAGAAATTTGGGCACACGTTCCATTATTATGATATAATCGGCGGTGTCGCCGGTCTGGAGGCCTACGGCGATGCCCTGCGTCCGCAGGATTATGAGCTGGGGCGTTCCTGCGACAGCATCCTGTTCGGCTCGGTGGGTGATCCCCGCAAATACACCTTCACCGGTGCCAACGGCACCAAAAAATACCCAAGCCGTAAGGAGGCCGCGGTGAAGGCCCTGGCTTCGTTCCGGCGCGGCATGGAGCTCTTTGCCAATATCCGTCCGGCCAAGGTCTATCCCCAACTGATCCAGGCCTCTCCGCTCAAGGATACGGTGGCCCGGGAACTGGATCTCATTGTTCTGCGGGAGAATACTGCGGGTATCTTCTATGCGGGCAAGTATAGGAAGGAGATCGGCGGCGAACTGACCGCCTGCGATGAGTGCGTCTACACCTGGTCACAGATCGAGCGGCACGCCCGCTGCGCGTTTGACCTGGCCATGGGCCGCAAAAAGCACGTCACGATGGTAAACAAGCCCAACGCCATGGAGACCGGCGTGCTGTGGCAGACGGTATATGAAAAGGTGGCCGAGGAATACCCTGAGGTTCACTATGAGACCATGCTGATTGACGGCTGCGCCGCCCGCCTGGTGAGCAGGCCGGGGTATTTTGACGTAATCGCGGCAGAAAATATGTTCGGCGATATCCTGTCCGACCTGGCCAACAGTGCCGCCGGCTCCATGGGTATTGCCGGCTCCGGCGACATTGGGAGCGAGGGCAAGGGATTATACGAGTGCGCCGGCGGCTCAGCGCCGGACATTGCCGGCCAGAACATTGCCAATCCCATTGCCGAGATCCTCTCTGCGGCACTGATGCTCCGCCTCTCCTTCCATATGACCGTTGAGGCCGACGCGATTGAGGCGGCCATTGTCAAGGTTTTGGACGACGGATACCGCACCGGCGACATTATGACTCCGGGAGGCAAGCGGCTCTCCTGCAGCGACATGGGGGATGCCATATCCGAGGCGATCTGACTGTGGGCCCCGGTGCGGCCTGAAAAAGGGAGGTTCCGCTATGCGCATCGAACAGCTTATCGCATTCGATAAAGTAGTGCAGCACAGCTCCTTCACAAAAGCGGCTAACGAGCTCTACACCACCCAGCCCTCTGTCAGTAAGATGATCGATGCCCTGGAGGACGAGCTGGGGCACCAGCTGCTGCGGCGGACGAGCCGCGGCATCGAGCTCACCGCCTATGGCAAGTGGGTTTACGGGGACGTAAAGATCATTCTTCAAATGGTGAACGGCTGGCAGGAATCCACCCCTCTGGAGGAGGTTCCCCGGGAGGTACACATACAGAGCACCACCACCATGTGCAATTTTCTCTCCGCGGGGTTTATCCCCTGCCTGAAGGACCGGCACCCCGACATCAATCTGCTGCTCCACGAATGCCGGCGCAGCGAGATCATTCACAAAATGGAGGAGAACGGGGTCCACATCGGCCTGCTCCCGATCCGCAAGGAAAATCAGGCGGACTCGACCGCCACCCTGGAGCGGATCCGCAAAAACGGCTGGGACTGCTGCGAGGTGATTGAAGACCCGGAATACCTGTTTCTCGGCTCCGGCCATCCCCTGGCTCTGACAGGGGAAATCACGCCTCAGATGCTTGCGCAGGTGCCCCTTGGCACCTATTCCCACGTAAACGACGACAACTGGCTTCTGTTCGGACACTATTTCAGTGGAGAGGCCGGATTCCGCTGCCACAGCAAGGACGCCATCTTGCAGTATGTGGCGCAGAACAGGTGCGCCGCTATCTTTCCCAGGTTTACCTCCCAGTACGAGTATTTTGTCAGCCAGGGAGCGGTGCAGCCCGTCATGGTTCATGGACTGGATTTCGGACATGCCACCTTCCTGCTGGTCCACCAATCAGGAAAGTCCCTGCTTCGGGAGGAACAATCGGTGGTGTGTGCGCTGAAGCGATACTTCAAGGATTGCACCTGCAAATAAAAAGGTTGAAAGGCCCCGCCGGTATCCTGTTGGGATACCGGCGGGGCCTTTCACGTATGCTCCAGCCCCTGCTGCATCAGAACATGACGTTTGCCATGGGGAAGATCACGGCCAGAATAAGAACCAGGGTGATGCCGCAGCAGACAAGGCCGTATTTCACGGCGTCACTTCCGGGAATCCACTCCTTTTCGCCGTGGACAATGGCCGCAGGAGCACTGGCGGGCGGGGTTGCCATACCCATATTGGTGGCCAGCAGCACACAGACCGCCAGTGCCGCCGGATTGGCGCCGCAGGCGATGCCCACACTGTAGGCGATGGGCGTCAGCATGGCTGCGGTGGCGATGTTATTAGCCACGTTGGTGAGGGCCATACCCACGACACACATTACTGCGGTGAGGACGAGAGGGCTCTTGCCCTGGACCACCGGCGTGATCAGCTCCACCAGCCAGGCCGAGATTCCGGTGGACTCGGCGGCCATGGCATCGGCGATACTCAGAGCGGCGGCCAGGATGAAGATGATGGACCAGCCAATGTTCTTGGAGAACAGTTGGACGGCAGGCATGCCCTCCTTCAGACTGACCATGATATAGACGCCGACAGCGCCCAGCAGGATGCCGGTGGCGCCCACATTGTTCAGCACCGTACTGACAATAAAGGTCTTGGGCACGAAGGAGGGGAACAGCAGCAGGACGATCACGGTCACAAAGAAGACCATGATAAATTTCTGATACCGGCTCAGCTTGGGCAGCTCTTCCATGGATTTGTTGCTGGAGGCAATTACGCTGACATCGCACCGGAGGACAAATTTCATCAGCACCAGCAGCAGGGCCATGGTAATAGCGGTGATGACGACCACGATCGCCAGATAGGGGACAAGCGCGATGGAGTCGCCGCCGGACATCTGGGTATAGCTGGAGAACACCACGGCGGGCAGAGACTTGAACGGCAGCAGCATGTAGAAGGAGCAGCCCACACAGATTGTGCCCACCAGGGTGATAGAGGCCCACTTGCTGCCGGGCTTAACGCCGTAGAGGCGGCAGATCTCCTTGATCAGGGGGAAAATTACCATGGTGGCCGCAGCGCAGGAAACCATGATGACCAGCGCGCACATGGCCAGGAAGATCATCAGGGTCAGCAGATATGGCCTGCCCTGCACAACCTTGCGGCTGACGATCCAGCGCGCGATATACTCGGTGATACCGGCGGCGCTGATGATGTTGGTAAAGGCGAAGAAGAAGAACAGCAGCAGGACGGTGGAATTGCCGAAGCCATCCCTCAGGACGGCGGGTACGGTGGAGTAGCTGCTCAGGCCCAGGAAAAGCAAGCCGAAAATGCTGGGCCAGAAGGAGTCGTTGGCGATCAGCCAGCCATAGAGCATCCCCAGAAAGATACCGATCACCTCCACCCCGAGAGGGGTCAGCGGCTCCGCGGCGGGGACAAACTTGAAACAGACCATGATTGCCAGGGATATCAGGATGTGGATCACCTTGATCGGAGTGAGATTGGTCAATCTTTGCTGTGCATTCAGTTGCGTACTCACATTTGAGACCTCCCTTGAAAGTTGTATTTATCTCAGGCTGGACTCACACACGCTCCAGCTCCAAGATTCTGCGGGCGTTGCCGGCCAGGAAAGCGGGCTGGGCCTCGGGTCTCAGGCGCCCCTCCAGGAAGTAGTCCACCGCCTCCCGCAGGGAGACATAGGGGTAGGCGGAACCAAAGAGCATCTGATCCCGCAGGATATAGTTCGCCGCAGCCAGGTACTCTCCGCTTCCCGGGCCGTTGAACTGGTACAAATCCGGCAGCAGATAGACATTTTTATAGCGATACGCCACGTGAATGGCCTCCGTCACCCAGGGCCAGCCTCCGTGGGAGAGGATGATGTTCAATTTGGGAAACGCCTTGGCCACCCGCTCGGCGTGCTCCGGCTTGGAGTACTCGATGTCCGGGCCGCAGTTGGAGCCCACCATGAGCATGACGGGGACACCCAGCGCCTGGCAGCGCTCATAGAGCGGGAAAATCCGTTCATCCTCCACGAACATGGGGGTCTTGGTCAGTCCCGGTTCCATGACGATGCCCCGCAGGCCCTCGCCCACGACGTACCGCTCCAGTTCCTCCATGGCCTCCGGCCCGTCGCTGGGGTCCACCCCCGCCATGCCGGTAAACCGCCCGGGGTAGGCGTGGATCAGGTCCACGATATCCTGATTGTCCACAATGCCGATGTGAGGGAGTACCTTGCGCCCGGCCAGCACCGCCATGCCGATGCCCGCCCGGTCCATTTCCGTTAAAGATGCCTCCATATCCCTGGCAGCCACAGCCGGGGACTGGGTCATGCCGAACGCCTCGGAACAGCGCCTTGCCCGCTCCAGATCCCGGTACATGATGGTCTCCCGGTAGCTGCCATAGGGCGGACGGTAACGAAAATCAATGATATCCATGAAAATCACTCCTGTCCCGGCCGCAGGCCCAACTCAGCCCGCAGCTCGTCGTTGAGGCGCCTTACCGCCCCCCTGTCCGGCGGCTCCAGTCCGGCCAGTGGATAGCTCCGGCCCAGTTGGCGGTACTTTCCCTCCCCCCAGTTGTGATAGGGGAGCAGCTCGTAGTCGGCCAGCGATGGGAGCCTCCGCAGGAACTGCACGATTTCGGACAACTGTTCCCGGCCGTCGTTGACGCCGGGGATCAGAGGGGTGCGCACCTGGAGGGGCAAATCAGGGAATTCCCGGGAGAGCGCCATCAGGTTGTCCAGAATCCGCCGGTTGTCCACCCCGGTGTACCGCCTGTGTACCTCCGAAGCCATACATTTGAGATCAAAAAAGATAAGCTGGCAAAAGGGCGCGGCCTTCTGGAACGCCTCAAAGGGCACGTATCCACAGGTCTCCAGGGCCGTCCCCACCCCCTCCTCCCGGAACCGTTGCAGCAGCTCGGCAGCAAAATCGGGTTGGGCCAGAGGCTCACCCCCGCTAAGCGTCACGCCGCCTTCGGCGCGCCAGCTCATGTGCTGGGCCATCACCCGCTCCACCAGGGTCCTGGCGTCAAGCTCTTCACCGATCCGGCTCAGCGCGCCGGAGCAGCAGGCCCGGACACAGGCAAAGCAGCTCCGGCAGGCGGCGCGGTCCACCTGAATCCGGCCGCCGGCCGCCACGGCGGCGGCCCCGGTGGGGCACGCAGCCGTGCAGGCCCGGCAGCCGATGCATTTAGCCGGGCGGCAGCTCAACTCAGGCTCCCCATGCTGTGACTCCGGGTTGGCGCACCACTCACACCGGAGCGGGCAGCCCTTTAGAAAAATCAGGTCCCGCATGCCGGGGCCGTCGTGAAGGCTGAAGCGCTGCACATTGAAGATGGTTCCCACTGCGGATTGGCTCATGCCGCCCCACCTCCCTCCTGCGGATGGTTTATTCGGTGCACATGCTGGTGTGCTCGGTACGGTTGATAATCTCCGTCTGTAGCTTCTCACTCAGGTCGGTGAAGTAGGCGCAGTAACCTGCCACACGCACCACCAGGTTGCGGTATTTGTCCGGGTCCTTCTGCGCGGCCAGCAGGGTCTCCCGGTTGACGACATTAAACTGAATGTGCCACAGTTTCAGATCCACAAAGGTGCGGATGATCTGGATAAAGTTCTGAATACCGCTCTCCCCCTCCAGGAATGCGGGAGACAGCTTGATGTTCAGCAGGCGCTGCATCGTCAGGTCGTGGGCATGGCTGTTGATGGCCGCCACAGCGTTAAGCGTGGTGATGGGGCCGTTCTCATCGGTGCCCTGGGTGGGGGAGATTCCCTCGGACAGGGCGACGCCCGCCCTGCGTCCGTTGGGTGTGGCAATGGTCTTGCCGCCCAGGGCCACGTGGGAGGCCACCGGCACAAACTTCAGGTGCTTCTGTCCGCCGTGCATGGTGCGGTGGCGGACAATGACGTTCTGCATCATGGCGTCAAACCGCCGGGCCAGCTCCAGGGCGTGCTGGTCGCCGTTGGCAAACTTGGGTGCGCTGAGCAGCTTCTGGCGCATGGGCTCATAGCCCTCAAAGTTGGCGTTTACCGCCTGGCGGACCTGCTCCAGGGTGAATTCCCTGCCCCGGAATACGAACTCATCCAGGGCGGAGAGCGATTCGATCAGGGTGCCGATGCCAATGACATTCACCGCACCGTTGTCGATATACAGGCCGTAGTCCCTGTCACAGGGCTGGTGCAGATCCTTCATGTTGATCCGCCCCGCCTCGCTGAGGGCGGAGGTAAACGGGCAGGCCAGCTTCAGGGCGTTGCTCTGCTCCAGGGTGCCGGTGCGCTTCATGATGTGGCGCACAAAGAAGGTAAACGCCGCCTCCAGGTTGACCATCAGATCGTCCATGTTCTGAATCTGTCCGGCGGGGATGGGCGTATCCAGGAATTTCTCGTACTTCCCGTCCCCGAAGTGAACCCAGCCGTCGCTCATGGCCATCTCCAGGACGGCGGTGATGTTCAGGTTGCACACCGCGGCCAGGTAAGTCTCATAGTCGGGCAGGCGGCCCCCGCAGCAGCCACAGGCGGCATAGTCGCGGGCAATGTGCAGCGGCACGCCGGCGGCGATGTAGTGGGTGATAAACTCCTCGTCGTTGAAGAACTTGGGGCAGCCGTATCCCACCTTCACCACCTCGGCGGCGGCCCGGAGCAGCTTATCCGGGGTATTGGCGTGAACCCGCAGGCTGACATCGGGATACTGGAAGGGGAACTCCTTCTTGGAGCGGAGGATGAGGTAGGTCAGTGGATTGGTGGCGTCCCGGCCGTCGGGGGTCAGGCCGCCCAGGGAAAGGGCCTCAAAGTGGGTGTAGCCCTCGTGGCCGCCCGCCGTGCTCTTGCCCTGGTAGGGAACCACCTCGCCCACCTTGATGAACATGCATTCCAGAATCTCCATGGCCCGCTCCTCCGTGAGGGTGCCGTCCTCCAGGCCCGCCTTGTAGAGGGGGTAGAGATACTGGTCCAGTCGGCCCAGACCCACGCCGCCGCCGTTCATGTTCTCCAGCCGGTAGCCCACCTGGAGGAACCACTGGGCCTGCACCGCCTCATAGAAGTTCCGGGCGGGGTGCTCGGGCACATGGCGGCAGATCTCCGCAATGGTCTCCAGCTCGGCCCGGCGTACCGGGTCGCTCTCCTCCGCGGCCATCGCCTCGGCCCTGTCCGCATAGCGGTGGGCATATGTAATCATGGCCTTGCAGGAGAGAATCGCGGCGTCCAGATAGTAGATCTTGTCCATCTGGTTGTGCAGCAGGTTGCCCTCGATGCCCGCCTTCTTCTCCTCCAGCTCGCGGATGATGCTCTCCAGGCCCTCCCTGATTACCTTTTCATAGGAGCCGGTCCAGCTCAGTGTGTGGGCGTTGTTGGCCTCGTCGAAGATGAGGCCCTGGGTGGCATACTCCTCGTCGCCGTAGATCACCCTGCGGGTCTCCCTGGGGAGCATGTTCAGATAGAGCTCATGGGAGGTCTTGCCCTTCCAGTACGGAACCACCTCGTTGAGAACGGTATCCACCTCCGCCTGGGTCATGGCGTAGCCCGCCTTGCCCTCCGCCTTGAGGATCTTGGGCAGATCACGCGGGAACTGGCCGCCCCGGGTCTCAGGATATAGCACACAGTAGCGGCCCGGACCGCCGGCCGTGCCGACAATGAGCTCATGGGGCTGGATCACCACTTCTATGTGCTCCATCATGTACTGGATGGCCAGCGCGGTGCGGAGCACCTGGGGATAGGCCTCCGTCTGCATCATGGACTGCGTAAAGAGCACCGCTCGCTGGATATCCACCCGGGGCTTCCGGCCGTAAAAGCGGTCCTCCATGATCCTGTTGATGCGCGGCCGCGGAGCGGAGAGCTGCCGGCCATCCTGAATCCGCTGCTCCAAGTCGGTCATTACGGCGGTGTGTGCGTTTGCACTCATAGAACGTCCCTCCTATGTGGCTGCCATACTGTCTAAATTCTCCAGTTTTACAGCGCTGAGCAGCCCTATTTCTGTACTTATCATAAACGACATGGCTCTCAGAAACAAATTCACAGTTTTCACCGCCCCATTCCAGAAGGTTATCCTTTATTTGCGTACCTTTTGCATGGAAACCATTGGACGCATATCAGTTCTCCAAAATGCAAAAAGGGCGTGCGCCGTAGCTAAGCTGCGGCACACGCCCAGTTGGCTGGAGCCGTTCCGCCAGGAACTCTCAACAGGGATTTGCCAGCGATAAAGGCCCCTCTGGAGCCCGGCCGCTGTCCGGTCTCCAGAGGGGCTTCTGTTCGTCTTCTCTCTGCTCAAACGCCCCTCAGGTCGCCGTCCTTCATGCAGAGGTGGACGGCAGCGGTGGTGAAGGTGCGGGGCAGGGCCAGGATGT
>NZ_JH417675.1 GCF_000239295.1 Flavonifractor plautii ATCC 29863
TACATCACCATCCACGAGACCGGCAACGCGGCCAAGGGCGCCGACGCCGCGGCCCACGCTGCCTACCTGGACAGCGATGCCGGGGAGCGCGACCTGGTGAGCTGGCATTACACCGTGGACGACCACGCCATTGTCCAAAACCTGCCAGACGCCGAGACGGCCTACCACGCCGGGGACGGCAAGAGCGGGCCGGGCAATGCCACCAGCATCGGCGTCGAGATCTGCGTCAACGCGGGAGGGGACTTCGAGGCGGCCAAGGCCAACGCGGCCGCGCTGGTGAGGCTGCTCATGGAGGAGCACGGCATCCACATCGACCACGTGGTGCAGCACAACCACTGGAACGGCAAGGACTGCCCCAAGACCATCCGGGCCACCCCCGGAGCCTGGGAGGCGTTCCTGGCCCTCTGCCGGGGTGAGTCGACCGGTGTGTCCGAACTGGATGCCGCCGTGGACAAGCTGGCTGCCGCTGGGCTTATCGACAGCCCTGATTACTGGAAGGGCGGGGACTACTCCGCCGAGAATGTGCAGGCACTCATCATCAAGTGGGCGGCCTCGCGTTGAGAAAGGAAGGTACATGACATGATCAACTGGAAAGTCAGACTGAAGAGCCCCGCGTTCTGGACGGGGCTCATCGGCGTGCTCGGCGCGTTTGCGGTGGGTATGGCACAGCTCTTTGGTGTGGACATCACCGCCGAAGCCGGAAGCTGGCAGCAGGCGCTCACCGCCCTGGTCACCGCCGTATTTGGTGTGCTGGCCCTGGTGGGTGTTACCACCGACCCAACCACTAAAGGGCTGGGGGACAGCGCACAGGCCCTCACCTACCACAAGCCAAAGGACGACAGGGAGGGCTGAGTATGCCCGAAAACGATTGCCCTATCAATGGGGTAAATTGTGTGTCCATCGCCCGCGTGGAGGCACTGGAGCGGGCGTTAGAGGCACAGAAGCAGCATAGCTCACTTGCGCGCGAAAAAATCTATGACCGGCTGGGTGAGCTGGAGCGCGGTATGGCCACGGTTACCACACAGTACGGCAATATCATCGACCGGCTGTCCTCAATGTCGGCGGACCTGAACGCCCTGAAAGAGAAGCCGTCCAAGCGGTGGGAGACGGTCGTGGCGGCTATCATTACGGGCGCGATAGGGTATCTTCTGGCTAGTATCGGGATCAGGATCGGGTGATTTCGCACACTGGACGGTGCGGAGGACAAGCTGGGAGAACAGGATACGACAGACAAATAAGCCAAGCCCCCGCTCGGTGAGCGGGGGCTTGCTGTGTTACTAACGGCAAATTGTTGGTGATAACGATGAGACTAAAAAAGTTGCAGAATCGGCAGGATGCCATGTCTCAAATGAGCAGAAGAGGGGCCAGATCGGAAGAGAGACGGTGTAAGATTTAAGAAAATTTTAA
>NZ_JH417676.1 GCF_000239295.1 Flavonifractor plautii ATCC 29863
CCCGGCCATAGTGGAAACACTATGGCCGGGGGGCCTTTTGCGTTTTATGGACTAATAGTGTAAGAAATATCTAAAATAATAGCTTTCTGGATTTCATTATGTGAAAAGACTAAAATGGGTATTACTATAAATGAAATGGAGGGAATAAAACCAGTATGCAAAAATTAGTGAATCAGACCTATCAATTGGCGGAAAATGCAGTGGAATCGTTTAGAAAGCAGCTTATATTGGATGAAAAGAGAGAAGCGACCATCCAAAAATATACTCATGATGTTCGACGCTTTTTATCGTATCACGGAAAACAGACCGTCTGTAAGGAGGATGTAATCCAATACAAGGCCTGGCTGGCGGAGCGTTACGCTGTGCGCAGTACCAATTCCATGCTGATTGCACTGAACCAGTTTTTACGCTTCCAAGGGGCCGGGGACTGCTGCGTCAAGCCGCTTAAGGTACAGCGGCAGACCTTCTGCGATAAGAAAAAAGAGTTGAGCCAGGCCGAATACTTCCGCCTGCTGGAGGCAGCCCGACGAAATGGGGACATGCGGCTCCACCTGGCGATTCAGACGATTTGTGCGACTGGAATTCGGGTAAGTGAACTTGCCTATATCACGGTGGAAGCGGCCCGTCTTGGAAGAGCAATTGCAAGCAATAAGGGGAAAAGCCGTATCATACTGATACCAAAGGAGCTGTGCCGAAATTTGCTGGACTATGCCAGGGAGCGTGGAATCCAGGATGGACCAATTTTTGTTACCCGCGGGGGGCGGACACTGAACCGCAGCAACATTTGGAATGCCATGAAACGGCTGTGCAAATCTGCACAGGTTGGGCCGGAAAAAGTATATCCGCACAACCTAAGACACCTGTTTGCCCGTACTTTTTATAAAAAAGAAAAGGATATCTCGCGTCTGGCGGATATCCTTGGGCATGAAAATGTCAACACGACCCGGATCTACGTTGTCTCCAGCGGGGCGGAACACCGGGAACAGTTAGAATCGCTTCACCTGACAGTTCCGTATCAAGCGGCATGCCAAAATCAGGAACAACATAATGAGACATTATGTTGTTATGCACTCGACAAAATCCCCTAAAATACGACTCTAATTTTATACCATATTTCTATTTACTTCAAGTCCCATATTCGCAAAAACAGAAGTTTATTTTTTGGCTACAGTTGTGAAAATCGCAGTTGTTTTATATGTATGATAAGAAGCCGCTCCGAGTAAGTCTTCGCCTATACTCCATTATCTAAAAAAGCTGCTTCATAATTGCAAAATATCCGACTTGGTTTAATAACATAATGTCTCATTATGTTGTTGAATCAAGCCGGCTGTTTATAGGAACCACCCAAAAAAGAGGGAAGGAAGGCGCTGTTGTGAATATTCTGACCAGCAACTCCATGCTGATGCTTCAGCGGTCCATGGGATTTCTTTGGAGCAAGCAGGACTGTATTTTAAATAATCTGGCCAACGCAGAAACCCCCGGTTACAAGACCCAATATGTCACATTTGAGGAGAGCCTGAGGGATGCGGTCCAGGCCGCGGCGGACAAGCCCCAGCCGGGCGCCGCCATGCGTGAGGCAATTGCAGACACCCCGGTACAGCTTCACGAGGCGCAGGAGAGCGTCCGGATGGACGACAATGGGGTGGATATTATGGAGCAGTCGGTGGAGCTGGCGCGAAATGGCTATCAGCTCCAGTATGTCATGAGTGCTATTTCGGGTGAACTGTCGCTGCTGCGTACCGCAATCCGGGGATAAGGGGGAATCAAAGTGGCGTTTATGAGTTCAATGAACGTGGTAGGCTCGGCTCTGACTGCGGAAATGCTGCGCCTGGATGTGATCTCTGAAAATATAACGAACATCAACACCACCCGTACCGAGGGGGGCGGCCCCTATCGGAGAAAGGTTGTGGTGCTGGAGGAGCAGGGGGAGCGCACGCCGTTTCAGTTGGCGCTGGCCCGCGCCGGAAGCGCGGCGGCTCCCGCCCAGGCCGGAGGGGTGCGTGTGGTGGAGATCGCCGAGGATCCCTCGGATTTTAAGCTGGTGTATGACCCGACCCACCCGGATGCAAATGCGGAGGGGTATGTGGAGATGCCCAACGTGGATTTGATCAAAGAGATGTCGGACGCCATGGCGGCCAATCAGGCGCTGTCGGCCAACATTACTGCATTTAACGTCCTGAAGCAGGTCGTGGCCAAGGGACTGGAGATCGGAAAGTAAGCCTGTGCCGCAGGGAATGGGACGGTTTTGCACGGGACACACGAAGGAGAGACGAGTATGAGTGTGCAAGCAATCGATAGGATTCAGCCGCTGTGGACGGACTTGCAGACAGAGGGCATGCGCCTGGATGCGGGCGCGGAAGTGGGCGGTACCCGGCGTACCCAGCCGACCCTGTTTTCTGATATTTTTCAGTCGGCCATTGACCGCGTACGGGAGACGGACGCGGCCAAAAATGAGGTGGCATATCAACTCGCTACCGGCCAACTGGACAATCCGGCGGCGCTGATGACTTCCATCACGGAGGCGCAGGCGTCGCTGGAACTGTTGATTCAGCTCAGAAATAAGGCAGTGGAGTCCTATAACGAACTTATGCGCCTCAGCGTGTAAGGTTTGCCGGAGCTGGGGGTAACAAGTGTGCAGGAGAAAATAAAAGGATACCTGGGCAAGGTGGCAGGCTGGTGGAAGGCGGCCGGGAAAAAGGTGAAGCTCTTCCTGATAGCCGGCCTGATTGCGGTCGTGGCTGTCGTTGCAGTCGTATTGGCGATGCAGATGAACCAGCCCTATACGACCCTGTTCACCGGGCTCAATCAGACGGAATTAAATGAAATTGTGTCCTATCTGTCCGAGCAGGGAATGGCCGATTACCGGATTGAGGGAAGCGATACAATTCTGGTGCCGGCGGAGCAGGAGGTACGGCTCAAGGCGGCGTTGGCCCAGCAGGGCTACCCCAAGTCCGGCTTCGCCTACTCCATGTATTTGGATCATGTGGGGAGCCTGACCACGGAGGGAGAACGGGAGCAGTTGGAGCTCTATGAGCTCCAGGATCGCATTGCGGCGGTGGTTCGTTGCTTTGACGGGGTCCAGGAGGCCGTCGTGGATATCACGCCGGGGGAGGACAACACCTTCATTCTGGACAGCGAAAACAAGTATGATGCCAGCGCCGCCGTTTTTGTGACCATGCGGGACGGAGCAGAGCTCACTCAAAAGCAGGTGCAGGGCATCCGCAATTTTGTCAGCCACTCCGTTCAGGGACTGGAAATTGACAATGTCACCATCACAGACTCTTACGGGAACACCTATTCTGCGGGGGATACCTTTACGGATATCCAGGATTTGTCCACGCTGAAGCTCCAGTTGGAGGAGCAGATCAATAATAAAATCCGCACCAGCGTGCTACAGGTACTCACACCGATTTACGGTACGGAGAACGTCAAAGTCAGTGTCAACAGCATTGTGGATCTGGACCGCAGCTATACGGACTCCACCGATTACAATCTGGAGGACTGGGCCAATGACGGCAGTACCGGCGGTGAGGGTATCATCGGGGAGAAGATCTATGAGGGGGACATCCTCCTTCCCGGCGGCGACACGGCCGGAGGTGTGCCTGGTACGAGCACCAATGCTGATCTGAACCAGTATGTGAACGAGGACGGGGAGGCGGATGGAGAAGGCCAGATCGTCCACGTCTCCGGAGATAAAAAATACCTGGTGGATGAGACGAATCAGCAGGTGGAGCACCTGTCGGGCACAGTGAGCGATGTCATGGTATCCGTCACGATCAATCAGGCGGCGGCGGACGGTACGGATGCGGCCGCGCTGTATCCTCACGTTGCCCGGGCAGCGGGCATCGCCACGGCAGATCAGCGGGACAAGATCTCGGTGTTGATCAGCCCCTTCTACCAGGCGGATGAGCCTGTGCTCCCGGTGCCGGAGGGAATCCCGGCCTGGGTGATCTACGCGGCCGCAGGAGGCGGCGTGCTGTTCCTGGTACTCCTGCTGGTGATCCTCCTGCTGGGCCGGCGCCGCCGGAAGCGGCGCAAAGAACTGGAGGCGGCGGGACTGGCCGCCGTGGCCCAGACGGAGACCGCTCCGCTCACGCCGCAGGAAGGGGCGGATATTATGAATCTTCAGACGGAAAAGAGTATGGAACTGCGGAAGGATGTCCGGAAGTTTGCCGAGGACAATCCAGAGATTGCAGCTCAGATGGTCAAGAGCTGGCTGCGTGAGGGGGATGGCGAATGAGCGAGACAGCTACCGGAGGGGCAGCCGCTTCTCAAGCTGCAAAACAGTTGACGAGACAGCAAAAGGCAGCGGCCGTAGTGATCTCTCTTGGCGCGGAGAAGGCATCCCAGCTCTATCAGTACATGGATCCCGATGATGTGGAACAGATCACCCTGGAGGTTGCAAAGCTGGGCTATGTAGATGCCGCCACTACAGAAGATGTCCTGAATGAGTACTACCAGATGTGCCTGACCAACAAGGCTGTAACGGAAGGCGGCCTGGAGTACGCCCGCGCGGTTCTCGAAAAGGCGTTTGGAGAACAGGCCGCAGACAACTTGCTGGAAAAAGTAACCAAGTCCTTAAAAAACCGGGAATTCTCTTTTCTCAACAAGGCGGATGGCAAGTCGCTGTTTGCGGCGCTGCAGCACGAGCGGCCTCAGACGATTGCGCTGGTGCTCTCCTATATTGACCCGGAGAAGGCGGCCGCCGTGGTGGAGGAATTGGACTCCAATACCCAAGTACGGGTGGTGGAGAGCATCGCCAATATGGAAAGCGCGTCTCCGACCGCCGTAAAAATCATTGAGGCGGAAATGGAGAAAAAGTTTACAAACCTGCTTACTTCCAACCAGGTCAAGGTGGGCGGTGTGGACTATGTGGCGGGTGTGATGAACAACCTGGACCGCACCAGTGAAAAAAGTATTTTCGACCATCTGTCTGAGCATAATGCCGAGCTGGCTGACGAGATCCGGAAGCGGATGTTCGTGTTTGAAGATATCGTCACCATGGATGAGCGCTCGGTACAGCGTTTCCTGCGGGACTGCGATCCCAAGGATCTGGTGCTGGCCCTCAAGGGCGCCAACAGCGAGGTTTCCAACAAGATCTTCCAGAATATGTCCACCCGTATGGCCCAGAGCATCCGGGACGATCTGGAGATCACCACCAACGTCCGCCTGCGCGATGTGGAGGAGGCCCAGCAGCGCATCGTGGGGATCATCCGGGATCTGGAGGAGAAAAACGAGCTGATTATCCTCAAGGGCGGAAAGGACGATATTATTGCCTAATATATTCAAACGCTTTTTGCAGCCCAACGCCTCCGACTTTGTGTTTCCGGACGTGGAGGAGCTTGTGGAGGAGGAGCCGGCGGATACCGCGGGCGAGCAAGAGGGAGAGCCGGAGGAATCAGCTCCAGAGACAGAGGAAAAGGATACCCCCAGCGCGGTCGACTTTGCACAGATTCAGGCGGAGAAGATTCTGGAGGATGCCAGGCGGCAGGCGGAGGACTACCTGGCCCGGCGGCAGATGGAGGCGGAGCAGGAGGCCGAGCAGGTGCGCCAGCAGGCCCAGTCTGAGGGCTACCGGCAGGGCTATGCAGAAGGGCTGCGGCAGGCCGGGGTCGAGGGCCAGGCGGAGCTGCAGAAGCAGCGGGAGCAGCAGGCCGAGGAGTTGCAGGCTTTTTTGGAAAAGGCCACCGCCGCCCGGGAGGAGCTGCTGCGGGAGACGCGGGGCGAGCTGTGTGAGCTCAGCCTGGCCATTGCGGAAAAGGTGATCCATGTCAGCCTGAACAGCAGCAGTGAGGTGGTGGCACGGATGATCCAAGTGGCCACTGAAAAGCTCAAGCGGCGGGAGTGGGTGCACATCTACGTGGGCGGCTGTGCCGCCAAGGAGGTGGCTGCCATTACGCCGGAGCTGATGACGGCTCTGGCCGGCCTGTCCGACCACATCAAAATCATTCCGCTGTCCGACGATGAGGCGGGCACCTGCATCATTGAGATGCCCGATGAGATCATTGATGCCAGCGCCTCCACACAGCTCAAGAATATCCGCGACCTGATACACGAGATATAGGGCGGAGGCAGCGCAAGGAAGGGACCCAAAGCCATGTTCCAGGAGATGATCCGGCAGATTCAGCGGGCCGAGACGATCAGTTATACGGGGAAAATTGAAAATATCGTCGGCATGTCCATCGAGGCATCCGGCGGACGGG
Source organism: Flavonifractor plautii ATCC 29863 (assembly GCF_000239295.1). Taxonomy (GTDB): domain Bacteria; phylum Bacillota; class Clostridia; order Oscillospirales; family Oscillospiraceae; genus Flavonifractor; species Flavonifractor plautii. The sequence continues at coordinate 6,204 of NZ_JH417676.1, forward strand.
CCGCTGTGGGTGATATCTGTCAGATCTACAACGGGGACGCGGGCGGCCAGGTAATGGCCGAGGTGGTTGGCTTTAAGAATGACCACATCCTGCTGATGCCCTATTCAGACATGAGCGGTATCTCTGCGGGAAATTTTGTGCGCAACACCGGGCGGAGGCTCAGCCTGCGCATGGGCCCCTTCCTGAAGGGGCGGGTGATTAATGCACTGGGGCAGCCCATCGACGGCAAGGGCCCCTTTCAGGGCGGCACGCTGTTCTGTGTGGAGAACAACCACTACATCAACCCCATGACCCGCCCTCCCATCCGGGAGCGGATGGAGTTCGGCGTCAAGGCCATTGACAGCATGCTGACCATCGGAAAGGGACAGCGTATCGGCATTTTTGCCGGCTCCGGCGTGGGCAAGAGTACCCTAATGGGCATGATTGCCAAAAATGTAAAGGCGGATATCAACGTCATCGCCCTGGTGGGGGAGCGCGGCCGCGAGGTGCTGGAATTCATGGAAAAGGATCTGGGGCCGGAGGGGATGCGGCGGTCTATCCTGGTGGTGGCTACCTCTGACCAGCCCGCCATGCTGCGCAAGCAGTGCCCCTCCGTGGCCACCGGAATTGCGGAGTTCTTCCAGGACCAGGGGTATGACGTGCTGCTGATGATGGACTCGCTGACCCGGTTTGCCATGGCCCAGCGGGAGATTGGCCTGGCGGTGGGTGAGCCGCCGGTAAGCCGCGGCTACACCCCATCCATCTACGCCGAGCTGCCCAAGCTGCTGGAACGCAGCGGTAACTTCCAGAAGGGCTCCATCACAGGGGTCTATACCGTGCTGGTGGAGGGCGACGACACCAATGAGCCCATCGCGGACACGGTGCGCGGTATTCTGGATGGGCACATCGTGCTTTCCCGGCGGCTGGCTAACAGCAACCATTTTCCGGCCATTGACATTGGGGCCAGCATCTCCCGTTTGATGGCGGACATCGTCTCCGACGAGCACAAGCGGCTTGCGGCCCGGGTGCGGGACGTGATGGGGATTTATGAGAAAAATGCCGATCTGGTTTCCGTGGGCGCGTACAAGGCGGGCACCAACCCAAGGCTGGATTATGCTTTGGGAAAGATGGACGGGATCAACCAGTTTTTGACCCAGGGAGTGGACGAGGCGTTCTCCTATGAGGAGGATCTGGAGGCCATGCGGAAGCTCCTGTAAGAGAAGAGGGGACAGGGATGAAGCGGTTCCAGTTCAGCCTGAATACGGTGTTGAGCTACAAGCAGCAGGTGCTGGAGGAGCTGCAGAATGAGCATGGACAACTCCTTTACCAGGTACGGCAGCAGGAGCTGGTGCTCCAGGCGGCGGAGGAGCGCTACCGGGGCCTGAACCTGGAATTCCGGCAGGCGGAGACGGAGGGCCTGACCATAGCCGAGGCCCTGCGGTATGAGAGCGGCCTGCGCTTTCTGGAGGATGAGATCCAGCGGGAGGCCAAGCGCCTGCGGGAGTACGAGGCCGCAGCGGAGGAGAAGCGCAGGCAGGTAGTGGCCGCCCGGCAGGATACCGCCTCCCTGGAAAAGCTCAGGGACAAGAAGTGGGAGGACTATCAGAAGCAGGTGCAGAAGGGCGAGGAACTGCTGATTGAGGAGCTGGTGACCGCAGCCCGGGTCCGGACGGCGGTTTGACCGCCCGGAGCCACACCTTGAAAGGAGGTGAGAACCATGAATACAACTGATTTATTGCTTCAGATGACCTTGGCAGCCACACAGATTGCCCAAAACACCACTCCGCCGGTCAGCGGCCGGACGGAGGATGCCGGTGACCGGCGGGACTTCTCCACTCTGCTGGCAGAGAAGCGGGTGGAGGCGGCCGGAACGGAAACCGGACGCGCGGTTCCGGAGAGCCAAAAGGGTGAGGTTCCGGCTGCGGCCGATGGGGGTGCGCTCAGCCAGGGTGCGCAGTCCGTACCCCAGGCGCCGGGGCTGGAGGAGCTGTTCCGGAGCCTGCTGATGGGCGCCCAGGCAGCGCCAGAGGGCGACGTATCCCTCCAGCAGGTCCCGCAGACTGCGGTTCCCGGCATGGCCCAAGCTCCGGCTGCGGCGGAAGAAGGGGCCGTATTGCTTCAGCCCGGGCAGCAGACCGCCGGAGGGGAGCAGCTCCCGGTACCGGCGGAGCCGGCGCTTGCGGGTGAGGCGGAGTCCACGGTCCAGGCGGAGGTCCTTCCTGCCGCGGAGGATGGCGGTACAGCCACGGCCCAGGCGGTTACCCCTGCGGCCCGGGAGAGCGGCGCGCAGACCCCGGCGGACGCTGGAGAGACGGCGGGCCGTCCGGCCGGCGGGGAGCAGGAGCTGCCCGAGCTGGACAGTGTGCAGACGGAGGGGGCGGCGCAGCCGCTCTTTGACCGGACAGAGCACATGCCGGTGAAGGTGGGCGAGGCGGATACCTTGGACGCCACGGAGCCCGATTTTGCACCCAGGCTGGCAAAGGCCATTACCGAAGCGGAGCAGGAGGGAGCCAGGCATGTCGAGCTGAAGCTGGCGCCCGAGCATCTGGGAAAGCTGTCTGTCGAGCTGACGCAGGGGAAGGACGGTGTACTGCACATCGTATTCCACGCGGAGAACGAACAGGCCATGAAGCTGCTTCAGGAGCACTCCGCGACGCTGGTATCCATGCTGCACGGCAGCCACAGCGGCGAGATCCAGGTGGAGGTGCCCCGGCCCCAGCAGGGAGAGCAGCCCTGGCAGCAGCCGGAGCAGCAGCCCGGACAGCAGCACGGCCGCAACCCACAGGAACAGGGACGGCAGCGCCAGAGTACAGAGGACTTCCTGCAGCAGCTTCGGCTGGGCTTGCTGGGCGTAGAAGCGGAGTAACAGAAAAAGGAGTAGCACGCAATGAGCAGTGAATTTATGCCGATGGCGCTGGACAGTCTGGCCCGACAGCAGAGCGCGCGGGCTGCCGGCAGTGGTGCGAGCTCCCGCATTACGGAGGAAGAGCTGGAGGAGCTGGGCATTCCGGTAAACAAGCCGGGAGAGAACGACATGGGCCTGGACTTTAACGACTTTCTCCAATTGATGGTGCAGCAGCTTCAGAACCAGACCATTGACAACACCACGGATACCGGCGAAATGCTTAACCAGCTTGTGCAGATGTCCACCGTACAGATGCTGTCCAGCGTTAAGACCGGACTGGAGACCCTGGTGGATGCCAGCACCCTGACCTATGCGGCCTCCCTGGTAGGGAAAACCGTCACGGTGGGCCAATATGACGAAGACGGGAAGCTCCAGGAGATTGAGGGAGTCGTGACGGGCACCGGAAACTATCAGGGTGTACCGGTGATCTTCGTCAATGACGAGATGTATCCTCTCAATTCCATCATGGCGGTGGGCAAGCTGCCGGAGATTCCGGAGGAGCCCGAGGGGCCCGGTGAGGGCGGTGACGGCGACGGAACGGGAGAAGGCGGAGAGAATCCGCCGGAGGAGAGCGCCCGGACGATTTGAGCGGGCGGCAGGGGCCGTCCAAAGGAGGGATAGAGCGGAATGGAGCATGCGGTAGAGGGCCTCGGCAGCCCCGCGCTGGGACGGGGCCATACATACAGCACCGGGAAACAGACCTCTTCCGGCTTTGGAGCAGTGCTTCAGCAGGAGCTAGCCCGGGCAGATGAGCGGCAGATCGCCTTTTCCAAGCACGCCATCGCGCGGGCGGAGGAGCGCGGGATCGCAGTGACACCCGCCCTTCTGGACCGGCTGACCGACTCCGTAGAGCGGGCGCAGGCCAAGGGAGCGACGAATATCCTGGCGCTGGACCAGAGCCTCGCCTTTATCATCAATGTCCCCCACAACCGGGTGATTACCACCCTGTCCCAGGACGAGATGAAGGAGAATATCTTTACCAACATTGACGGCGCCGTGATCCTGTGAATCACAGAGGGCAGGACCGAAAGGATGTCCTGGGGGAGGCCGGATGGGCCGTCCCCCGGCGGTGCCGGAGAAATGACAATGAATCAGAGCACGCAAAGGAGAGCGAATCCAAATGGCTTTGACAGGAGCAATGAGTGCCGGTATTTCCGGCCTGAAGGCCCACATGGATGCACTGAACGTAGTGGGCAACAACGTAGCAAACGTGAATACCCAGGGCTACAAGCCCGGCCGGGTGACGTTTAAAGAGAGTATCTACAGCACCCAGTCCGCCGGCTCCGCCGGAACAACTACGGTGGGCGGCACTAATCCCCAGCAGATCGGCTATGGCGTGGGCGTCGGCACCATCGACCTGGATATGAGCAGTCAGAGTCTGGACTCCACCGGACGGGGGATGGACTGCGCCATTCAGGGCGACGGCTTTTTCCTGGTGGGAGATAAGACCCACGATATCGACAGCATGGACGCCCTCAAGGGACTAACCCTGACCCGGGTGGGCAACTTTGAGTTCCGGGACGGCTATTTGACGGACGGACAGGGCAACGTGGTCTATGGATTTATCACGCGGTCCAACGGGGATGATCCCGGAACCACGCCGGGAGATAAGCCCAGCACTGACTTGGTTCCCATCCGCCTTCCTATGAAGTCTACCGACCCGAACAGCAAGGGCGACGCGGTTTATGTGGGTGTGGATGATCAAACTGGTGCGAATGTATATCCAGACAATGACCCGGCTGCCACAGTGGACGGCTTTGTAGATCTGGAGAACATCAGCATCGACAAGAACGGTAAGATCACTGGTACCAACAAGGACACCGGCGACCCGGTGGTGGTGGGCTACATCGCCCTGGGCAGTGTGGAAAACCTCAATGGCGTGCTTCATACCGAGGGCCCTTATTACACGGCGGGCAATGCCGCTGGGGATATCCGGGTGGGTACCCCTGGAAACTCCGTCACCGGAAACCTGAGAAATAACAAGATCACGGACGGAAACAACGTGGTTGACCCCGATTCCGCACTGGCTGAGGGCAGCGGCGCCACGCTGATGACCGGCTTCCTGGAGGCCTCCGGCACGGATCTGGCCACCGAGTTTGCCAACATGATTATTTACCAGCGGGGCTATCAGGCAAATACCCGCATTGTTACGGTGACCGACACCATGCTGGAAGAGCTGGTCAACATGAAGCGCTAAGAAATGGAATTGCCGATCTCCCCCACGCCGCCAGGCGTGGGGGGATTGGGCAGGGGAGGGCGGCACGATGATTGAACTGAGAAAAATGAACAATGAGCGTTTTTTGCTCAACCACAACCAAATTGAGTGCATTGAGCTGATTCCAGAGAGCAAAATCGTCATGATGAATCACGACTATTACATCGTACGGGACACGGTCGAGGAAATCATCGAGAAGATCGCAAAGTATAACGCCAAGGTACAGGACATTCACCGCGAGATAGCCGTCGTGGAGCGGTATAAAGAGTGATGTGTCTGCTCTGCATCTTCGTGCGGGAGGAGAACCAAAGATGAACATTGTTTATTTGCTCGGCATTGTCCTGGCGTTCGTATTTGTAATATTCGGAATTACCTTCGATCCCGGCGGGACCGGAGGGCTCATGGTCGGTCCGTTCAATCTGGATACACTGATCAATTTTGTAGATCCCGCCAGTATCCTGATCGTACTTGGCGGTACGCTTGCGGTGGTGGTGGCCTGCTACCCCAAGCTGGCCAAGTCCTTCCCCAAGCACTTCAAAATCATGCTCCGGCTGGACGCTTTCAATCCGGAACAATATGTGGAGAAGCTGACCGAGCTGGCGCAGATTGCCCGAAAGAACGGCCTGCTCGCCTTGGAGGAGAAAGCCAAGGAGCAGGAAGACCCCTTCTTTCAGCAGGCAATCATGCTCATTGTAGACGCCAACGACCCGGACCGGGTGCGCAGCATTCTGGAAAATGATATCGAGCAGACCTCGGAGCGTCATCAGGAGGTCATCGCCATGTATGAACGGGGCTCCAACGCGGCCCCGGCCTTCGGTATGATCGGTACCCTGATCGGACTGATCAACATGCTGAAGAATCTCTCCGACTCCGACATGGAGACCCTTGGTCCCAGTATGTCGGTGGCGCTGATCACGACCTTTTATGGTTCGCTGTTGGCGCATGTCCTGTTCAACCCCATCGCGTCGAACCTGACGGCCCGGGACGAAGAGGAGATCCTTTGCCGTCAGATTATCGTGGAAGGCATCATGGCGATCCAGTCGGGCGAGAACCCCAAATTCCTTCGGGAGCGCCTGATGACCTTTATGAACCAAAAACTCCGGGAAGGCGGAGAATCCGGCGGCGGCACCGGAGAGAAAAAAGAGCGGAAGCGCCGCAAGGAGAAATAAGCCGCGGCTTGCTTCAGGGAGGCGGTACCCACGATGAAAAAGAAAAAAAGCGGCGGCGGCGGTGCCAACTGGATGGATACCTACGGCGATATGGTGACCTTATTGCTGTGCTTTTTTGTCATGCTCTACTCCATGTCTACCCTGGACAAGGAAAAGTGGATTGCACTCGTACAGTCCTTTAACCCCACCGAGGAGGTGACGGAAACCCAGCCCCCCTCCGCGTCCGGGGGTGAGGGAACCGGAACCCAGGAGGATATCGACCAGGACATGGAGGAGCTCTACCAGGCGATGCAGGACTATGTCCAACAGGCTGGAATGGCCAATCAGGTGACACTGGGCGAAGGAAACGGCTACGTCTTTATCTCCTTTGACGACACCGTGTTTTTTAGTGGAGACAGCTACGAACTGCGGGATGAGGGCAAGGTTGTATTGGACGAAGTCTCCCAGATTATTTCAGAGGTCAGCAGCTCCATCGACGAGATCCGTGTCCTGGGTCATACCGCCCAGGCCGTGCCCGGCCAGGTGAACAACGTCACGGCGGACCGCTTCCTGGCCTCCAACCGTGCCACAGTGGTTACTATTTACCTACAGGAAAAAGACATAATTGACCCGGCCCGGCTGGTCAGCGTGGGCTATGGCGAGTGGCGTCCCGTGTCCAGCAACGACACCTCTGCGGGGCGTGCGGAAAACCGGCGTGTGGAACTGATTGTTACAGGGCTGGACCTGGACGACGAGGCCGGAGATAACATTACACAATATTATACCATGCGGGAAAGTACCGGTACTTCTGCCAATCCTTGAGTGTGCAGGGAGACGGGGGGAAGGCCCAAACTCTGCCGAGGAGGGATGAAGATGGCGGAAGTTTTATCTCAGAGCCAAATTGACGCTCTGCTGAACGCGGCCCGTAACGGCGAGATGGATTTGGCCGCGAAGGCAGAGAGCAGTTCCGAGAAAAAATACCGTAAATATGATTTCTACAGCCCAAGGAGGTTTACCAAAGACCGGCTTAAAATGCTCAGCGGAGTCTTTGAAAATTACACCAGGACCATTAACTCCAGAATCAACGGACTGCTGCATACCACCTGTGAGATAGAGGTGGAATCCGTGGAAGAGCAGCGCTATTACGAGTTTTCCAACGCGCTGTTGGAGAGGGACGTGTTGGCCCTGGCAGATGTAGCGCTGGAGGGGCAGGTACAGCCGGACGAGACGCCGGTGCTGTTCCACTTTTCCACTACGCTGATGCTGAGCATGATGGACCGCCTGATGGGCGGCGACGGAGATGTGGACAGCCGACTCCCCGCCGGCTACAATTTCACCAATTTGGAGCTGAGGCTCTATGAAAGCATTGTAAAAGACCTGATTTCCGTTCTGGGCGGAAGCTGGGAGAATTATATCGCGTTGGATTTCAAGCTGCGCAGAGTGGAGACGAATCCGACTCTGGTACAGCTCATTGGCCTGGATGAGACGGTTGTTATTGTTGGGATCAATATCCGCTTTCCAAACTGCTCCGGCCGTGTTGATGTCTGCCTGCCCGGAATGATGCTGACCAATATTTTTTCCAGAATTGTGTCATTAAATCAGGCAGGACACGGGAGTGGGGAGGACAACTCGGATGAAATCATGGATATACTGCGGGATTCCACGCTGGAGATCACGGCCGAGCTGGGCCGTACCGAGGTAAAGCTGCAAGATGCCTATTTCCTCAATATAGGTGATGGCATTGACCTGGGACATCCGAAGGACGAGCCCATCTATCTGTATATTGGAGGAAAGCCATGGTTTGGTGGGAAGCTGGGTGTGCAGAACAACTCCATGGCAGTGAAGATTGGGGAAAACTACTATAACGAGGGAAGAAGGGACGAATAAGCGACATGGCGCAGAATATATTTAGCGCGATGGAATTGGACGCCATCGGCGAAATGATGAACATCAGTCTGGGCTCTTCTGCCACTGCGGTTTCCAACCTGCTGGATCACCGCGTTGATATTACGACGCCGAAGGTTACAGTGGTACCCATCAGTGAGTTTACCCTGGGTGAGCTGGAGCCCGCCATCGGCGTGGAAATCAAGTATGTCTCCGGTCTGGAAGGCAGCAATATTATGCTGCTGAAGCGGAGCGATGTGAAGGCAATTGTAGAGCTGCTGATGGGAACCGAGATCCCAGAGGAGGAGTTCGAGCTCAATGAGCTGACGATCAGTGCGGTGTGCGAGCTGATGAACCAGATGATGGGTGCGGCCTCCACTGCTCTGTCCGATTTTCTGGGGCGTCCGGTCAATATCTCAACGCCCCAGTCTTTCTCGCTGGATGATTTGGAGGAGATCAAAAGGGAGCGCTTCCACAGCGAAACCGGGATGCTGGTGGCGGTGCACTTTATCCTGGAAATAGAGGGCGTCCTCAAGAGTGAGTTTGTCAATATCATGTCCGTGGAGCTGGCCCGGGAGCTGCTGGCTGGCTTTGGGATGGGCATTCAGGACACCGGGGAAGCAGAGGCGGATGCCACCCCAGCCGCACAGCCCGCACAGCCGGAGCCCTCCTCCGGCGCAGGCGGGAAGCTGAGCCAGGAAGAAATTGAGCGTCTGATGGGCGGCGGTGTTTCCACACCGGCTCCAGAGCCTGCCGCGGCTCCGTCTTCCAGCGGAAAGATGAGTCAGGAGGAGATCGAACGGCTGATGGGCAGCATGTCCGCAGCCCCGGCGCCGGAGCCAGCTCCCCAGCCGGCCCAGGCCTATCAGGCCGCCTCCCCCCAGCCGGTTTATCAGCAGCCTGTGTATCAGCCCCCGGTGCAGGAGCCGCGGGTCATTAACAGCAAGCCGGTCGCGCTGCCCAATTTCGCGGCGGCGGAATCGCTGGGAGCCGAACAGAAGGAAAACCTGGAGCTGATTATGTCCGTACCCCTGGAGGTGTCGGTAGAGATTGGCCGGACCCGCCGGAAGGTAGAGGATATTTTAACCTTCTCCAAGGGCTCACTGGTTGTTCTGGACAAGCTGGCTGGAGACCAGGTGGATGTCTTTGTGAACGGCCTGTGCATTGCGCGGGGAGACGTAGTGGTTATCGACGATAACTTCGGCGTGCGTATCACAGAGGTACTCCAGAAGCCGGAACTGTGGAGCCTGACAAACTTCAAGTGAGACTGAAATAAAAAAGGGGATTAAGAACATGGCTAAGATTCTGATTGTTGACGACGCAGCCTTCATGCGGAAGGTGATCCGGGACACGCTGACCAAGAATGGCTTTACCGACCTGCACGAGGCGGTGGACGGCAAGGATGCTGTGGAAAAGTATTTTGAACTCCAGCCGGATCTGGTCCTGATGGACATCACCATGCCGAACATGGACGGACTGGAGGCGCTGAAGGCCATCCGCGCCAAGGACAACAAGGCCAATGTGGTGATGTGCTCCGCCATGGGCCAGGAGGCCATGGTAGTCGAGGCGGTACAGGCCGGCATCAAGGATTTTATCGTCAAGCCCTTCAAGGAGGACCGCCTGATGAAAACGGTCAATTCCATCCTGGGGAATCCCTGACGGGAGCGGGCCAATGCCGGAAGTGCTTTGGACCATCTGTGCAATTCTGGGCGTCCTGGTGCTGGCCTATCTGTTTACCCGCTATGTTGCCGGACGGGGACAGGGCGGCGGTCCAAGCCGCCTGGGAAAGCGGATGCTTACAATTTTGGACCAGGTGGCGGTGGGAAAGGATCAAAGGCTCCTCCTGGTCCGCGCGGGCGAAACGTATTATTTCCTGGGGGTGACTCAGGGGAGCATCACCTGTCTGGAAAAGCTCACTGCCGAGGAGGCCGAGGCCTGGATGGGCGGCGCAGACGGCGCCGCCGCGCCCAAGATGGGGTTCCAGGAAGCGCTGCACAGCGTGCTGGAGCAGCGGAAACAACAGAGGAGGCCATAACCGGTGGATGCGCTGATCAATGTAAATGGCGAGAACGTACAGACCCTTCAGATCCTGTTTCTGACCACCCTGTTGACCCTGCTGCCCTCCGCAGTTGTGATGATGACCTCCTTTACCAGGTACATTATCTCCTTCTCCTTTCTGCGCTCGGCCATGGGGCTGCAACAGAATCCACCTAATATGGTCCTCGTGGGCATCGCCCTGTTTCTCACGCTGTTTACCATGTCTCCGGTCATCAGTGAGATCCAGACCACCGCATACGAGCCATATATTGCGGAGGAGATTACCCAGGAGGAATTTTTGCAGCGGGCGGAGAAACCCCTGAAGGAGTTTATGGCAGGCCAGGTGGAGGAGAGCTCGCTCAAGCTCTACTGCGATCTGGCAGGACTGGATACGCCGTCTGCGGCATCGGCCGCGGAGCTGCCGCTGCGGGTTTTGGTTCCGGCCTTTATGACAAGTGAGCTGAAGCATGCCTTCCTGATTGGATTTTACCTGTACATCCCGTTTGTCCTGATTGATGTAATCGTGGCCTCCACGCTGATGTCCATGGGCATGATTATGCTTCCGCCCAGTATGATCTCCATGCCGTTCAAGCTGCTGCTGTTTATCGCCCTGAATGGGTGGGAGCTGCTGTTCTCGACCCTGGTGCAGAGCTTCCGATAGGAGAATCCGAATATGGAAGTAGTTGACATTTTGCGGGAAGGGGTGGGCGTCGCGCTTCGGATTGGCGCACCGCTCCTGATTCTGAGCATGCTGGTCGGTATTCTGGTCGCCATTTTTCAGGCGGTAACCCAGATCCATGAGCAGTCCCTCTCGTTTATCCTCAAGATGATCGTGGTGGTGGCTGTACTTCTGGTGGGCGGTGGATGGATGCTGGAGACGCTGCTGGATTTCAGCCGGTATCTGTTTACGCTGATGTAAGGGTGTGGGACATGGTCGATTGGGCACAGCTCTATCTCTTTGAACTGATTTTTATGCGCATGTCGGGCTTTCTCCTGTTTAACCCGCTGCTGGGACGCTCCAATCTCCCGGCCATGGTCAAGACCGGTATGGCGCTGGTGCTCTCCATTCTGGTTTTTGGGACGGCCGGGACGGGGGTGCCGCAGCCGGATACCCTGGTGGAGCTGGCGTTTCGCCTTCTGCTGGAGCTGGGAATCGGCCTGGTTCTGGGATTCGTAATGCGGGTGGTGTTTTCCGTTGTCCAGATCGGCGGAGAGGTGATCGACACACAGATGGGTATGACAATGGCGCAGATCTACGACGCCAGCAGCCAGGCCAACCTGTCGGTGACTGCATCACTGCTCAATATCCTGCTGATTCTGGACTTCTTTGCGGAGAATGGACACTATACCCTGATGCGCCTGCTGACCACCTCCGGTGAGCTGGTTCCTTATGGCGCTGCCGCCCTTGGCGATGGAGTCTACGCCTATGTCATTGAGCTGTTTCTCGCCTGTATGCTCCTGGCGGTAAAGCTGGCTATGCCGATCCTGGCAGCGGAGCTGCTGGGAGAGGTAGGCATGGGGGTGCTGATGAAGGCGATCCCGCAAATCAACGCCTTTGTCATCAATATCGAGCTGAAGGTGATCATCGGGCTGCTTTTGTTCTTTCTGCTCTTGACGCCGATCAACGAATTCCTGCTGGAGCTGGAGAGCGGCATGCTCTCGGAGCTGGGGCGGATACTGCGCCTGATAGGGGGAGCGTGAGAAGGCTTTGGCAGACAGTTCAAAAACCGAAAAAGCAACCCCTAAAAAGCGGAGAGACGAGCGAAAAAAGGGTAATGTCTTTTTCAGCAACGATGCAGTTTCCGTGGCGGTGCTGCTGGCCAGCTTTTTTGTACTCAAGCTGACTGCCACGCCAATGGTGGAGCAGATTTACCGCTTTTTGCAGTACGCTATGGGGCTTGTGGCCGGCGCGGCGCACACTGGATTGCAGGACAACCTGAGCGGCCTGGTGCTGGAGATGCTGAAGACCTTTCTGTTTGCGGCGGGACCGTTGCTGGCCACTACGGCGGTGGTAGCGGTGGCGGCGACCTTTTTCCAGACCAAGCTGCTGGTTTCCGGGGAGGCGCTGAAGCCAAAGTTCAGCCGGATTAACCCCCTGCAGGGGATCAAGCGCCTGTTTTCACTGCGCAGCGTCATTGAGGCGCTGAAGGGGATTTTAAAGATAACGGTTCTGCTGTTCCTGATCTATCAGTTCCTGGTGGGAATTGTAGATACCTTTACGAAATATCTCCACACCGATCTGGCCGTTGCCTGCGCCCATCTGGTGGATGAGGGCTTCCAGATGGTGATGCAGATCGCCATAGCCTTTGTGGTGCTGGCCGGCGCGGACGTGTTTTACCAGTGGTGGGACTATGAGCGGCAGTTGCGCATGTCCAAACAGGAGATCAAAGAGGAATACAAACAGATGGAAGGCGATCCCCAGGTCAAGGGAAAGATCAAAGAAGTGCAGCGCAGGATGGCCCAATCCCGTATGATGCAGCAGGTGCCAAAGGCAGATGTGGTTATCCGAAACCCGACGCACTTTGCAGTGGCGCTGCGCTACCACCCTGAGACGGATGGGGCGCCCATTGTCCTGGCAAAGGGACAGGACGAGCTGGCCGGACGCATTGTGCGCAAGGCGGAGGAGCATCACATCGCCATTATTGAAAATGTACCGCTGGCCAGGGCGCTGTATGCCACGGCGGAGCTGAATCGGGAGATCCCGCCGGAGCTGTATAACGCCGTGGCGGAGGTGCTGGTGTACCTCTACCGCATGGATGAAAAGCTGAAGTAGCGGCGAGAAAGTAGGAGCCTTGGAGAGCTATGAGACGGATACTGAACAACTCCATATCGCTGCTGGTCGTGATCATCGTTCTCTTTCTGGTGGTGCCGCTGCCCAAGCAGGCGCTGGACATCCTGATTGTACTGAACATTGCCATTTCCATCATGATTTTGATGATCACCATGAGCATCTCGGAGGCGCTGGAGTTCTCTATCTTCCCCTCCCTGCTGCTGATAACGACCCTGTTCCGCCTGGGCCTCAACGTATCCTCCACACGCCTGATCCTCTCCGAGGGCGGCGATGCGGGTATGGTAATCAAATCCTTCGGTACGCTGATTACCCAGGGGAATATTGTCATCGGAATTTTGATTTTCTTAATCATTGTACTGGTGCAATTTATTGTGATCACCAAAGGAGCGGAGCGCGTCTCCGAGGTGGCCGCCCGCTTCACGCTGGACGCCATGCCCGGAAAGCAGATGGCCATCGATGCGGATTTGAGCTCCGGCCTTATTGACGAGAAGGAAGCCCGGCTGCGGCGTTATAAGATCCAGAAGGAGGCCGACTTCTACGGCGCCATGGACGGCGCAACCAAGATCGTCAAGGGCGACGCCGTCATGTCGCTGATTATTACGGTCATCAACTTTGTGGCAGGCTTAATTATCGGCATCGTGCAGGGCGGCGGAGATCTGGCTACGGTTTTGAACCAGTATTCCATCGCCACCATCGGCGATGGTCTGGTGTCCCAGCTCCCGGCTCTGATGATCTCCACCGCTACCGGTATGATCGTCACCCGTTCCGTGTCGGACGGCAGCCTGAACAGCGACGTGCTGGGACAGTTTAAGGCCCAGCCCAGGGCGATCCTGGCCACCGGCATTATTTTAGCGCTGCTGGGGCTGGTGCCCGGTGCTCCCACGGCGCCGCTCCTGCTGGTGGGCTGCGGCCTGGGTATTGGCGGCTTCTTGAGCGACCGGAAGCTCACTGAGCAGAAGGCACTGGAGGAACAGCCCGCCCCGGAGGCGGCAGCCGCCCCGGAGCTTCAGGCGGCCAGCGAAACCGATTACTTCAAGGACATCAACAATGTCTATTCCCTCCTGGCGGTGGAGCCGATCGAGATGGAATTCGGCTACAGCCTGATCCCGTTGGTGGATGAGAAAAGCGGCGGCAAGCTGATCAGCCGCATTGTGATATTCCGCCGGCAGTATGCCCAGGATATGGGCTTTGTCATCCCCTCCATCCGCCTCCACGACGGCGCGGCGCTGGGAACCAACCAGTATGTGATCAAAATCCGGGGGGAGGAGGTGGCCCGGGGAGAGATTCTGGTGGACTATTATCTGGCCCTGGAGCCGTCCAATCCGGCGGGAACGATTGACGGGATTGAGACGGTGGAGCCGGCCTACGGCATCCCCTCCCGCTGGATTTTGCCGGAGAACAAGGAAATGGCGGAGATCTACGGGTATACGGTTATCACACCCCTGACCGTTATGCTTACCCACCTGTCGGAGACGATCAAAAAGCATGCCTATGAGCTGCTCAACCGCTCGGAGACCTTGCAGCTTGTGGAGAATCTGAAAAAGACGGAGCCGGAGCTGGTGGCCGATGTGATCCCCAACGTCATCTCCTACGCCAACCTGGAAAAGATCCTGCGCAGCCTGCTGCGGGAGGGCATCCCCATCCGGGATCTGGCGGCCATTCTGGAGGCGGTGGTGGAGGCCAGTACCACGACCCATGATATCGACATGATCACCGAACAGGTGCGCGGTGCATTGGGACGGACCATTACCCGGAAGTTCTGCGAAAATGGGCAGCTTCGGGTAGTGACGCTGGACGCGGAGCTGGAAAAGAAGGTACTGGCCGCCCTGACCAAGAACGAGCACGGCGTCTATCTGGCGCTCAGCCCTGATATTGTGCAGCAGATCGTACAGCAGGTGGGAGAGCTGCGGAAGAAATTTGAGGAGCTCTCCCAAACGCCCATTCTGCTGACCAGCCAGATTATCCGTGTCTATCTCAGCCGTATGCTCGCCACGTTCTATCCCGACATCTATGTGCTCTCCTTTAATGAAATCACGAGCAATGTGCAGATACAGGCCATTGGCAACATTACACTTCAGCCGCAGGAAAAGCGTGCATAGAGATGGGGAAGGGTATCTGCATGAATAAGTTAAAACAGATGGAAACGGCCCTAGCCCCCAGCGGAGGTCAGCAGGCGGTCGACCAGATGGACAATCAGACCCTTCTGCTGCGCTACAAGGAGACGGGGGATATGGAGCTGAAGTGGGCCCTGGTGCTGCGGTATACCGATCTGGTACGCCGGATTGCGATTCAGACCTGCGGGCTGTTCAGCGGGTTTACCCAGCTGGATGATGTGATCCATGAGGGAATTTTGGTTCTGCTCAGCGCTGTGGACAAGTATGACCCCGAAAAGGAGGTCAAGTTCGAGGCGTACATCGCAAAGCGGCTGCGGGGAATGGTGATCGACCTGGTACGCAAGCAGGACTGGATTCCGCGGAGGGTCCGGCAGAAGGCCACCCGGCTGAAGCGGGCGGCTGAGGAGCTGTCCATAGAGCTGGGCCATACCCCCAGCGATCAGGAGATGGCAGACTACCTGAAGCTCAGCCAGAAGGACTATGAGGAGCTCCTCTCTGAAACGGCGTTTTCCAACCTGATGTCTTTCGAGGTGCTTTTGGACACCTATGGGAATGTAACCGGCAAGGCACTGTCCGGCAATCCGCCGGAGGATGCTTATCAGCAAAAGGAGCTGCACGAGGTGCTGCGCCGGGGAATCGCCTCCCTGCGGGAGAATGAGCGGCTGGTGCTCTCCCTGTATTATGAAAAAGAGCTGACCATGAAGGAGATTGCACAGGTCCTTGGGGTCAGCGCGCCGCGTATTTCACAAATCCATAACCGGGCCATTCAGCGGCTCCAGGCCTACATGAAGCAGTACATAGGAGCGTAGTACACAGCAGAAGGGAGAAGGCCATATGACAAAAGGGTTTTACAACCTGACCTCCGGCATCCTGTCCCAGAGCCGCCGGCTGGACACGGTTGCCAACAACATGACGAATCTCTCCACCTCCGGGTATAAGGCGGAGCAGTATACGGACAGCACCTTCCAGGAAGTGCTGATCAGCCGGGTGGGCAATAAGGACAAAAGCAGCCCCACCGTGATCGGTGAGGAGAGCTATATCCTGGCCCCCAGTCAGCTCTATGTGGACTATAGCCAGGGAAGCCTGGAGGAGACGGGGCTGACGCTCGACTTCGCCATCGAAGGGGATGGCTTTTTCGCCATCCAAACGGCTCAGGGCGTCGAGTACACCCGCAGCGGCAGCTTTTCTCTGGATGGGGAGGGCTATCTCTGCCTGCCCGCCCATGGGCGGGTTCTGGGGGCGGATGGACAACCAATCTATCTGGCCACCGACCGTATCCGGGCCGATCAGGCAGGGAACCTCTATACAGAGGGCGGCGGCTATGTGGGCCGACTGGGTCTGTACGCCTTTGCGGACAACGGGCAGCTGGAGAAAAATGAGAGCGGCCTGTTCGGTGCGAATGGGCAGGCGCCGGCTCCCTCCCAGGCGAAGCTCCACTGGAAATGGGTGGAGAATGCCAACGTGGACATGCTCCAGGAGATGAGCGATATGATGACGGCCCAGCGGGCGCTTCAGAGCGCCGCACAGGTGCTGAAGCTCTATGACGGCGTGCTGACCAAGGCGACAACAGAGCTGGGACGCTTATAAGCAGAGGAGGAGAACGATGCTTCAGGCTTTTTATACCGCCACGGTGGGCGCGCAGCAGCAAATGGAGCGCATGGGAGTCCAGGGCAATAATATGGCCAACGCGAACACCTTTGGATTCCGGGCGGAGAAGCCCGCCTTTGAGGCTCTAATGTACCGGATGGTAGACGGTATCGACGGCCAGCAGCTCCCCAAGGGCAGCGGTACCCGCATGGTGTCCACCATCACGGATTTCCGCTCCGCAGCGCTGGAGGAGACGGGGCGCAAGCAGGATTACGCCATTGTGGGCGACGGCTTTTTCGCCCTGTATGACCCGGATACCGGAGAGATTTCCTACACCCGGGACGGCTCCTTCGCCCTGTCCTCGTTTCAGCAGACAAAGGAGGACGGAACAACGGATACGCTTTACTATCTGGCGGATGGAGAGGGCCGGCAGGTTCTGGACACCAACGGCTATCCCATTGTGGTGACGGACGCTGAGGCGCGCCAGCCTGTGGGCGTGTTTACCATTCAATACCTGGACGGCCTTCAGCATGTGGGCAGCGGCCGGTTTGTGACCACGGAGAAAAACGGTGCGGTGTGGATGAGCCCCTCGGAGGTGCGCCAGGGCTATCTGGAGAGCTCCAATGTGGACTTGGCTTCTGAGATGGGAAAGGTGATTGAGGCCCAGCGGACATACAGCTATGTCCTGCGCATGATGCAGACAGCGGACGAAATCGAGACGACGGTCAACAACCTGACAAACGGATAGGCAGGGAAAATACGTGAAAAATTTTAATGAACTCAGCGGCCTGGAACTGGATACGCTCCGGGAGATCGGCAGCATCGGGACGGGCAACGCGGCGACGGCCCTCTCCAGCCTGCTCCAGTGTGAGGTGCGCATTGAAATGCCGGAGGTGCGCATCCTCGGTTACAACGAGGCTATCGACTGGATCGGCGGGCCGGAGGTGATCACGGCCGGTGTGCTGGTGCGTCTGGGCGGGGAAATTAACGGTATTATGCTCTCGGTACAGCAGATGGACTTTATCAATCAGGTGCTGGGCCGCATGATGAACCGGACGGTTTGCGAATATGGGCAGCTCTCGGAGCTGGACCGCTCAGCCCTGGTAGAGGTGGGCAACATCATGATCTCCACCTTCGTCAACGCCCTCTCTGGATTGGCTGGGGTAACGATTCAGCCATCGGTGCCTGGCTTTGCTGTGGACATGCAGGGGGCGATTATTACGGTGCCCATGGCGGAGTTTGGAGGACAGTCGGATTACATTATGACCATCGGCACCAATTTCATCTGCGAAAAGCACAGCGTGCCCTGCCGCCTCCTGCTGTCACCTGACGTGCGTTCCCTCAATTTCCTGCTGCGGAAGCTGGGTGTTTTGGATGAATGACAAGCTGGTGGTTGGGATCGCCGACATGAAAATGGCGCAGGGCAGTGGGATGCTGGTGACTTACGCCCTGGGCTCCTGCATTGGAATCTGCTTCTATGATCCCATGCTCAAGCTGGCCGCCCTGCTCCACATCATGCTGCCCCTGAATCTGGAGACGGGGCGGAAGTCCCCGCTCAAGTATGCGGATACCGGCATCCGGGAGACGCTGCGGGAAATGGAGCGGCGAGGCGCCAAACGGGCGCGGGTTACAGCCAAAATTGCCGGCGGAGCCCGCATGTTTGAGGTAGCCGGCGGTGGAAATCTGGGCAATATTGGACAGCGGAATATTGAAAGCGTCCATATGACGCTGCGTACAGAGGGCGTCCGGCTGCTACAGGAGGATGTAGGCGGCACGGTGGCCCGGACCCTGCTCTTTGACGCGGCCACCGGACAAGGCTGTGTCCGCTGCTACGGAAAGCCGGAGCTCATTTTTTAGCCGGTAGGAATAGAACAATCTGAAAGTGGGGGAATGGGTCATGGAAAACAACAAAGACGGAATTTTATTGGAGACGGGGACAAACGAGATTGAGATCATGGAGTTTACCATTGACGGAAATCTCTACGGGATCAATGTGGCCAAGGTGCGTGAGATTATGCTGTCGGCGCCGGTGCACCCAATGCCCCATGCCCACCCGGCAGTGGAAGGGATTTTTAAACCCCGGGACATCGTGATTACCGTGGTGGATCTGCCGGAGTATCTCAGTGGACATACCGAACCCAAAGGGGAAAAGGATCTCTTCATTATCACCAATTTCAATAAAATGCACATTGCCTTCCGCGTCCATACGGTAGTGGGGATCAGCCGTATCTCGTGGCGGGACATCCAGAAGCCGGACAACACGGTTTCCGGGGGCGCAGACGGGGTTGCCACCGGAATCGCTCAGTGCGGCAAGGACTTGGTCACGATTCTGGATTTTGAAAAGATTGTGGCCGAGATTGCGCCGGAGACCGGTATCCAGCTCAGTGAGGTGGATGCTATGGGTAAGCGGGAGAAGCGAAGCGAGCCGGTCTGGGTCGCGGAGGACTCCATCCTGCTGTCCCAGATGATCCGTACCGCGCTGACTAAGGCGGGGTATACCAACCTGCGCATGTTCCAAAACGGCGCAGAGCTGTGGGAGGCGCTGCAGGCGTGTAAGGACGGCGGGGGCCCCACCGGACAGGTTTCTATTGTGATTACCGACCTGGAGATGCCCCAGATGGACGGCCATAACCTCACCAAGCGGATCAAGGAGGATAAAGAGCTACAGGCCATTCCAGTGATCATTTTCTCCTCCCTGATTACAGAGGAGATGCGCCGCAAGGGCAAAGAGGTCGGTGCGGATGAGCAGTTGAGCAAGCCGGAAATCGGGCATTTGATCGGAATTGTGGACCATCTTTTGGAGCGCAGCAGACGGAAGCGGGAGGCAGGACAGGCATGAGCAGCAAATATATCGTTCGTCAGCCCATCAAAGACCAGGCAAATAAGATCATCGGCTATGAGATCCAGTACCATGGGGAAAACCAGGCCTTTGGCGACAACGGCAAAAACGTCAGGGAGAACGACTTTGCCGCAGCGGACACCATTTACAATTTCCTCACCATGAATACCGATAAGCTGCTGCGCGGCTCACTGAATTTTATGACCTTCACCACCACGCTTCTGATGAAAAAAACGCCCCACCTCTTTGACAAGGGGGAGCTGGTGATCCAGATTGACGACAGCGTTATCATTCATCCCCTGGCCATGCATATGGTGCAGCAGTATGCAAAAGAGGGCTATCAGGTGGCGGTCAATGAATTCCAGTTTGCCCCGCGCTATCTGGGAATCCTGGACCGGATCGACTACATTAAGCTGAACATCCAGACCACGCCGGAGCTGACGCTGAAAAACATCATCGACATCGCCCACAGCATGAAAAAGCAGTGTATCGCCGTGGGGATTGACCGGGAGGAAACCTACCAGAAGGCCGTCAAGCTGGGGGTGGATGCCCTGGAGGGCCCCTATGTGGCGGAAAAGCTGACCACACAGACCCACAGCAGCGGATATTTGCAGAGCAACTTCTTCCGCCTAATGGTGGCGATGACGCGGGACGAGCCGGATGTGGAGGAGATTGAGCAGATTATTTCCGTAGATGCTACGCTGACCTATGGCCTGCTGCGGATGGCAAACTCCTGCTATTATGCGCTCCGCCACCGGGTAACCAGCGTACGCCAGGCGATCATGACTATGGGCCTGAGCGAACTGCGTCAATGGGTCTACCTGCTGAGCGCCAGCAATGCCGAGAATCAGATGGAGGAGGGCGCGGAGGAGTTTCTCAGAATGTCGTTCATGCGGGCCAACTTCTGTAGCAAGCTGATGAACTACGCAAAGGATATGCCGATCTCCAAGCCGGATGCCTACTTAATGGGGATGTTTTCTACCCTGAATTATCTCATTGATGCTCCGCTGGCGGAGATTCTGAAGCCCATTCCTCTGTGTGCGGAGGCTAAGGAGGCCCTTTTACAGCATACCGGCCGGGCTGGAATGCTGTACGATCTGGCCCTGAGCTATGAACATGCGGATTGGGAAAAGATTGATAGACTGACCGGAGAGCTTGGAATTCCTACGAATCTGCTGACCAGTCTCTATTTTACCTGTATGGAAGAGGTAAACCGGGTTTGGATCGAAATGAACCGGCCGGTGCAGGGACAGATAACCGATGACACAAAGATAGATACCTAAAGTATCCTTCTGTTGCTCAGCCATGAGGAGCGGTACCGTCCACAATGGCGGTGTTCAGGGCGGGGAACACCACCGCGTCCAGGGAGTCCGGGTCGCCGGAGCAGGCGATGTACTCCACCGAAGCCCCCTTCTCCTCCATGGCCTGGGCCACCCGGCGCATCAGGGAGGACTTGCCGCAGCCCGGCCCGCCCTTCAATATGTAGATGGTTTCGGCCTGCTCGGGCTCAAGCAGCTGGTCGTACAGGGAGTAGAAGCCGGTGGGGGAATTGGCGCCCAGATAAAAACAAACCTTTGCTTCCGCTTGCATAAATGACCCTCCAAGTCTCTAGTTTCTCACTCCAGCGTATGCGTGGAGGGGGAGGGGGGTGCGGCGCGGTATGGTTGCCTTTTGCCTGGAGGCTGTGGTACACTATAAAAAAGAGAGGGGGTGAGTCTATGCCGTATGAGAAGCTGCGCCTGACCGCCATGACCACGGCCGGTGGGTGAGGGGCCAAGCTGGGACCGGGTGTCCTGCAACAGATTTTGTCCGGGCTGCCCCGGACGCTTGAGCCCAACCTGCTGGTGGGCTACGACTCCAGCGATGACGCCGCGGTGTACCGCCTCACGGATGAGCTGGCGCTGATCCAGACGGTGGATTTCTTCCCGCCGGTGGTGGACGACCCCTATGACTTTGGGCAGATCGCGGCGGCCAACGCCCTCTCCGACGTGTACGCCATGGGGGGCGAGCCCAGGCTGGCCATGAATCTGCTGGCCGTCCCCTCCTGCCTGCCGCGGGAAGCGGTGGGGGCCATCCTGGAGGGGGGCGCGGCCAAGGTGGCGGAGGCTGGCGCAGTGACCGCAGGCGGCCACAGCATCGAGGACGCGGAGCCCAAGTACGGCCTGTGCGTCAGCGGCCTGGTCCACCCCGGAGCGGTACTGACCAACCGGGGGGCCAGGGAGGGGGATCTGCTGGTGCTCACCAAGCCCCTGGGTACCGGCATCCTGACCACCGCCGCCAAGGCGGAGCTGCTGAGCGGGGCGGAGTACCGGGCGATGACGGATCTGATGGCGGCGCTCAACCGGGACGCGGCCCGGGCGGCCGTGCCCCTGCGGCCCAGCGCCTGCACCGATGTGACGGGCTTCGGCCTGATCGGCCACGCCAGGGAGATGGCGGAGGGGGCCGGGTGCACCATCGAGCTCTGGCCGGGGCGGGTGCCCATCGTGCCCCAGGCCCTGGAGCTGGCCCGGGACGGCATCATCCCGGCGGGGGCCTACCGCAATCTGGAGTTTGCCGGGCCGGAGGTGGAGACGGCGGGGACCTTCCCCCAGGCGGTGCTGGACTGCCTCTACGACCCCCAGACCTCCGGCGGCCTGCTCCTGGCCATTGCGGAGGAGCGGGGGGCGGAGCTGCTGCGCCGCCTGGCGGACGCGGGGGTGACCGCCGCCGCCGTCGGGCGGGTGCGCCCCCGGGGCCCGCGGCGCATTGTGCTCAAACCCTAGCCGGACAGGGCGGCGGGAGGCTTGTACCTCCCGCCGCCCTGTGTTATACTGTAGAAAAAACAGGGGGGCGGAAGCATGGAAACCATGATTATCGGCATCGCGGGGGGAACCGGGTCGGGCAAGACCACCCTCACCCTGCGGCTGAAGGAGCACTTTGGGGAGGACGTGTCGATCCTCTACCACGACAACTACTACAAGCAGCACGACGACATGCCCTATGAGGAGCGGTGCAGGCTCAACTACGACCACCCGGACGCCTTCGACACGGAGCTGTTGATCGCCGACCTCCAGGCGCTGCGGCGTGGGGAGGCTGTTCACAGTCCCACCTACGACTACACCGTGCACAACCGGGCGGCGGAGACGGTGGAGGTGCGGCCCGCCCGGGTGATTCTGGTGGAGGGGATTCTGATCTTCGTGGACCCCGCCCTGCGGGAGCTGATGGACATCAAGCTCTTTGTGGACACCGACGCGGATGTGCGCATCCTCCGCCGCATCATGCGGGATGTGAAAAAGCGGGGGCGCTCTCTGGACTCGGTGGTGCAGCAGTACCTCACCACCGTCAAGCCCATGCACGAGCAGTTTGTGGAGCCCTCCAAGCGCTACGCCGACCTCATTGTGCCGGAGGGCGGCAAAAACGCGGTGGCCCTGGATATGATCATCCAGCGGGTCAAGAGCCATATGGAGCAGGAATAAGAGCAGAGAGGGGCCGTGCCGCCGGTTTGGCGGCACG